>JBKPRL010000261.1:0-8173 GCA_046734535.1 bacterium | reverse complement strand
ACAGCGACGAGTTCAACGCCGCCAGCCAGCGGGTGAACACCTACCTGCAGGAGAAGTGCGGCATCCAGGGCGGCTCCTGAGGCTCACCACCGGCCCCGGTGGATGATCTCCGCCGGCCGGCGGCCGGGGCGGCCCGCCGATCGCCCGGGACGAACGGGAGGACCCGGCCAGCCCAGGGCGATCGCGCCCAACAGCTCGAGGCCGGCGGGCAACCCCAACGTCCGCCGCAGCTCCTCCTCGCCCCGGAAGACACCGAAGAACAACGCGCCGAGCCCGAGCTCCTCGGCCGCGAGCAGCAGCGTCATGACGGCGAACGCGGCATCCACTGTCCAGTACGGCACCGGCCAGTCCTCTGTGGCCGCACCCAACCCGGTCGCCGCCTTGTCTGCCTCCGCGTAGCGGCGGACGTACGCCGACGGATCGGCCAGGGGCAGCGCGATCACCGGCGCGTCGAGGAGACCGGGCCAGCCGAACGTTGCCCGGCGCTCACGAGGCAGGGTCACGTCCCAGAAGCGGGCGGTCTCCGTACCCTCCAACACGACGAGGTGCCATCCCTGGGCCTTGCCGGCGCTCGGCGCACGGGAGGCAAGGTCGACGAGTTCTTCGAGCAGCCCCGCGGGGACCGGCCGCGATGCGTCGAAGCTCCGCGTCATCCGCCGGCGGCGGACGACGTCGGCCAGGCTCGGCTCGGTCAGTCCCGCGAGCCCAGCTTGAGCAGGTCCTCGGCCATCGTCCACCCGTAGACGATGAGCGAGCCGCCCTTGGCGACGTTGACGCCTCGGAACAGCGCGGCCACGTCGGGGTCGATCTTCTCGGGCTTGAGCGTCTCGTGGTCCAGGAAGCCGGACTGGCCGTTGGCCTTCACGACGAAGCTCTGCTCGTCGTAGGTCGAGTCCACGCCGAAGCGCTTGGCCAGCCGGCGGCCCCACGCCCGCTCCTCACCCACGGCCCGGTGGCCGGCCCGGGGGATGATGTCGGTCAGGGGGCGCAGGGCATCGACGCCGTCCGGTGCGATGAAGCGAGCACCCACGACGACGTCCTCGTCGGGGAAGGCCATGAGCGCACGGTGGAACGCCTCGCCCATGAGCCCCTTCAGCACCGCCTCGCGCTTGGCCGTGCGCTTGACGCTCAGCATCCCGAGGAGCACGCAGGGCGTGCCCCCGATGCGCTCCAGGGTCGAGAACGCGTACCCGTTCAGCTTTCCCTCGATCCTTGCGCGCGTGGCGAGGACCCAATCCTCCTTGGCCTTGGACAGGTCGCCGATCCCGAAGGCGCCGCCCATGGACGCCATCTCGTCGAGGTCAGCGTCGGTGAGGGCCGTGCTGTCCTTGGTCTCCACCTGGATCGCCATCTTCGTGACCGCTCCCGGCAGCTCAGGCGCCGGGGCGTCCCGGCACGTTCTTCGATGTGGGACCGCCGGTGCGCTTGACCGGCGGGTCACCATTTTGCCATCTCCGGACGCCGTTCGGAAAAGCAGCACCACGAAGTGTGCTCGGAGCGCTACAGACGGGGGCTACCCACAGATCGCTACAGCACGACGGCTTCGTGGCCGAAGGCGACCCGCAGCTCGCCCACCACCCGGGGCAGGTCGACGCGGTGCTGGTCGGGAAGGCGCAGGACCTTGCCCTCGCCCAGGTGCAGATAGACCGGGGACTCCCCGGGGTGTTCGGCCAGCATGGCCTTGAGGCGGTCGATGCGCTCCTCGGAGAGCACGGCGGCGGGCAGGTTGAGCCGCAACGGTGGGGCGGCCTCGGCGAAGCCCTCGAACGTCGTGACCTCGATGCCGATGAGCTTCGGGGTCTCGTCCCGCTTGTCCACGCGGGCCTTGAGCAGCACGATGGCGTCGTCGGACAGCTTGTAGCCGTGCTCCTGCATGACGCGGGGGAAGAGGGTGACCTCGACCGAGTCCTGCAGGTCCTCGAGGACGAACACTCCCATCGGGTCGCCCTTCTTCGTGAACTTGCGCTGGAGGTTCGTGACGACCCCGCCGACGGTCAGGATCTCGCCGTCCGGACGCTCATCCAGATCGGCGATGGCGGCGCCGGTCTGGCGGCGCAGCGCTGCCTCGTAGCCCATGAGGGGGTGGTCGGACACGTAGAGCCCGAGCATCTCCTTCTCGAAGCGCAGGCGGAGGACCTTGTCGAACTCGACGTCCGGGATGGCGACGCGCTCGCTGTAGCCCTCGCCGTCGACGGCGAGTTCGCCGAAGAGGCTCATCACGCCCTGGTCCCGCTCCCGGCGCCGCTGCAGGGTGGCGTCGATGATCTGCTCGAAGACCTGCAGCAGGCCCTTGCGGGGGTGGCCCAACGTGTCGAAGGCGCCGCCCTTGATGAGCGACTCCACGCTGCGCTTGTTCAGCACTGAAGGGTCGACCCGCTCGACGAAGTCGTAGAAGGAGACGAACGGGCCGGCCTTCTCCCGCTCCTCCACGATCAGGCGGACGAGTCCGCTGCCGACGTTGCGGACCGCGGACAGCCCGAAGGGGATGAGGCCGATGGCCCCCACCGGCACGGGCACGCCCGGCGGTGCATCGCTCGCGGCCAGCGCGGTGAAGTCGGCCGCCGACAGGTTGACGTCTGGTGGCAGCACCTTGATGCCCATGGCCCGGCAGTCGGCCAGGTAGACGGCGGCCTTCTCCAGGCTCGCCTTCACGCTGGTCAGCAGGCAGGCCATGTACTCGACCGGGTAGTGGGCCTTGAGGTAGGCCGTCTGGTAGGTGATGAGGCCGTAGCCGAAGGCGTGGCTCTTGGCGAACGCGTAGTCGGCGAAGCCCTCGATGATGTCGAACAGCTGCGTGCCGAGCGGCCGCCCGTAGCCGGTCGCCTCGCAGCCGTCGACGAACTTGGCCCGTTCCTTGGCCATCAGCTCCCGGATCTTCTTGCCGCAGGCCTTGCGCAGGTTGTCGGCGTCCGCCAGGGAGTAGCCCGCAAAGCGCTGGCTCATCCGCATCACCGACTCCTGGTAGATCATCAGGCCGTACGTGTCGGCCAGGACCTCCTCCGCGTCGGGGTGGATGTAGCGGACGTCCTGCCGGCCGTTCTTCCGGTCGGCGTAGTCGTTGTGCATGTTGACGCCCATCGGACCCGGCCGGTAGAGGGCGAGGACGGCCGAGACGTCGCCGAAGTCGGTCGGGGCCAGGGAGCGCAGCAGCGACCGCATCGGCGGCGACTCCAGCTGGAAGACCCCCAGCGTGTCGCCCCGGCCGAGGAGCTCGTAGACGAGGGCGTCGTCGAGCGGCGCGGCGTCGATGTCGAACTCTGGGTCCCTGGTCGCCCGGACCAGGGCGACGGTGTCGGTGATGACGTCCAGGTTCCGCAGCCCGAGGAAGTCCATCTTGAGCAGGCCCAGGTCCTCGACGCCGTGCATCTCGTACTGGGTGACGATCGGGGCGTCGTCGGGAGCCTGGCCCGGCTCGGGCTTGCGCTGGATCGGCAGGTAGGTGGTCAGGGGTTCCTTGGTGATCACCACCGCGGCGGCGTGGATCCCGTCCTGCCGGCGGAGTCCCTCCAGGCCGAGGGCGACATCGACGACCTGCTTCACGTCGGGGTCGGCGGCGTACATCGAGCGCAGGTCCGCGGCGGCCTTGTACCCGTCGAGGTAGCGGGGGTGCTCCTCCAGGCACGACCGCAGCGGCGTGTCCCGGCCCATCACCAGAGGCGGCATGGCCTTGGCCACCCGGTCGCCCACGGCATACGGGTGGCCGAGCACTCGAGCCGCATCGCGCACCGCGGCCCGGGCCTTGATGGTCGAGTACGTGATGATCTGGGCCACGTGGTCCCGGCCGTACTTCTCCGACGCGTAGCGGATCATCTCGTCCCGGAACCGGGAGTCGAAGTCCATGTCGATGTCAGGCATCGAGATCCGGCTGGGGTTGAGGAACCGCTCGAACAGCAGGTCGTAGCGGATCGGGTCCATGTCGGTGATGGCCAGGCAGTAGGCCACCGCGCACCCTGCCGCGCTCCCCCGTCCCGGGCCGACGCGGATGCCGTTGTCCTTGGCGTGCTTGATCAGGTCCCACACGATCAGGAAGTACGAGCTGAAGCCCATGTCGGCGATCACCTGGAGCTCGTAGCGCAGGCGGTCGGCCACCTCGGGCGGGAGTGGATCGCCCCACCGCTGCGCCGCCCCCTGGAAGGTCAGGTGACGTAGGTACTCCTCTGCCGTGGCCACCCCGGCCGGCAACGGGAACTCGGGCAGCTGGGGCTTGCCGAACTCGATGGTGACGTCGGCCCGCTCGGCGATCCACAGCGTGTTGTCGCAGGCCGAGGGCACCTCGCGGAACAGGTGACGCATCTCCTGCGCGGTCTTCAGGTAGTGCTGGTCGCCCTCGAAGTGGAACCGCTTCGGGTCGCTCATCAGCGCGCCGGTCTGCACACAGAGGAGGGCGTCGTGCGCGAGGTGGTCGTCGCGGCGCGTGTAGTGGCTGTCGTTGGTGGCCAGCAGCGGAGCACCGAGCTTCCGGGCGATGTCGATCAGCTGGGGGTTGGTGTCACGTTGCGCCGGCAGCCCGTGGTCCTGCAGCTCGACGAAGAGGTTGTCGCGGCCGAAGATGTCCTGCAGGCGTCCCGCCTTCTCCAGCGCCCCGGCCTGATCGCCCTGGACGAGCGACTGCAGCACGTGGCCACCCAGGCAGCCGGTGGTGGCGACGAGGCCGTCGTGGTGGCGCTCCAGGAGCTCCCAGTCCAGTCGGGGCTTGTAGTAGTAGCCCTCGAGGAAGGCCAGGCTGGCCAGCTGGATCAGGTTGCGGTACCCGGCGTCGCTCTCGGCCAGCAGGGTCAGGTGGTAGTAGAGCTTGCGACCCCCCTCCGTGTCGCCACCGGTGTCGTCCACCCGGCCCCGGCGGGGTGGCCGCTCCGAGCGGTGGTCGTGGGCCATGTAGGCCTCCGTGCCGAGCACGGGCGTGATCCCCTGGGCCTGGCAGGCTCGGTAGAAGTCCAGGATCCCGTACATGTTGCCGTGGTCGGTGATCCCGAGGGCCGGCTGGCCGTCCGCGACCGCGGCCGCGACCAGGTCCTCGACACGCGACGCGCCGTCGAGCATCGAGTACTCGGTGTGGACGTGGAGGTGGGTGAACGAGTCCCCCACGTGGGCGGCTCCCTTGGTGTCGAGGTGGTCCCGGTCGAGTCGTCGGTGTCGGCGCGTGGCGCCTGCGCCGGCGTGCGGCCGGCACCAGCGAGTTACACCAGTGTGCTTTGGGAGGGTACCACCGGGCCGTGGGGACCCGCCCCTCCCCTCAGAGGTAGGTGCCCGGGCGTTCCCGGCCGGGTTCCGGCATCTGTTGCTGTCCCGGGACCTGCCCGGGCATGAGCTGGCCCCGCATCTGCTCCAGCTGTTGGCGGGCGGCCAGCTGTTGCGCGAACAGCGTGGCCTGGATGCCGTGGAAGAGGCCCTCCAGCCAGCCCACCAGCTGGGCCTGGGCCACCCGCAGCTCGGCCTCTGTCGGCACGGCACCCGGCTCGAACGGCGGGGCCAGGGAGCGCAGCTCGGCCTGGAGGTCGGGCGAGAGCGCCTCGGCCAGCGTCTCGACCGACGTGCGGTAGATCTCGGCCATCCGCTCGCGGGAGCGCTCGTCGAGCGGCGCGGCGCGCACCTCGTCGAGCAGCTGCTTCACCATCGAGCCCACCCGCATCACCTTCGCCGGCGACTCGATCGACTCCAGCTCGGCGTTCCCCTCGGCGGGCGTCGGCGCCAGCTCGCCCGGGGGGATGACCTCTGGTTGCTCGATCCCGTCGGGCACGGCGGGCGCGGTGGCGGGGTGCTGTTCGGACATGGGCGGCTCCTCGTGGTCGACGTCGATCATGCCCCACGGCTGGCGAGGAGCGGTACCCGGACCTCGGCCGCGGTGAGCGACCCGTGGCGACAGCGCAGCACGATGGCGCCGGTGTCGGCCGGATCGTCGTAGCTGACCGCGTCCCGGGCCAGCACGGCCACGTCGCCCAGCCGACCCCGGGCTGCACTGCTCACCCAGGGGCCCAGCCAGCCCTCGTCGAGGACCTGCTGCACGGGCACCACCCATCCTCGGTCCGAATGGGTCGCGGTCGCGGCGTCCAGCAGCGCCTGCTCCGCGCCCGGGCGGGCGTGCAGCCAGCGGAAGCGGCCCTCGCCCGACAGCAAGCGGGTGCAGGCCATGACCTCCGCACTCAACGGCAGGACGTCGGGCACCTCGACCTGACCGTGGTCGGCTGTGACCAGCAGCGCGGCCTCAGGGGGCAGCGCGGCAGCCACGTCGGCCACCAACCGGTCCGCCGCGGTCACCTCCGCGTCGTAGTGCTCCCCCAGCCCGTACTCGTGGGCGATCTTGTCGATGCCGTCGTAGTAGGCGTAGACGAAGGGCTCGCCGGAGGCCAGCAGCCGGCGCACCTCGACGGCCAGGTTCGACGGCAGGCGCCAGCCGACGTGGCGGACGCCCGCGAGGTGCGCCTGGGTGAACCCGCTGGTGGCGAACTCGGTCTTGGCGACGACCGGCACGGACGAGCCGAGGAACGGCCGCCGGGGCTGGACCTCGTTGGGCACGAGTCGCCGGCGGGCGTCACCACCGCCAGTGCTCCAGCGGAGGACGTTCAGCACCTCGCCGTACATGGCGATCCGGTAGCCGACGACACCGTGCTCGCCGGGCGTGAGCCCGGTCGCGATGCTGGTCAGCGAGGTGGCCGTGGTGGTCGGCGCGACGGCGTCGATGGGTCCGCCGGCCATCGACGCCATGGCCGGCGCCCGATCGGCCCGGGCCGTGAGCTGATCCCAGCCCAGGCCGTCGAGCACGAACAGCACGACCTGCCGCGCGTCCCGCGCCGGACCCGGGAACCAGTCCGGCAGGTCCGAGGTCCGACCAGGGCCGAGGAGCGAGGGGACCAGATTCGTCAGGCACGGGCCGGCGTAGTCCGGGACGAGGGGGCGGTCCGCCACGGCTGCTCAGTCCACCATCACGTCGCCGTAGCGGCAAAGGGCATGGTCGCGACGGTTCGGTCACGCTGGCCAGCTGGCCGTCGCGGGGACCCGGCGCGGCCCTACCATGGGACGGATGCGAGTGTCGACCCGAGGTGACTACGCCTGCCGGGCGTTGCTCTCGCTCGCGCTGCACCCCGACGCCGGTCCGACCTCGGTCCGGGACATCGCCGAGCGCACCGGGCTCCCCCAGCCCTACCTGGAGCAGATCCTCCTCGCGCTCAAGGGCGCCGGGCTCGTGCGATCCAAGCGAGGGGTCGGAGGGGGCTACGTGCTGGCCCGGCCAGCGGAGGCCATCCGCCTGTCGGACATCGTCAGCGCGGTCGACGGACCGATCACCCTCGGCGACTTCGGCCAGCCCCACCAGGACGGTGCCTGCGATCACGAGGGCCAGTGCGTCCTGCTCGCCATCTGGGCCGACGTGGGCGCCCACATGCGTCATCACCTGGACGGCTACTCCCTGGCCGACGTGGCCAGCCAGGCCCGTGGTGAGGCCCCCTGGCCGGAGCCCATCAATGACCGAGTCGAGGTCTGACCGGCGGGCTCGGACGACATCGACGACCGAGTCGAGGTCTGACCGGCGGGCTCGGGCCTCCGACCGTCATTCCCCTGTCACCGCGCGCGATCTCGCCTGCCCAGCTCGGAGGTGGTCATCGCCCGTCGCGCACGGCGCGATCTGAGCTGCCTGCGTCGAGGTGGTCACCTGAGCGAGGCGAGGACCGCCGCCAGGTCGGGCGGCAGCGGGGCGCTGAAGGCCAGCGGTTGATGGCTGACGGGGTGGGTGAAGGCCAGGTGGCCGGCGTGGAGGACGAGGCGCGGGACATCGAGGCCGTCACGGGCGCCGCCGTAGTCGCGATCGCCCACGACCGGGTGGCCGAGGCTCGCCAGGTGGACCCGGATCTGGTGCGTGCGCCCCGTCTCCAGCTGGCAGTCGAGCAGAGCGCAGACCACCGGCTCGCGGTAGCGCCCTGTGACCTCGTAGCGGGTGCGGGCCTCCTTGCCGCCCGCCACCACGGCCATGCGGGTGGGATGGCGCGGTGACCTTCCGATCGGCGCGTCGACGATGCCGTGAGCGGCTTCAGGCACGCCCCAGACCAGGGCCTCGTACCGGCGGGTGATCCGCCTGGTCGACAGCGCCTCCACGAGCCCCAGGTAGGCCTCGGCCGTCCGTGCCGCCACGAGGAGCCCGGAAGTGTCCCGGTCGAGGCGATGGACGATGCCGGGCCGGTGG
>JBKPRL010000260.1:0-5561 GCA_046734535.1 bacterium | reverse complement strand
CGCGGCCGCCGCGGCAGTCGCCCTGCCGCTCGCGGTCAGCGCCTGCACCGGCTCCTCGGAGGGCGGGAACAGCGACAACCCCAACGCCGACGTCACCATCACGTTCTGGCACGGCTGGAGCGCGGACAGCGAGGTCGCGGCTATCCAGCAGACCATCGACGCCTTCGAGAAGGACAACCCGAACATCCATGTGAAGGCGGTCGGCAACATCACCGACGACAAGATCAACCAGGCGCTGCGGGCCGGCGGCTCCTCGGCACCCGACGTGGTCTCGTCGTTCACCACCAACAACGTCGGCCAGTTCTGCAGCTCGGGTGCGTTCGTGGACCTCAACCCGTTCATGGAGAAGGCCGGGATCGATCCGCAGACCACCTTCACCGGTCCTCAGCTCGAGTACACGCAGTACCAGGGCAACCAGTGCTCGCTGCCGCTGCTGGGCGACGCCTACGGCCTGTACTACAACAAGGACATGTTCGCCGCGGCCGGCATCACGGAGCCGCCCAAGACGCTCTCGGAGTTCGAGGCCGACGCCGTGAAGCTCACCAAGCCCGAGGGCGACGGCTACGCCCAGCTCGGCTTCATGCCCAACTACCACGGCTACGAGTCGACGACGGAGCACTTCGCGGCGCAGTGGTCGCCGACGTACTTCGACGCCGACGGCAAGTCGACGGCTGCCTCCGATCCCGGGCTCAAGGCCATGTTCGAGTGGCAGAAGGGCATGGTCGACAAGCTCGGCGGCTTCGACAAGCTCGAGAAGTACCGCAGCACGTTCGGTGACGAGTTCGGAGCCAAGAACCCGTTCATGACCGGGCAGGTCGCCATGGCCATCGACGGCGAGTGGCGGGCCGGCATGATCGACGCGGACGCGCCCGACCTCAACTACGGCGTGGCGCCGTTCCCGGTGCCCGACGACCAGGCCGACCAGTACGGCAAGGGCTACATCACCGGCACCATCGTCGGCATCGCCAGCACCAGCCAGAAGCAGAACGCCGCGTGGCGCTTCGTGGAGTACCTCACCACCAACACCCAGGCCGTCGTGGACTTCGCCAACGCGATCCACAACGTGCCGTCGACGGTCGACGCGCTCGCCTCACCGGACGTCAGCCAGGACCCCAACTTCCAGGCGTTCCTCCAGATCGCGGCCAACCCGAACAGCAACACGACGCCGGCCAGCCCGAACGGCGGCGCCTACCTGGTGACGCTGCAGGACCTCGGCTACGACTACGAGTCGGGCAAGCAGAGCGACCTGCAGGCCGGGCTCGACGAGGCGGCCAAGCAGATCGACACCGACATCGAGCAGAGCAAGTAGGCACCCACGCCACATGGCCTCGACGACCAGCACCGCGGCGGCAGCGCGCCGGACCGAGCCACATCCGGTCACGGCGCGGACCCGGCGTCGCCGCGAGGCGCTGAGGAACCTCGCGTTCCTGTCGCCCTGGCTGCTCGGCACCGGGTTGTTCTTCATCTATCCGCTGGTCTCGACGGTCTACTTCTCCTTCACCCACTACAACGGGTTCAGCCCGCCGACCTTCACAGGGCTGGGCAACTGGACGTTCGTCTTCCGCGACTACCCGTTCTTCTGGCCGGCGATGGAGAACACGCTGTGGTTCGTCCTGGTGATGGTGACCTCGCGGGTCGTTTTCGGCCTCGTCGTCGGGATGCTGGTGATCCGGATCAAGCAGGGCGCCGGGCTGCTCCGGACGCTCTTCTACGCGCCGTTCCTCGCGCCCCCGGTGGCGGGCACGCTCGCGTTCGTCTTCCTGCTCAACCCCGGCACCGGGCCGGTCAACACGGTCCTCGGGAAGCTCGGGCTGCCCGAACCGGGCTGGTTCAACGACCCGCAGTGGTCCAAGCCCGCCCTCACCCTGCTCGCCCTGTGGGGCGTGGGTGACCTGATGGTGATCTTCATGGCCGCGCTGCTCGACGTACCGAAGGAGCTGTACGAAGCGGCCGACCTGGACGGAGCGGGAGCATGGAGCCGCCTGCGGTACGTGACCATCCCGCACCTGCGCCCGGTCCTCGTCTTCTCGGTGATCACCGGCGTGATCGCGACCATGCAGTACTACACGCAGCCGATCGTGGCCGGCGAGGTGGCGAGTGGCCACATCCAGGGCTCGGGCCAGCAGTTCGAGCCCGGCTACCCCGAGAAGTCCACGCTGACCCTGCCGCAGCTGGTCTACAACCTGGGCTTCCAGCGCTTCGACATCGGTGCGGCGTGCGTGATCGCCCTGGTGCTGTTCGCGCTGAGCATGACCTTCGCGGCGCTCCTGATGCGCCGAGGCACCGGACTGCTGGGAGAAGACCTGTGAGCCCGGTGCTGCGGGCGCGGCTCGAGTGGGTGGCAGTGCACGCCTTCGCGATCGCCTGCGTGCTCTTCTTCGTGCTCCCGTTCGTGTTCGTCGCCCTCACCGCCCTGATGACCGACGAGCAGTCGCTGACCCGCGACTACTGGCCCGACCCGTTCCAGTGGCACAACCTGGCCGACACCTGGCACACGCCGGGCTTCTCGACCTGGTGGCGCAACACGCTCGTGTACGCCGTTGCGGGGACCGTGCTGACCCTGGTCTCGAGCATCCCGGTCGCCTACGCGCTGGCCCGCTTCCAGTTCCGCGGGCGCAACCTGGCGATGATGATGGTCATCGCCACGATGATGCTTCCGCCACAGGTCGTGATCGTGCCGATGTACCTCGTCTGGGCCAAGCAGCTCCACCTCTCCGGCACGCTGTGGCCGCTGATCGTGCCGCTGGCCTTCGGTGACGCCTACTCGATCTTCCTGCTCCGGCAGTTCCTCCTCACCGTGCCGCGGGAGTACACCGAGGCCGCGAAGGTCGACGGGGCCGGCGAGCTGCAGGTGCTGTTCCGGGTGGTGCTCCCGATGATCCGCCCGGCGATCGCCGCGGTCGCGCTGTTCCAGTTCTTCTACTGCTGGAACGACTACTTCGGGCCGCAGATCTACACCAGCGAGAATCCGGGCGCCTGGACGCTCAGCTACGGCCTGCAGACGTTCAAGAGCGCCCACCACACGAACTGGAACCTCACCATGGCGGCCACCCTGCTGGTGATGGCCCCGGTCATCCTGCTGTTCTTCATGGCCCAGAAGGCCTTCATCGAGGGTGTCACGCTGACCGGGGTGAAGGGATGACCCACCCCACGGAAGGGCAGGCGCGATGAAGATCGCGGTCGTCGGCGGCGGGTCGACGTACACCCCGGAGCTGGTGGACGGCATCGGCCGGCTGCACGACGTCCTCCCGGTCGACGAGCTGGTACTCGTGGACCCGGCGACCGAACGGCTGGAGCTGGTCGCCGGCCTGGGCCGCCGCATCCTGGCCCGGCTCGGCCACCCCGGCCGGCTGACGACGGCCACCTCGCTGGAGCCGGCGCTGGACGGTGTCGACGCCGTGCTCCTGCAGCTGCGGGTCGGCGGCCAGGCCGCGCGGAACCAGGACGAGACCTGGCCGCTGGAGTGCGGCTGCGTCGGGCAGGAGACCACCGGGGCGGGCGGGCTGGCGAAGGCGCTGCGCACGGTGCCGGTGGTGCTCGACCTGGCCGAGCAGGTGCGGGCCGCTGCGCCGCACGCCTGGATCATCGACTTCACCAACCCGGTCGGCATCGTCACCCGCGCTCTACTGCGGGCCGGCCACCGCGCGGTCGGGCTGTGCAACGTGGCCATCGGGTTCCAGCGGCGGTTCGCAGCCCTGCTGGACGTGGTCCCGGAGGCCGTGGAGCTCGACCATGTCGGCCTCAACCACCTGACCTGGGTGCGGGCGGCGCGGGTGGACGGGGTGGACCGCCTGCCCGAGCTGCTGGAGTCGTACGTCGACGAGATCGCGCCGCCCGTGGGCCTCTCGGCGGACCAGCTGCGCGCGATGGGCGTGGTGCCGTCGTACTACCTGCGTTACTTCTACGCCCACGACGACGTGGTCCGCGAGCAGCGGGCGGCACCGTCGCGCGCCGCCGAGGTGGCCGAGATAGAGCGGCGGCTGCTCGAGCTGTACGCCGACCCGTCGCTCGACCAGAAGCCGGAGCTGCTCGGCCAGCGCGGTGGAGCGTTCTACTCCGAGGCGGCGGTGCAGCTGGCCGCGGGGCTGCTCGGAGACGGGCCGCCGTCGACCCACGTCGTCAACCTCCGCAACGACGGGACCTTCCCGTTCCTCTCCGACGACGCGGTCATCGAGGTCCCGGCGTCGGTGTCGCGTGCCGGCGTCACGGCGGTGCCGCTCGAGCCGCTGGCGCCGCTGTACGCCGGACTGGTCGCGCACGTGACGGCGTACGAGCACCTGGCCCTCGAGGCTGCGCTGCACGGCGGCCGCCAGCGGGTCTTCGAGGCACTGCTGGCGCACCCGCTCGTCGGCCAGGTGGACACGGCCGACGGGCTCACCGACCGGCTCATCGCACACAACCGGGAGCACCTGACGTGGGCCTGATCGACGCGGTCCTGGCGATCGACGCCGGGAACAGCAAGACCGACGTCTGCGTGGTCTCCGCGGACGGCGAGCTCCTCGGCAGCGCTCGCGGAGGGCCGTTCCGTCCGCACGTGGTCGGCGCTGCCGCGGCGGTCGCGTCGATAGCGCCGGCGGTCGCCGAGGCGCTCTCGCGCGCCGGGTCGGTCTCGGTCCGGCACGTGGCCGCGTGCCTGGCAAACGCGGACCTCCCAGTCGAGCACGAGGCCCTCGAGGGGGCGATCGCCGCGGCCGGGTGGGCGCCGGAGACCGAGGTGGTCAACGACACCTTCGCCCTGCTCCGGGCCGGCACCGACACCTCCCGAGGCGTGGCCGTGGTCTGCGGCGCCGGGATCAACTGCACCGGAGTGCTGCCGGACGGGCGGACCGTGCGGTTCGCAGCGGTCGGCCACATCTCGGGCGACTGGGGCGGCGGCGGCCACCTGTGGCAGGAAGCGATGTGGTGGGCGGCCCGGGCCGAGGACGGTCGCGGTCCGGACACCGCCCTGCGCACCGCGCTCCCCCGCCACCACGGGCTGGACTCGATGGCCGCGCTCATCGAGGCGGTCCACCTCGGCGCTCTCAGCGAGCAGCAGTGCCTCGAGCTGACGCCATTGCTGTTCGAGGTGGCCGAGGCCGGCGATCAGGTGGCGGCCGAGGTGGTACGCCGCCAGGCGGCGGAGATCGTCGCCCTGGCCGCCACGTCCATCCGCCGGCTGGGCGTGCTCGACGAGCCGATCGACGTGATCCTCGGCGGCGGCGTCGTCACCGCTGGGCACTCGCTGCTGATGGACGAGATCACCCGGCTGCTCGCTGCCGCCGCACCCCTGGCCGTGCTCCGCGTCGTCGGGGCGCCGCCGATCGTGGGCGCCGCACTGCTGGGGCTGGACCGGATCGAGGCCGTCGACGGCGCGCAGGAGCGGCTGCGCGAGTCGTTCCGGGTGCTGGCCGGGTAGCGGGTCGACGTCCGCCCCTCAGGTTGCCTACTGACCGCCACCCAGGCTCGTCACCGGTCAGCGGTCAGCCAGCAACCTCAACCCCCACCACCCCCGCCCGTCAGGTTGCCTACTGACCGCCACCCAGGCTCGTCACCGGTCAGCGGTCAGCCAGCAACCTCAACCC
>JBKPRL010000259.1:0-28163 GCA_046734535.1 bacterium | reverse complement strand
AGCCCCGGGCGAGATGGGCCGGCTGCCGACGACTGCGCAGGCGCGGGGCGCCGACCCGCTGACGTCGTGGTTCCAACGCGCCGTCGGCGACCGCGACCTCACGGTCGGCTTTGGCCTGCTGGCCCTCCTCGTCGCTGTCGTCCTCGGGGGTCTGCACGCCATGGCCCCCGGGCACGGCAAGACCATGATGGCCGCCTACGTGGTCGGCCGGCGGGGCACCCCGCGGCAGGTCGCGGCGATCGGGCTCACCGTGGCGGTCACCCACACCGGCGGCGTCCTGGCGCTGGGCACGGTGATCTGGCTCTCCCAGGCCATCGCCCCTGACCGCGTCCTGCCGTGGTTGACCGTGGCCAGCGGTGGCCTGCTCGCCTCCTGCGGGCTGGCGCTGCTCTACCGGCGCGTGGTGCTCGGGCGGAGCGGGCACGCCCACCTCCGGCTGCCCGGCCTGCCCGATCACGGGCACACCCACGACCACGGGCACGACCTCCCGCACGACCATGAGGATCACGAGCACGACCACGGCGGCGATCACGAGCACGTCCACGGGCACACCCACGACCACGGGCACCACCTCCCGCACGACCATGACGAGCACGATCACGACCACCACCATCACGGTGAGGACCACCAGCACGTCCAGGACCCCATCCGGCGGGGCTGGCTCGTCGTGATGGGCGTGGCCGGTGGGTTGGTCCCCACGCCGTCCGCGCTGGTCGTGCTGCTCGGCGCCATCGCCCTCCACCGGACGTGGTTCGGCGTCGTGCTCGTCGGCCTCTACGGCCTCGGCATGGCCGGCGTGCTGATGGGAGCCGGCCTGATCCTCGTCCGGCTGCAGGGATGGCTCGAGCGCCACTGGTACCAGCGACCCCGCGCAGCGGTGGTGTTGCGCTACCTCCCCGCGGTCACCGCGATCCTGCTCGTCGGCGGTGGCCTGTCCATCGTGCTGCGAGGCTGGGCTCAGCTGTGATGTTGCATCCGCAAGCATGCACGCCCAGCTCCGGATTCCGGAGCTGGGCCTGCACACTTGCAGGATCAATGACCGCGGGCGGTGGCGGGAAGCCGCCTGCGGCGGGCGCGGTCAGTTGACCTTGCGCTCGTGACCGGCCCAGAACGGCTCACGGAGCTTGAACTTCTGGAGCTTGCCGGTCGCCGTGCGGGCGAGCTCGTCGCGCAGCTCGATCCGCTTGGGACACTTGAAGCCGGCCATGCGCTCACGGCAGAACGCGGTCAGGTCGTCAGGCGTGACCTCGGAGCCGGGCTTCACGACGACGAGCGCCGTGACCAGCTCGCCCCACTTCTCGTCGGGCACACCGATGACGGCGACCTCCGCCACGGCCGGGTGCTGGAACAGCACGTCCTCGACCTCGATGGAGGACACGTTCTCGCCGCCGGAGATGATCACGTCCTTCTTGCGGTCGGAGATCATCAGGTACGACTCGTCGTCGACGGCGCCCCCGTCGCCGGTGTGGAACCAACCGTCGACGATGGCCGCGGCGGTGGCCTCCGGCTGGTGCCAGTACCCCTCCATCACGACGTTGCTCCGCGCCAGCACCTCGCCCTCGTCGTCGACGGCGATCTCCACGCCGAGGGCGGGCGCGCCCGTTCGGACCAGGCGCCGGGCCCGGTCGCCCGGGCTGAGGTCGTCGTACTCGACACGGCCGCGGTTCATCGTCAGGAGCGGCGTCGTCTCGGTCAGCCCGTAGATCTGGATGAACTCCCAGCCGAGCTCGGTCTCCATCCGCTCGATCGTCCGCGAGGGCGGCGGGGCGCCGGCCACGACCATGCGAACGGTGCCCTTGCCGGGGATCGGCCCGTCCCAGGAGGCTGCCGCGTCCAGGATCATGGCGACGACGGCCGGCGCGCCGCACAGGAGCGTCACGCCGTGGCGCTCGATGCGCCGGAGGATCTCCGCGCCATCGACCTTGCGGATGATGATGTGACGTCCGCCCATGCCGGTGACCGCGTACGGCATGCCCCACCCGTTGCAGTGGAACTGCGGCAGCGTGTGCAGATAGACGTCGCGGTCGTCGACGCCGATCTGCCAGCCGAACGTGACGGCGTTGGTCCAGATGTTCCGATGGGTCAGCTGCACACCCTTCGGCCGGGCCGTGGTGCCGCTCGTGTAGTTGATGCTCGCGGTGGCGTCCTCGTCGGCCTCCCACGGCGCCGGCTCGACACCGAACCGGTAGATCGCCTCGTCGCTCTCGGCTCCGATGACGAAGCGGTGCTCGGCCTCGATCCCGGACAGGGCGTCGTCGAGCTCAGGGTCGACGATCAGCACCCGGGCACCCGAGTGCTCGACGATGTACTCGACCTCCGGCCGGGCCAGGCGGAAGTTGATCGGGACGAGGATGCGCCCGCTCCCGCTGATGCCGAAGAAGCTGGTGAACAGCCGGGCCGAGTTCTGGCTGACGACGGCGACCCGCTCACCGGGCGCCAGGCCGAGCGCGTCGAGGCCGGCCGCCTGGGCCCTAGCCCGCTCCGCCACCTGGGTCCAGGTCAT
Source organism: bacterium (assembly GCA_046734535.1). GTDB lineage: Bacteria > Actinomycetota > Acidimicrobiia > Acidimicrobiales > Ilumatobacteraceae > DASTFY01. Next base: position 25,660 of record JBKPRL010000259.1, on the reverse strand, counting down.
CTCTCCCCACGAGGGAGCGGGCTGGTCCGGTTCGTCGACCAGCCCGATCCGGTCGCCGTAGACCAGCTCGGCCCGGCGCAGGAAGTCGTTGACGGTCAGTGCAACCTTCATGGCCGGACGGTATCGCGACCGGCGTCCGGATCACGTCGCCTACCGTCACCCGGATGGAGGAACCGGTGCTGGTCGAGGTGGTGCGGTCGGGAATGGTCGAGAGCCGGCACCGGGGCAGCGTCGTCGGGCTCGATGCCCGCGGTGCGGTGGTGCTCCAGGTCGGCGACGTCGACGCTCCGGTCTACGGCCGCTCCGCCAACAAGCCGCTCCAGGCGACGGCCATGGTGGAGCTGGGCCTGAGCCTGCCGCCACCCCAGCTGGCCTTGGTCTGCGCCAGCCACAACGGCGAGCCGGCACATCTCGCGGGTGTCCGGTCGATCCTCGCGTCGGCGGCCCTGGATGAGCGACTCCTCCGGAACACCCCGGCCTACCCGCTGCACGAACCGTCGGCCGCAGCCGTCATCCGTGCGGGTGGTCGACGCGCCCCGATCCTTCAGAACTGCTCGGGCAAGCACGCGGGCATGCTCGTCACGTGCGCCATCAACGGCTGGCCGCTCGATTCCTACCTCGACCAGGACCACCCGCTGCAACACCACATCACCACCACTGTGGAGCGCCTCAGCAGCGAGACGGTCGGCCACGTCGGCATCGACGGCTGTGGCGCTCCCGCCCACACCCTCACGCTGACCGGCCTCGCTCGCGCCTTCGCCGCGGTCGCCAGCGCGCCGTCCGGCTCACCGGCGGCGTCGATACGCGTCGCGATGACGGCGCACCCGGACATGGTCGGGGGGACTGGGCGGGACGTCACCGCGCTGATGGATTGCCTGCCCGGCCTCGTGGCCAAGGATGGCGCCGAGGGCGTGCTGGCGGCGGGGCTGCCCGACGGACGGGCGGTCGCGCTCAAGCTGACCGACGGATCGTGGCGGGCGTTCGCGGCCGTCGCGCTCGAGGCGCTCGACCGGCTGGGCGTGAACACCTCGGGCGCCGCCGGGCTGCGCCGGACACCGGTGCTCGGTGGCGGCCGGCCGGTGGGCGAGGCCCACGCCGTGCCCTTCTGACCGGGCCGCGCCCGAACGATCGGCAGCGGCGGACGGTCAGGCGCCGCGGGTCAGGCTGTCGCGGATCTCCCGGAGGACGCTGAGCTCGGTGTCGACGTCGTCCGAGGGCGTCCGGCGCTTCATGGCGTTCCACGCCTTCAGGAGCAGGAAGACGATCGCGAGGATCGCGACGAAGTTGATCAGCGCAGCCAGCACCAGGCCGATGCTGATGCGGGCGTCTCCGATGTCGAAGCCGAACTGGTCCAGGCTGTTCTTGCCGACGATGGCCGAGATGATCGGGCTGATGATCCCGTCGATGATCGCCTTCACCACGGCCACCGTCTGGAGGGCGATGATCAGGCCGACGGCGATGGTGACGAAGTCACCCTGGTTCATGAAGTCCTTGAACTCGGCCCACAGCTTCTTCATCGAACAGTCTCGCTTTCGCAGGAGATGGCGACGTCCACCCGTGCGTCATTGAAGCACGCGCCCCCGGCGAGATCGGAGATCGTGGCCGGCGCGAACCCGTTGGCCGTGAGCCCGGCCGGGAGGCTACGGAGCCACAACCCCTTCGGCATCGCGCAGACGCCAGGCCGCATCGACCTGTCGAGCGAGCATGGCAGCTCGATCGAGGCCTGGTCGTTCCAGACCCGCACCGTTGCGTTGTCAACCAACCCGCGGAGCTCCGCATCGTCCGGGTGGATCGAGAGCACCGCGGGGGGCGGGGCGAACTCCGCGAACATGGTGTTGATTGTCTTGGCTGTGGCCGGGCTGATGAGGGTGAGCGGGTAGCGGCTGTCGAGCGGACGGAACCGCGGGAGGGGCAGCTCACCGTCGGGCACGTGGAGCCGAGCTCTGCGATCGGGGAAGGAGGGAAAGGTGTCGACGAACTGCACGGTCTCACCCGGCTGCCGGAGCACCTCCACGCCCTCTACCGCGCCGCGGTCCGAGAGGCGGGCCAGCAAGCGCGCCGGGTCGGGATCGAACTCCCCGACGTCCAAGCCGAGCTCTCTGGCCAGCGCGGACGCCACCTCGTCGTTCGTGCGGCTCCCCCCTACGCGATCGATCACGGCCCGGACCGGCTGGACGACGAAGCTGCCGTACGAGTCGGCCACGTCGTCGGACTCGAAGTGCGTGGTGGCCGGGAGCACGACATCGGCGTAGCGGGCGGTGTCGGTCATCACCTGCTCGTGCACGACCGTGAAGAGGTCCTCGCGCGACAGGCCCCGCAGCATCGTTGGTTGATCCGGCGCGGTCGCGGCCGGGTTGGCGCCCTGGATGAAGAGCACGCGCGCCGGCGCCGCACCCGGCTCCTCGCCGCAGAGGATGGCCCCGACGCGGTTCATGTTGACGGTGCCACCGGCGTCGGACACCGGCCCGAGCGGCACGCGGTCGGCGCAGAGCGTCGACCCGCCACCGAGACTGGCGATGACCCCAGAGCCGCGCTCGCCGAAGTGTCCTGCCAGCACCCAGAGCCCCAGGATGGCGCGGCACGAGGAGCCACCGTTGCGGTTGCGCTCCGGACCCCATCCGATGCGCAGCAGGGCGGGCCGGATGGAGGCGACGAGCGCGGCCAGCTCCTCGATGTCGGCCGCGGCCACGCCGCAGACGTCCGCGGCGCGGCTGACCGGCCACTCGCGGGCGGCCGCCAGGTACTGCTCGACCCCGTTCGCGTGGTCGGCGCAGAACCGCTCGTCCACCGCGCCCCGCTCCTCCAGCAGGCGAGCGAGGGCGTAGGCGAGGACGACGTCGGTGCCCGGGCGCACGGCCAGGTGCAGGTCGGCGCGGTGGGCGACGCCGGTCCGGCGCGGATCGATCACGACCAGTCGGGCCCCGTTGGCCTTGGCCTCCGCCAGGAGCGGGAGCAGGTGGGTGTTGGAGACGGTCGGGTTGGCACCCCACACCACGGCGAGCCGGCACGCGGGGACGTCCAACGGGTCCGTGGAGAGCATGTCGCCGAACGTGTCGTCCCAGGCTTGGCCGGCGGTCGCCGCGCAGATGGTGTGGGCCACCTCCGGCACCCCCAACCGGGCGAACAGCAGCGGGCTGAGCGCCTGCGCCGCCAGCACCGGGGCCGACGAGCTGTAGAGGTAGGGCAGCACGCTGGCCGGTCCGTCGTCGCGGAGCGCGGCGCCGATGCGGGACGCCACCAGTCCGATCGCCTCGTCCCACGACGCCTCGCGGAAGCGGGCCTCGCCCTTCGGGCCCGTGCGCACGAGGGGCGTCAAGATCCGCTCCGGCGCGTACACCCGGCGGGCGTGGTGCTTCACCTTGTGGCAGATGTAGCCGGCCGTCAGCGGGTTGCCCGGCGCGGCGTCGACCGCGGTCAAGCGCCCGCCTTCGACGGTGACGGCGAGCGAGCACGTGTCCGGGCAGTCGAGCGGGCACGCGGTCGTGAAGGTGGCCATGTGCCCATGCTCGCACCTGCGGGCGTGCGGCCCGGCGTGGCTGACGTCCGCCGCCGTGACCTCAGCAGCACCATCGACTCGGACCCCACGCCCTGAGCGCGGGTACCGTCAGCGGGCCAGCCAGCCGCCGTCGACCACGAGCGAGTGGCCGGTCATGAACGAGCCGGCCCGGCTGGCCAGCAGGAGCAGCGGGCCGTCGAGCTCGTCGGCCTCGCCCATCCGCGGGATCGGGGAGTTGGTGGTGATGAAGCGCTGGCTCGCCTCGTCGCTCTCCATGCCCGCCGTCATCTCGCTCGGGAACCAGCCCGGGCACAGCGCGTTCACCCGTACGCCCTTGCGAGCCCACTGGAGCGCCAGCTCCTTCGTCAGGGTCACCACGGCGCCCTTGCTGGCGACGTAGTGGGCCTGCTTGACCGGGGCCGAGCCGACGAGGCCGAGCACCGACGCAACGTTGATGATGCTGCCCGAGCGCTGGGCGACCATCGGGACGCCGACCTCCTTGCACAGGTGCCACACCGCCGTGACGTTGATCTCCATCGTCCGGCGGAACGTGTCGAGGTCCTCGTCCTCCACGGCGACGGTGTGGCCGACCCCGGCGTTGTTGACGAGGACATCCACGGTCCCGTAGCGATCGACCACCTCGGCCACCAGCCGGTGGCGCTCTTCGCCTCGGCTGAGGTCGGCGGCGACGGCGAGGGCGCCGGGCAGCTCGCCGACCAGGGCGGCCAGGCGCTCCTCGCGGCGCGCGGCCACGACGACGGTCGCCCCGGCGGCGTGGAGCACGCGGGCGAACCGGTCGCCCAACCCGCTCGAGGCTCCGGTGACCACGGCGATCTGGCCGTCGAGGCGAAAGGCGGCAAGGGGATCGACGGTGACAGACGCGGGCGATGACATGGCGGCCGAGCGTAGGGGCCGACCACGGGCCGCGTTCACGCCCGCGCGCGATGGGTGAGCCGCCTGTGGCCGACCGCCGACCGCCCGGTTCCAATCGTGTGACAAGGGACAATTCGTTGTATCTGGAAGCGATCCTGGTGGCTCAATGGCGGACATGAGCGCGCGAGTCGTGTTCCGGGAGCCTGCCGACGAGGCCACCGCCTGGGCGCTGGCCGTCCGGGTCGCCGGACTGGCGGCCGTGCTGTGCGCCGTCGTCGGACTGGCCCTGCAGCACTTCATGGGACTCGGTGCCACCCCGCTCCTCGTCCTGTCGGGCATCGCCGCCCTCACCATCGGCTTGCGCCTCCCACCGGCGGCGCCCGCGTTCCTCCGCTCGTGCGATCCCCTCGACGCCGAGCTGGAGGAGCTCCTCGACGACACCCGGTGACGGCCGCGTCGGCACGCCCGGTCGGGTGAGGTCACCGCCTCGCGTGCGAACATGCGGGCGATGGTCGAGCTCCCACTGGTCGTCCTGGTCCACGGCGCCTGGCACGGGGCGTGGTGCTGGGGCGCAGTGCAGGCCGAGCTCGACGCCCGGGGCGTTCCCACGCTGGCCGTCGACGTTCCCGGCCACGGCGCGTCGACCCTCCCCTTCACCGACCTGGCCGGCGACGCGGCCCACGTGGCGAACATCGTGGCGCGAGCGGCGCGACCGGTCGTCCTGGTCGGCCACTCCTACGGCGGTGCCGTCATCGGCGAGGCCGGCGGGCAGGGTGACGTCCACTCACCCTTCATGTCGGCCACGACGACCGTGGTCGACGTGATCGAGCGGGTGGCGCAGACGGCCGCGGTCGCGGTGCCGTGAAGGTCCGGGTCGGCTACGGCCTGGGGGTGAGGACCAGGCTGAACGACGAGGGCTTCGCCGCCGTCGTCGACGCCCTGGAGGCGCTGCGCTTCGACAGCCTGTGGCTGTCCGAGCGGATCGGGGGTGCCGCGCCCGACCCGGTGGTCGGGATGGCGTTCGCGGCGGGACGCACCACGCGGTTGAAGCTCGGGATGAGCGTGATGGTCCTGCCCGGGCGCAACCCGGTCGTCGTGGCCAAGGAGCTGGCGACGCTGGACCGGCTCTCGGGCGGGCGGCTGCTGCCGGCGTTCGGCCTCGGCGTGGCGGACCCCCACGAGCAGCAGGCGTTCGGTGTGGAGCGGCGTGAGCGGGCGGCCTGGTTCGACGAGGCTCTCGCCGTCATCCGCGCCTGCTGGACGGACGAGCGCGTCACCCACGACGGTCCTCGCTTCCACTACGACGGTCTGCGGGTGGAGCCCAAGCCCCGGCAGTCGCCACCCGACGTCTGGCTCGGTGGCATCGCGCCGTCCGAGCTGCGGCGGGTCGGCCGCCTGGCCGACGGTTGGCTACCCAGCTTCGTCACGCCTCGTGATGCGGCGGCCGGACGGGCTGTCATCGAGCAGGTGGCGGCCGAGCACGACCGAGAGATCGAGGCTGAGCACTTCGGCGTGCTCGTCCCCTACACGATGGACGGCCTGCCCGACGCGATCGTCGCCACGCTGGCCGCTCGCCGGCCCGACCTCGAGGATCCGGCCGAGCTCGTCCCCCAGGGCTGGAGCGCGCTCGTGGACGTCGTCGAGGCCTTCATCGCCGCCGGCACGAGCAAGTTCGTCGTGCTGCCGATCGTCGAGCCGGCCAGCGCCGTCGCCTGGACGGACCACCTCGCCGAGGCGGCCGAGGTGCTGCTGCCGCTCCAGACCTGAGCCGCCATCCCGCTCCGTCGTCAGGCCGAGGCGGCGGTGTCGAAGCCGGCCAGCCACGTGCGGACGTTGTCGCCGATCGTCGGGACGTGGTAGCCGCCCTCCTGGAGCACGATCGCGGGCCGGCCCAGCTCAGCGACCATCCCGCCGGCGCGGGCGAAGCCCGAGGTGGTGAGCGCGAAGTCGGCGATGGGGTCGAGCTCGAAGGTGTCGACGCCGAGCGAGACGACCAGGATCGACGGACCGAAGGCATCGATCGCCTCCTGCGCGCGGGCCAACCCGTTCTGGTAGGTGGCGTCGTCGGTGCCCGGCGGAAAGGGCAGGTTCAGCGTCGACTCCGCACCCCGACCCGCGCCGCGTTCGTCCTCGTAGCCGGCGAAGTACGGGTAGGCCCGGTTCGGGTCGCCGTGCAACGACACGTACTGGACGTCGTCGCGCTCGTAGAAGATCTGCTGGGTGCCGTTGCCGTGGTGGTAGTCGACATCGAGGACGGTGACCCGGGTCCCGGTCGACCTGGCCACGTGGTCCGCCACGACCGCCGCGTTGTTGAAGTAGCAGTAACCGCCGTAGGCGGCTCGCGGCGCGTGGTGGCCGGGCGGGCGGCAGAGCCCGTATGCGGCGCGGGCGCCGGCGAGCACGAGGTCGGCGGCGCTCAGCGCGACGTCGACCGCGGCCCGGGCAGCCGGGTAGGTCCCGGCGACGAGCGGGGTCATCGTCTCGAAGCACCAGTAGCCGAGTCGGGCGGCTGCGCCACCCGGGGCCGGTGCGGCGCCCATGCCCTCGCGGATGGCCGGATGGACGAACGTGTCGGGAAAGACCTCGGCCACCTCGTGCTCGGCCTGGACCTGCTCCCAGGCCGTGGCCAGGAAGGCCACCAGGCCGGGATCGTGGACGCCTTCGATCGGTGCGACGCCGTGCTCGGTCGGCGCGACGAAGGAGAACCGCTCGGGCTCCCGCTCGAGCGCCCGGCGGATCTCCTCGGCCCGCACCGGGAGCTCGTACTGGCCCAAGGTCTGGCCCAGCTCGACCTCGGACGTCGGCGCGTGCCGCTGGTGCACGGGCGAGTAGACGGCGGGGATCACGGTTGGCGCACGGGGACTACCTCGACCGATGGGTCGGTCTGCCGGCGACAGTAGCGACCGCCGCCGTCGCGGGCGTCTGTGAACTCCCTGTCAACCCTGACCGTCGCCCTTCCCGGGCGCCGCCTCCGTTGGTAGCCTCTGGTCCAAGGGGAGGCTTGCGATCACACCCAGCCCTGCATGGGAGGAACGATGAGCAAGCGGCACCGTGACGGTGACCAGGTCCTACCGCCTCGAGCGGAGCGGAGGGCCCACGCCCGTTCCGAGCGCCACCGGATCGCCACCGAGCTGGCCGAGGTGGCCGAGCAGGTGTGCTCCGGCGTCGAGCCGGATGATGCGCCTGATCCCGCCATCGGCTACCGCCCGGTCCACCGTCACGATCCGGGGAAGGCCAAGGGTGAGGTCAAGCGCCGGCGGCGCCGCCACTGGAAGATGAAGATGTGGAAGCGGCGGACCTCGATGCGCATGGTCAAGGCCCGCGCCATCCGCTTGGTCGACGTCGAAGCCTGACGCCACGCCGCTCGCCCGGCCGAGCTCATCCCACGATCACGGTGGGGTGACGATGGGCAGCGTGACCGGCTCGGTCTGGCGACCGCACGCCCGGGGCACGACCTGCTCGCCCAGCGCGCCGCGCAGCGAGTCCAGCGTGCGGTAGACGATGGCACGGGACTTCTCATTGGACACGAACAACGTCCCGTCCTGGACCGACGCGTACTCGTAGGCCCGGTCGGGCAGCTTGCTGGCCGCGTCCTTGCCGGTGGCGACGGTCGCCCTGATCTCGTCGGCGGCCGTGTGGAGGCCGGCCCGCACCGTGGTCGGCGCCCGATCGGCGGCCGAGTCGACCCAGCGGGAGATGGCGTCGAGGCCGTTCCACGCCTCGAGGTAGAAGCGGCGTCGCGCGCTCACATCGGGCGCCTTGGGGCTGACCAGGCTGAAGTGGTTGACCGTGCCGACCCCCGCGTTGGACCAGGCCAGCACCACCTCGCAGAACGTGCCCTTCGGAGGGTCCGGCGCGGACGAGCCGGCCCCGTCGCCACTGCTCCCGCACGCCGCGAGCCCGAGGAGCGCGCAGAGCGCCGTGCCCACGAGGTTGGCGACGGGCGCGAACCTCATCGCCCGTCCTCGGTCGGGGGCGGGGCGGCGATCGGCCCGGCCCGCTGCCGGGCGCGGTATGCCCGGACCTTCATGCGGCTCCCACAGGCCAGCTCCGAGCACCAGGCGCCCGACCGGTTGCGCGAGTGGTCGTAGAAGGCCCAGCGGCAGTGGCTGTTCCGGCACGCCTTCAACCGGGACCACGTGCCGGCCACCATCGCGTCGTGGACGGTGGCCAGGAGCGACGCCAGCACGCCGTCGACGCCAGCCGGAACGGGCACCAGCTCGGGACAGGGTGAGCAGCGGACGACGAGCGGGAGGTCCGCGGCCAGCCCATCGAGGAGGCGGCACGCCTCGGCCGCCGGGGGCCCGTCCGCGCTGCCCTCGTGGTTGGCGATCGCCAGCGCTCGCACCGCGGCGCGCAGCAGCACGGCGCGGGTGCGATCGCGCTCGGTGATCCTGGGCCGTCCGTAGCCCTCGCGTTCCATCCAGGCGGCCAGTGATGCCGGCGTCTCGAAGTGGTCAGCACCGGACTCGGGGTTGGCCGTGTTCACGAAGCGCCGCACGCGCTCCAGCGGCTCCGGGGCGCCGCGCCCGGGCGGCCAGCTGCCGTCGGGCACGTAGCGACCCCGATGGTCCGTCGGCCGATCGGTCGGGCGGCCTGTTCTGCTCTGGTCGGTCTGGCTCATGCGTTACCACCAAACCTACTACACCAGTATCACGAACCGGTACCCGCACCGCTCCTTGGTGTTCTGGTCAGCGAAGTGCCGCTGTGGGGGGCGATTCCGCGACCGGAACGCTGTCGGCGTGTTCGCCCAGGTTGGGTGAGCCGTCGCGCACGGCGCGGAGGTCAGCCGGCCCGAGTCGGCGACTCGACGACCACGCCGTCGGGCTCGGCGCCTCCGGCCAGCAGGCCGACCAGCTGGCGCCGCCACTCGACGGACGCCTTGTCGGCCTGCACGCTCACGAGTGCCGTGGCGTCGAGCGGCAGGACACCGGGCACCCGCTCCAGCATCCTGCGGTCCTCGGCGCCGATGGCCTTGTCGAAGCGCAGCACCTCGTCGGCCGGGACCGTGAAGTCGTCGTTGCGCCAGACGACGAAGGTGAACAGCGAGGTCACGTCGTCGACCGGCGTGCTGAGGAGCAGCAGGATGTGGTCGAGCCCGGTCTCGTAGTGGATCGTGCTGCGCACCGCGAACGGCAGGTGGAACCCGGTCGTCATGCGCCGGGTCAGCACCTTGGCCGCCTGGCCGCTGGCGGTGGCCCCGAGGGCGTCGTTGTTGACCGCGACCTCGTAGGAGTAGCCGTAGTAGCCGTCGTCGAGCGGGCCGAGCTCGATGCGGGGGACGTGGGTGTCCTGCGCCCGGCCGAAGGTTCCGGTGTGGACGAAGGGAAAGTGGGAGATGTCGAGGAAGTTGTCGGTCATCCGCGTGGCCGAGGCCTGCCAGCGCTCGACGTCCACGTTGAGCCGGCGATAGCGGGGATCCGCCTCGTGGGTGATCTCCGGTATCCCGGCCGCCGGCTCGCCGGGACAGAGCCAGACGAGCCCATAGCGCTCCGCGGCGTGGACAGTGCCGAGGTGGGCCTTGGGCGGCACCGGCACCCCGTCGGCGGCGGACGGCACGAGGACGCAACGGCCGCCACGGCCGAAGCGCCACCCGTGGTACGCGCACTCCAGGTCGCCGTCGACCAGGTGCCCGAGCGACAACGGCGCCTCCCGGTGGGGGCAGCGGTCGGGCGCGGCCACGACGGCGCCGTCGCCGTCCCGCCAGACCACGTACTCGCGACCGAGGAGCGTGACGCCCACGGGCTCGCGGGCCAGGTCGGCGCTGCGGGCGACGGCGTGCCAGTGCCGCCGGAGGGCCGGGTGGTCGCAGAGCAGCTCGGTCCGGGGCACGCGCGAAGATTAGCTGTGCCTGCCGATGGTCTGACCGTCTGACCAAACAGTGCCTGCCGACCCTTCCGCCCTCGCCCCGGAACTCATCGTGGCCGGCGACCACGTGCTGACGATGGACGACCAACGAACGGTGCTGGTCGATGCCGCCGTGCTGGTTGCCGCCGGAACGATCCTCGGCGTGGTCGACCGAGCGGCGGCCGCTCGCCGCCATCCGGCGGTGCCGACCCTCGGCGGACCGGGCGCGGTCGTGACTCCCGGCTTCGTCAACGCCCACCAGCACCTGACGGGTGATCGCCTGATCCGCTCGTCGATCCCCGACGACCTGCCCCCGGGCGAGGCCATCTTCTCCTGGGCCGTTCCCGTGCACGCCGCCCACACCCCCGACGACGACGAGCTCTCCGCCACCCTCGCCTGCGTCGAGGCGGTGACGCACGGCGTCACGACGACCATCGAGGCCGGCACGGTGGCCCATCCGGCCCGGGTCGCGGCGGGCATGGCCGCGGTCGGCATGCGGGGCACGGTCGGGACGTGGGGCTGGGACGTCGAGGACGGTCCGTTCGCCGCGCCCGCCCCCGAGGTGCTGGACCGCCAGACCGCGGTGCTGGACGACTTCCCCCCCGGCGGCCTGATCACCGGCTGGGTCACGCTGGTCGGCCACGACCTGATGTCCGACGAGCTCGTGACCGGAGCCAGCGCGCTCGCCCGCGCCCGGGGCACGGGGCTCACGTTCCACCTCTCGCCGTCGGTGTCGGACGTCCACTCCTACCTGGCCCGCACCGGTCGTCGCCCGCTCGTCCACCTCGACGACATCGGCGTGCTCGGTCCGCACGTGCTCGTTGCCCATGCGGTCCACCTCGACGACACCGAGCTGGACGTCCTCCTCCGCACCCGCGCCGCGGTCGCCGCCTGCCCGTGGGCGTACCTGCGCCTCGGGCAGGGGGTGAGCAGCGCCGGCCGCCACGCTGAGCTCATGCGCCGGGGCGGACGGGTGGCGCTCGGGTGCGACAGCGAGAACGCCGGCGACCTCGTCGACCCGCTGCGGGCGGCGGCGCTGTTCGCCGGCCTGGCCAAGGACACCCGCGTCGATCCGACGTGGTTCGGCGCCCACGACGCGATCGAGCTGCTGACGGTCCGCGGCGCCGAGGCCGTCGGCTTGGGTGGCCTCGTCGGCCGCATCCAGCCCGGTCAGCGGGCCGACCTCGTCGTTCACGGTCGCGGCCCGGCGTGGATCCCGCCCGGCCACGACCCCGTGCTCCAGCTGGTCTGGGCAAGCGACGGACGGGCGGTGCGGGATGTGGTGATCGACGGTCGGGTCGTCGTGCGGGACGGCCGGTGCACGACGGTCGACGCCGATGGCCTGCGCGACGAAGCGGTCGCCGCGGGCCGGAGCCTGCTCGAGCGGACCGGGATCGTCGCCCGCCCCCGGTGGCCTTTGGTCAGACCATCAGACCACTGATAGTCTCACGATCCCACCTGCGAGGTGGTCGCGAGCGCCGAGGGGGCCCGATGCCGTACCCCAACACACTGATCTTCGTCGACTTGCCGTCCAGCGACCCGGCGGCGTCGGCGGCCTTCTACGCCGAGGTCTTCGGCTGGGAGGTCGAGCCGCGGCCGGAGGGCGTCTTCCACCGGATCGTGCCCGGCCAGCACTTCCAGCTCGACGACGGGTCGCCGTCGCCGATCGGCAACCTCCACATGGGGATCTTCAACGTCGCCAACGCGCGTCCGCATCCGGATCCGGCCGGCGTCGAACCCCGGGAGCTGTCCGACGGCGGGCGCACGGCTCGCATCTGGGTCCTCGTGAGCGAGGACGACTCGCAGGACCGGATCCTCGCCACCGCCGAGAAGCTCGGTGCCACGCTCCTCTGGCGGGACCACTACTGGGCCGAGTTCAACGGCTTCAACAGCGCGTTCGTGGACCCCTGGGGCAACACCCTGGTCCTGTGGACGAAGGGCGGCAACGACCCGCAGATCCCCGACGGCTTCACCCGTGAGTGACACCACCTACGAGCTGCGGCCGTCGGCCCCCCGGTGGACGCACATCGCGCTGCCCTGCCACGACATCGACGCGTCGATCGACTGGTACAGCCGCTACACGACGCTGAAGCTGCTCGATCGGCGGGAAGACGCCGACGGTCAAGGGGCGTGGCTGGCCCACGACGACCAAGTCGACAAGCCCTTCGTGCTGGTGCTGGTCAGCTTCTTCCGCGATCAGGAGAAGGGTCCGCAGCCGATCATGGCGCCGTTCGCCCACATCGGCATCGAGGTGCCGAGCAAGGAAGAGGTCGAGCGCATCGCCGCGGAGGCCGAGCGCGAGGGCTGCCTGCACTGGCCACCGACCCAGATGCCGCCGCCCATCGGTTACATCTGCGCGATCACCGACCCCGACGGCAACGTCGTCGAGATCTCCTTCGACCAGGGCGTCTACGCCAAGGCCCGGGAAGTCTGGGGCTAGTGCCGTCGCCGGCGCCACCGCGTGAGGTGGCGCTGGCCTACGTCGCCTCGTTCGCGAGCGGCGATCCCGACCAGATCGCCTCGCACGTCACCGCCGACTTCTGGAACGAGCACACGTCCGCGCTCGGCCGCAGTGGTCGGGGCCGCGTCGAGTACCGCCGCCGCCTCCCCGACTTCCTGGCCGACTTCAGGGGCCTGCGCTACGACGTCGAGGATGTCGTGTCCGAGGGCGACCGGGTCGTCGTCGCGTACACCATGCGCGCCCGCTGGCGGGGACACGACGTCGCCATACGCGGCGTCTTCCGCCTCGAGGTCGAGGACGGGCTGGTAGCCCATCGCGCCGACTACTGGGACGGGCTCGACTTCCGCCGCCAGACCGGTCAGGCGTGACGCCGCCAGGACACGGCTCGGGTCAGACGAAGAGCGACTTCGCGACGGCGGCGTGGCAGCCGACCTTGCCGTCGACGACCTGGGTGACGCCGAAGTCGAGGGCCACCGAGGCCAGCGAGTAGGCGTCGTCGCGCGACAGCCCGAGACGGTCGGTGAGCAGCCAGAGCGCCTGCTCGGCGGCCATCCGCATCGCCTCGTCGAGGTCGTCGCCGAAGCCGTGCACCAGCCACTGGTCCGCGGTGTCGAGCACCGGCGCGGTGACCGGCAGGTCGTCCAGGACGAACACCTGCAGCGTCACGTCGAGTGACGCCTCGATGGCCGTGCCGCACAGCTCACCGTCACCCTGTGCCAGGTGGGGATCACCGACGTAGAGCCCCGCGCCTCGGACGAACACCGGGTAGGCCATGGCCGTGCCGGCGCCGAGGCGCCAGTTGTCGACGTTGCCGCCGAAGACGCCCGGCGGGATGCTGCTGATCCGGCCGGACTCGGCGGGCGCGACGCCCATGACGCCGAGGTGGGGTCGCACCGGCACCCGGACCGCCCGGCTGAAGGGCTGCCGACGCGACGCGTCGGGCGGCGTGACCACACCCGGGACGTCGTAGAGCGCCCGCTCCGTGAAGTCGAAGGCGAACTGGGGCGTCGCCACCGTCTCGTCGTCAACCTCGTCGAGGCCGTAGACGGTGATGCGCTCCTTGCCGAAGGCCTCGTAGAGCAGGCCCCAGTGGGCCGCGCAGTTGGATCCGAACGGCAGCCGCGGCGACAGCTCGAGCACGCGGACCAGGAGCGCGGCGCCGGGCTCCGCGCCCTCGACGGCGATGGGGCCGGTCATCACGTGGACGCCCGGCCCGCGCTCCGCCTCGGGGATGCCGGCCCACAGCCGGCGGATGGCGGCGTCCATGAGCAGGTCCGGCGCGTCGCCGGCATGGTGGGTGACGGCCTCGATGCGCACGACGTCGCCTGAGCGGATCTCGAGCACCGGCGGTCGGTCCCGGTCGAAGTAGCCCCAGTAGCAGGTCTCGGGCGAGGCCAACAGCTCGTGGCGCGCGCCCGGTGGCGCGACGAGCGCGGCCGCCATCTGGCCCGAGAGGTCGACGCTCACGGCCCGCATCCGTTCCGGTCAGCCCATCGCACGCCCACGGTGCACCTCGCTGACCAGAACCGGTCGAGGGGCGGGCTCAGGGCGGGCGAGCGCAGGCCTGGCGAGGTGGCGACCGGACTCACGTGAGGCCGCGGACGAACGGGCGGGCGAGGGCGGCGGGTGGACGGGTGCGGTGCGCGAACAGGAGCATCGTGGCCAGGGCCAGCACGTACGGGAGCGAGGTCAAGAGCTGCGGGTTGGCCCGGTAGCCGAGGGCCTGCAGGACGGAACCGAGGGCCTGGGCCGTGCCGAAGACGAAGCAGCCCGCGATCGTGCCCTTCAGCGTCCATCCGCCGAAGATGACGGCGGCGATGGCGATGAAGCCGCGGCCGGCCACGCCCTGCGGTTCGAACGTGCCGACCTGGGCCAGGGTGAGGAAGCCTCCGCCCAGGCCGGCGTAGATCCCGCAGAGGTAGATGGCCTGGCGCCGGCGCTTGTTCACGTGGACGCCGGAGACGTCGGCCGACTGCGGGTTCTCACCGCAGGCCCGCAGCTCGAGTCCCCACCGGGTCCGATACACGAGGAACCACGCGAGCGGGACGGCGAGGTAGACCATGTAGGCGGGCCAGGACTGTCCGAAGAAGGCGGTGCCCACCAACGGGACCTTGGACAGCAGTGGGATCTCGACCACGCCGGCGCGCTGCACGACCGGCTGGAGCTCGGCGTCCAGGAAGGCCGTGAGCCCGACGACGAGCACGTTGAGGGTGAGACCGACCACGAACTGGTTGGCCGTGAGGCGATGGCTCATGTTGGCCTGCACCGCGGCCAGCACGAGGCCGGCCACTGCGGCGTACCCGAGGCCGACCCACACGCTGTCGAAGGTCGAGGAGCCGACCGCGGCACCGAAGGCCCCCGCGATGATCATGCCCTCGAGCGAGATGTTGAGGGTGCCCGCCCGCTCCGCCATCCACTCCCCGGTGGCGGCGAGGACGAACAGCACCGCCAGGCGGAAGGCGCTCTCGTAGAGGATCGACGAGTAATGGAGGTTCCAGATCACGCGGCGGCCCCTGCGACAGCGGTTGCCGTGGCCGCTGCGCCTGCCCGCGCCGCGGCCACGGCCCGACGCCGGTCGCGGATGGCGGCGATGGCCGGGGGGATGAGGAGCGCCAGGACGAGCATGGCCTGTACGACGTCGGCGATCCGCCGCTCCACCCCGGTGGCGGCCAGGAAGCCGCTGCCCGTCCGGAGCGCGGCGAAGACCAGCGCCATCGGGATGGCGACCAGCGGCCGGTCCCGTGCCAGCAGGGCGACGAGAAGGCCCTGCCAGCCGTAGTTGCCGGAGAACGCGGTGGTGACCCGGTCCCCGGCGGACTCACTCGTCAAGAGGACACCACCGGCCAGCCCCGCGAACGCACCGCTCACGACGAGCGCGGTGCCTCCGACCTTCGCCGCGGAGACGCCGGACCGCTGCGCCGCGCGCGCGTTGAGGCCCAACATGCGCAGCCGGAAGCCTCCGACCGACCGGGAGAGCCACAGCGCGATGAGGACGGCCAGCGCCAGGGCGACGACCACCGACAGGCTGACGTCGTTGCCGAAGAGGTGCAGGTGGCCGAACGTCCTGCTGGCCGGCAGCGGTTCGCCGGTGTTGTTCTTGTTGATGCGGGGCGTGCGGTCGAGCAGCAACCACGTCTTGGTCAGGCCGTAAGCGACGAGCTGGAACGCGACGAAGACGAGGAGCAACGTCGAGATGACCTCCGGCACCTGGCGCCAGAAGCGCATCCCGGCGGCCAGCCCGGCCCACAGCGCGCCACCCACGACGCCGGCGGCCAGCGCGGCGAGCAAACCGATCCAGCCGGGACCGGGGATGCGGACCGCCACGTAGGCGCAGCACGAGGCGCCGATCAGCAGCTGCCCCTCCTGGCCGATGTTGACCAGCCCGGCCTTGGTGGCGATGATCGTTCCGACAGCAACGATCAAGAGCGGCGCCGCGGTCGTGAGCGTGAGCCCCCACGCACCGGGCGACCGCAAGCTGCCGTCGAGCAGGGCGGAGAAGACCTTCTCCCACGACCCGCCCGTCGCGGCGACGAGCAGGGCACACAGTGCGAGCGCGACCGCGATCGACACGACGTAGGTGGTGATCGTGACGATCGCGTCCCGCACCGGCCGCCGCGGAGGGCCGCCGGGGATGACCGGGACGGCGTCGACCACCGCCAGGGGCAGCTCCTCGATCTCCTTCACGCCGCCGCCCCACCCATGAGCAGGCCGATGCGCTCGAGGTCGGCCTCGGCGCGCGACATCTCACCGACCACCCGCCCGCGGTGCACGACGACGATCCGGTGGGCCAGCGCGAGGATCTCCTCGAGCTCGTTGGAGATGAGCAGCACGCCGACGCCGGACTCGGCCGCGGCCCGCAACCGGCCACCCATGTACTCGATGGCGCCGACGTCGAGCCCGTGGGTCGGCTGCGCAGCCACCAAGACCCTCGGCGAGGCCGACAGCTCGCGGGCGAGGACGACCCGCTGCTGGTTGCCGCCCGAGAGGAGGCGCATCGGCGTGTCCGGTCCCGGGGCGGTGATCTCGAACTCCGACATCAACCGGGCGGCCCGCTGCCGCAGAGCCCGCCGGTCGAGCACGCCCCGCCGGGCGACGACGTGAGGGTCGGCCATGGCCAGGTTCTCGGCCACGGTCATCCCGAGCACGCAACCGGAGTCATGGCGGTCCTCGGGGATGACGCCGACCCCGGCGGCGGCCATCGCACCGGGCCGGCCGGTCGGCACAGGAAGGCCCGTCACCTCGACCGTGCCTTCGTCGAGCTTCACGAGCGAGGACAGCACGTCGGCCAGCTCCCGCTGCCCGTTGCCCTCGACGCCGGCCACACCCACGATCTCGCCGGGGAGCACGGTGAGGTCGAGACCGACGAGCTTCGGCGCGCCGTCCCGCCCCCGCACGGACGCACCCCGGATCTGCAACACCGGCCTCAGGCGCGCGTCCGCCACGAACCCGGGAAGGCCGGCCGCGGCCGAACCCTCGACGGCCTCGGCCAGCCCGAACGCCGCGGCCTCCGCCCGCAACGACACCTCCCGGCCGACCATCGCCCGGGCCAGCGTGCGGGCGTCCGCGTCGGCGGCGGGCAGGTGCTCGACCACCCTGCCCTGGCGCATGATCGAGATCACGTCGGACGCCTGCAGGACCTCGTCGAGCTTGTGGCTGACCAAGGCCACGGTCCGCCCTTCCTCGGCGACCACCCGCCGGAGCACCGTGAACAGCTGCTCGCTCTCGGCCGGCGTCAGAACCGAGGTGGGCTCGTCGAAGACCAGGATGGTGGGGTCGCGGCGCAGGCACTTCACGATCTCCACCCGCTGGCGCTGGCCGGCGGTCAGCGACCCCACACGGGCGTCGGGGTCGACGTCGAGGCCGTAGCGCTCGCCGATCTCCCGCACGCGCGCCCGGGCCGTGGACGGGTCCAGTCGGGCCGGCTCGCCGAGCACGACGTTCTCCCAGACCGACAGGGCGTCCACCAGCGAGTAGTGCTGGTGGACCATGGCGATGCCGAGGTCGGCGGCGACGAGCGGGTCCGTGATGTGCACGGCACTTCCCCGCACGTCGACGCGACCGTCGTCGGGCAACACGAGGCCGATGAGGATCTTCATGAGCGTCGATTTGCCGGCCCCGTTCTCGCCCAGTACCCCATGGACCTCGCCCGGCCGGAGCGTCAGGTCCACCCGGTCGCAGGCCAGCACTGAGCCGAAGCGCTTGCTGATGCGCTGCAGCTCGACGACCGGGGTGGGGGGAGCGCCGAGCGCTCCCGCCCTCCCCGTCAGGTCACCGGCTCCGCTCAGAAGCCGTAGACCTTCTTCTTGATGGCCATGAACTGGTCGACGAACTTGCCCGCGGCGATGTCGGAGTACACCTGCTCCATCGCCGTCTTCTGGTCGGCCGTCGGCTTGCAGATCTCGGCGCCGGGCTGCGGGTCGACGCCGACCTTGAAGGTGCGGGTGTCGCCGGGCTTGAGCTTGCCCGCGAGCAGCTCGTCGAGGATGGTGCTGACGTAGTCACCGGCGTCGAACTTCACCTGCAGGTCGTACTTCAGGTCGGTCCGGTCGCACGCCTTCGACGAGCCCGCACTCATGACGATGACGTCGCCCTTCTCGTTGGCCAGCTTCACCACGGCCTCGTGCGCACCGCCGAGGTAGGGGTACACGGCTCGCACACCCTGTGAGTAGAGGTTGTTGAAGGCTTCGGTCGCCGCGGCGACGTCGTCGAAGCTGCCCGTGCCGACGTACGTCCACTCGAAGCTCGGGTCGACGGCGTGCAGACCCAGCTCGAAGGCCTGGAAGGCCTCCTGCTCGAAGTTGAAGTTGTTGTTGCCGATGAACGCGGCCTTCGTCTGGCCCGCGGCCTTCATGAGGAGACCGGTGGCGTAACCCGCCGAGTAGCTGATCTCCGAGTTGTCGTCGTTGGACTGGATCAGCAGCTTCGTCTGGTCCTGGTACCCGGCGCCGCAGTTGCAGTACCAGAGCAGGTTCGGGTACTTCGGGATCAGCGAGTTCAGCGGATCGGAGATCTCGCCGGCACCCACCATCACCGCGTCGACGTTCTGACGGGCCAGGTTCTCCAGCTGCGTCGCGGCGTCAGCGGCCGGGATGTTGTCGACCACGACCGGAGTCTCGAAGCCGTTGTCCTCCGAGAACTTGGTCACGCCGTCGACCAGCGCCTGGTAGTACGCGCCGTCGTCACGAGGACCGGGTGTGGCGACACCGAACTGGACCTTGCCGTCGCCGTTCTTGTCCAGCGTCGCCAGCGCGTCCTGGCTGGCCCCACCCGCCGCGCTCGTCGCCGTGGCTTCGGTGGTCGGCGCCTCCGTGGAGGCCCCGCCGGCCGGTGCTGCCGTCGTGGCGGCCGCCGCGGCGGTCGTGTCACTGCTGCTGTTCTTGTCGCTGCCGCAGGCCGCGGCCACGAACGCGAGCGCCGCGAGCGCGGCCACCGCCGTCTTCTTCCTTCTCATGTGTCTCCCCCTCCGTTGGATGGTGCTGTGGTGGTGTGGTGGATCGGGTAGTGCTTCCGGTAGCGCTGCACCAGCCAGCGGTTGAGCTGGACGTGGCTCTCCTCCTGCCAGGAGTAGCGGCCGCGCACGGCGAACCGGCTGCCCATGCCCCGCTGGACCTTGGTCGTGGCGTCCTGGTCCTGGCGGACGAACACCTGGACGCCGGCGTCGGACATGGCGAAGAGGTGGTCGAACATCGGATGCTCGAGGGCGCTCGGGTGCAGCAGGTAGCCGATCTCGACGTCGATGGTGCCGGCCGTCTTGGGGGTGACGATGAAGAAGAAGGCCTGGTCGGGGGCGGTGCCCAGGCACAGGGTGGGCGGGATCAGGGCGAAGGTGGACCGCCACCGCTCCTCCTCGGTCAGGTCCGGGAAGATCGGGAGGAGGGCCTTGGTCGTGGCGTTGAAGCCGCCGTCGATGTGCGTGTAGCCGTTGGTGCGGAACACGACATTGGAGGCGTCGTCCCACGGGACCGGGAACGCGGCGAGGCGGCTGGGGCAGAAGTCCTGGATGACCTGGTGCAGGCGGTTGGCGTGGTAGCCGTCGTTGAAGTTCTCGAACATGACCTTCCAGTTCCACGGGAGGTCGGTGAGCGTGAACGTGCCAGGGCAGACGCAGTCCGCGAGGTGGTAGTGCTCGAGGAAGGGCTCGTAGCGGGCGAGGGTGGGCGTGAGCGGCTCGGCGGCGTGGTCGAGGTTGACGAACACGAAGCCCTGCCACACCTCGACGGCCATGTTCGGGAGGCCCCAGTCCTTCTTGTCGAAGTCGTGCGTGCGCTCCATGGCCGGCGCACCGAGCAGGCGACCGTCGAGGCCGTACACCCAGTGGTGGTACGGGCAGGTGAACGTGGTGCACGTGCCCTCGCCCTCCGTCACCTCCATCCCGCGGTGGCGACAGACCGACGAGAAGGCGTGGATCGCCCCGTCCTTGGCCCGGGCGACGATCACGCCCTCGCCGTTGACGCGGACGGTGAAGAAGTCGCCTGGGTTCGCGACGCGGCTGGCCCGGCCGACGCACAACCACTCGCGGTCGAACAGCGCCCGTCGCTCGAAGTCCAGGAACTCCTCCGACGTGTAGACGATGGGCGGGAGGGTGAGCGCGTCCTCGACCGGCGCGACGGAGGCGTCGAGGGAGGAGAGCAGCTCGGGGGTCAGGACGGTCACGTCGCCGCCTCCGCAGGCGTGCCGTAGCCGCCGCCGCCTGGCAGCTCGAGCCGGACGACGTCCTCGGGGGCCAGCGTGACCCGGGCCTGCGTCGTGACCGGTTCGTCGTTGACCGAGAAGCGCCCGGCTGCGCCCGGACCACCGCCGAAGATCCCCTCCGGCGCCACCGCCAGGCGGCTCGTCACCGCGTTCAGCTGCCACGGCCGGGTGGTGTCCACGGAGAACTCGATCGTCTGGCCCAGCCCGCCCGGCTGGGTGCCGGCGCCGCCCGATCCCGGCCGGAGCTGCTTGCAGTGGAAGCGGATCGGCGCGCTGGCCTCGACCACCTCGACCGGCACCGCGGCGACCCCGGTCGGGTACGAGCAGGCCGAGAGGCCGGGCTTGGCGGCCCGAGCTCCCACCCCTCCGGCGTAGGTGAACATCGCCGTGATGAACGGGCGGCCGTCGTCGTCGTGGCCGTTGACCTGCATCGTCCACACCGCACCCGAGCCCTCGGCCATGGCCTGGTCCGGCTTGACCTGGGCCAGCGCCTTCAGGAGCGCGTTGGGGAGGAACATCCCGACGACGTGGCGGGCCGTGCCCGGCTGGGGCAGGACCGCGTTGACGATGCTGCCCTCGGGCGCCTCGACCTTGATCGGCGCCAGGCTGCCGTGGTTGTTCGGGATGTCGGGGTTGAGCACGCTGCGCACCGCGAAGGTGGTGTAGGCGTGCGTGTAGTTCTTGACGACGTTGATGCCGTAGGGGCTGGCCGGGGACGAGCCTTCGTAGTCGACGAGCACCTCCCCGGCCTCGGCGTCGAGCGTCAGCGCCACGTTGATGTCGATGCGCGAGCCGTCGGCCAGGTCGAGCAGCGCGTGCGAGCGGTAGGTGCCGCCCGGCAGGGCACGGATCGACGCCCGGGTCGCGGCCTCGGAACGCTCGATGATCTCGTCGGCCAGGTCCTCGATGTCGTCCAGGCCGTGCTGCGCGCACAACGACAGCAGGCGCTGCGAGCCCACCTCGCCCGAGGCGACCTGCGCGTGGAGGTCGCCGGCCATGTGGTCCGGCTGACGGACGTTGGACAGGATGAACTTCCAGACGTCCGGGTTGCGCTCGCCGGCGACGTGGAGCTTGCAGATCGGGATCCACAGGCCTTCCTCGAAGCAGTCGCGACCGCCGGCGCCGATGCCGTAGCCACCGACGTCGGTGTGGTGGATGGTCGAGCCGAAGAAGGCGATGACCCGCCCGTCCTTGAACACGGGCACGAGCACCGTGACGTCGAGGAGCTGGCCTGCGGTCTTGTAGGGGTCGTTGGTGATGAGCACGTCGCCGGGAGCCAGGGTGTCGGGCGGGTACTCGTCGAGGATGGCCTTGGCCCCGAAGGCCAGGGAGTTGATGTGGCCCGGCGTCCCCGTCACCGCCTGCGCCACCATCCGGGCCCGGCGGTCGAACACCGCGTTGGCCAGGTCGCCCGCTTCCCGCACGATGGGGCTGAAGGCGGCCCGCTGGAGGGCCTTGGCCTGTTCGTTCACGGTGGCGATCAGGCTCTGCCACAGGACCTCGAGCTCGATGGCGTCGAAGGGACGACTGGTCACGGCGCGATCCTCCCCCGCGTGGCGACGAGCGAACCGTCGGCCCCGACCTCCACCGACCAGCCCGGGCGGATGACCGCGGTCGTCTCCCGCTCCTCGACGATGGCCGGCCCGTCGAAGCGCGCGCCCGGCCCGAGCGCGTCACGGCGGTAGACCGGCACGTCCTGCGTCGCGCCGGCCCGGGTGAAGCGGGCCCGACGGTGGCCGTGGACCACGGCCTCGCCGCTCGGTGCCAGGTCGGGCACCGGCTGGACCGGCTCGTCGGTCGCGTACGCGGACAGCCGCCAGGTCACCGCCTCCACCCCGACGTCGGGGATGGTCAGGCCGTAGATCCGCTCGTACTCCTCGTCGAAGCGCTCCGCCACGAGCCTCGCGGTCGCCGGCCACACCTCGCCCTCGCCCACCCAGACGGTGATCTCGTTGCCCTGGCCGGCATAGCGGGCGTCGACGCCGTAGCGGAAGCGCACGGCCTCCTCCGGGACCCCGGCCGCCGCCAGCACCCGCCGGCCCTCCGTGCGCAGCTCGTCCAGCACGGCATCCCGCTCGGACTCGTCGATGCCGTCCAGCCGCCGCACGAGCGAGCGGGCCAGGTCGATGCGCACCGGCGTGACGAGCGTGCCGAAGGCCGACAGCACGCTGGCGTTCACCGGGAAGATGACCCGGTCGGAGTCGAGCAGCTCGGCCAGCCCGCACGCGTGCACGGGGCCGGCCCCGCCGAAGGCGATGATGGCGACGCCCCGCAGGTCGACGCCCTGCTCCACCGCGTGCATGCGAGAGGCCGCGGCCATGTTCTGGTTGACGACGTCGTGCACGCCCGCGGCGGTGTCGTCCACCGGCAGGCCCAGCGCAGTGGCCAGCGGTTCGACGGCGTGAGCGGCGAGGGCCGCGTCGAGGGGCATGTCACCGCCGAGGAAGTAGTCGGGGTCGAGCAGGCCGAGCAGCACGTCGGCGTCGGTGACCGCGGGCCTCGTGCCGCCGCGGGCGTAGCTGGCCGGTCCGGGATCGGCGCCCGATGACTCCGGGCCCACCTTGAGCAGACCCAGCTCGTCGACGCGGGCCAGGCTGCCGCCGCCGGCGCCGATCTCGACCAGGTCGACCGAGGGCACGGAGACTGGGAAGCCCGAGCCCTTCTTGAACCGGTAGATGCGGGCCACCTCGAACGTGGTCGTCAGCTCGGGCTCATAGTCCTTGATGAGGCAGGACTTGGCCGTCGTCCCGCCCATGTCGAAGCAGAGCAGGCGGGGCTCGCCGAGATGGCGGGCGAACCACGAGCCGGCCAGTGCGCCCGCGGCCGGCCCTGACTCCACGAGGCGGATCGGCACCCGGGCGGCGTCGGCGGCCGACACCACGCCACCGTTCGAGAGCATCATGAGCACCGAGCCACCGAAGCCTTCCGCGGCCAGCCACTTCTGCAGCTCGTCCAGGTAGGGCCCGATGACCGGCATGGTGGCGGCGTTGCAGGCGGTCGTGATCATGCGGGGGTACTCGCGGATCTGGGGTGAGACCTCGGCCGAGATGCAGACCGGGACGCCGAGCCGCCGCTGCACGTGCTGTGCCACCGCCCGCTCGTTGGCCGGGTTCACGTAGGAGTTGAGGAAGCAGACGGCGACCGCCTCGGCACCCACCGCGTCCAGATCGGCGGCGAGGGCGTCGAGGTGGGCCTCCGACGGCGCGGTGAGCACCCGCCCGTCGGCCGCCGTCCGCTCGACGAGCTCGAAGGTCCGGTCGCGTGGAATGGGGGGCTCCGGGAACTCGATCTGCAGGTCGTACATGTCGTAGCGGTGCTCGTCGCGGATCAACAGGGTGTCGCCGAAGCCGCTCGTCGTCACGAGCGCGGCGCGGCCGGTCTGTCCTTGGATCAGCGCGTTCGTGATGAGGGTGGTGGCGTGGACGATGGGCGCGGTGATCTCGCCGGGGCGCACTGCGGCCTTGGCCAGGAGGGACGCCACACCGCGGCGCACACCCTCCAGCGGCGCGGCCGGGGTCGTGAGCGTCTTGTCGACGACCACCCGCCCCGACGCCGCGTCGAGCAGGACGACGTCGGTGAACGTGCCGCCGATGTCGACCGCCAGCCGCCAGTCGCTCACGGTTCGCTCACCCTTCGCTCACCCTTCCGCCCTGAGGTCGTCACGAGGGGGCGCGAAGACGTCGAGGATCCAGCACTCGCCGTACTCCTCGTCGCCGATGAAGACGCTGTCGCCGTGCCACACCTCGCGAGGCGCCAAGTAGACCTCGCCGGCCTTGAGCACCACCCGCTCCTCCACGTCCGCGGCCCCGATGCGGAAGTCGAGCGCGCCCCGCATCACGATGCCGAGCTGCTCGTTGTCCAGGTGGTGGTGCAGGAACGATCCCGTGGCTCCGCCGTCGATGCGCCAGAAGCACATCTGCAGGTGCTCTCCGGTGACGACCCGCCGGCGGAAACCGGGCCGGTCGGTCTCGTGGAACGCCCCCTCGTCGAGGAAGTAGACGAGCTGGGTGGCCGGGTCGACGTCCACGCTCAGACCAGCCGCTTCAGCATGCGGTGCTCGACATCGGACAGGTGCTCCTCGGCCGCGGCGACCACGGCCACCGGGTCCTCGGCGCGGACGGCGGCCGCGATGGCCTGGTGCTGGCGGCCCGCACTGGCGATGAGCGCCGACACCTCGGCTCGGTTGGGCCGGGCAAACAGCAGCGACGCGAAGGCCTCGGACTCGAACAGGGAGTGCAAGACCTTGTTGTACAGCTCGGTCAGGAGGGAGTTCCCACAGGCTTCGGCGATGGCGGAGTGGAACGCCTGGTCCTGGCGCCGGAAGTCGTCCAGCGGGAGGTCAGAGCGGAAGCCGTCGGCGATCTCGCTGATGCGGTCCCGCTGCTCCGGCGTCGCCCGCTCGCACGCCAGCTCGGCCAGCTGCAGCTCGATGACCCGCCGCGTCTCGAACAGCTCGCGTACGGTGCGCTTGCGGCCGTCGTCGTTCAGGTCGACCTCCGGCAGCCGCTCGGCCACGTACGGACGGTTGCCCCGCCGCTCCAGGTACCCGGCCGACACCAGCCCTTGGATCGCCTCCCGGACCGAGGTCCGGGCCACCTGGAACTGCTCGCACAGCTGCCGCTCGGCGGGCAGCCGCTCGCCGGCCTGGAGCTCGCCCGAGCGGATGGAGTCGGTGATCCGCTCCCGGATCTCGTCCGCGACCGTCCGGCGCTCGACCGGGCCGAACGGGGTGGACACCGTCATGCTGGTGCGCAAGGAACGCTCTGGACCGTTGGACTGATGGTCAGACCATAGGCGGCACCTCCATGACGGTCAACGTGCCGCCCGGCCGCCGGGCCCCGCCGCCCCCGGACCGGGTCGAAGGGTGACACGTTCCGAGGCAGGCACGGATCGGCCCGGAAGCCGGGCAGATCGGTGACAACCTCGAGTGGGCTGGTCCCGGTCCGAGCCGCCATCCGTGTCTGGGGCGGGACCTTGGCACAGGGGGCACGTACCATCCGGCCGTGCCCATCCCTGGTCCCCCCGCGCTCGGACGCGGGGTCGTCGTGCGTGTGGACGGGGCCGTGCCGGGGCCGTGGCGGGGCGCGCCCGTCGTCCGGATCGACGCGTCGACGCTGCAGGACCCGGGCGGTGCGGTGGGCCGGCTGCACGAGGCCTGGTCGGCGCGCGAGCCGGTGGTCGTGGCCCTGGCGGTCGATCCGGGATCGTTCCGGGCCCCCGAGACCTGGGACGTCGCGCCATGGACGCTCGGGGCGTGGTTCGAGCCGTGGATGGACCGGCTGCACTTCCTC
>JBKPRL010000258.1:0-13646 GCA_046734535.1 bacterium | reverse complement strand
CCCCTGTGTCGGGCGTTCGCCACCACGACGCGGCGCTCGGCCCAGGCCAGGCCCAGCACACCCGCCGGCGGGTCGAGCGCCGTGGGCTGCCCGCCGGGCAGCCGGCGGCGCAGCGCGACGACGTCGGCCGCTCCTCTCCGGTGACCGCCGCGCTCGAACACCTCCCGGGCGGCCACGAGCCCGGCGTCGTGCTCCCACTCGGGCCGCGGGGAGCGGCGGGCCCACCGGCCGACGAGCTCGGCCGCGACGACCGCGTCGTCGAGCCAGGGCTCGACCGCCGTGCCGAGGCGACCCAGCTCGGCGACCGCGACGAGGAGGGCCGCACCGGTGTCCGCCGGGGGCGGCCCGTCGAGCAGCACGGCACAGCGCAGCGCCGTGACGTCGACGGCCGGAGCGGTGTCCGGGAGTCGCAGGTCCACCCCCTGCCCGACCTGCGCGACCCAGCCCCGCACCACCGCACGCGGCGGCGGCAGCTGGGTCAGCTGCACGCCACTCCGCCGGCCGTCGTGAGCGAGCGCGACGCGGGCCGACGCGTGGTGGCCGATGGGGACGACCAGCGCGTCGGCAGGCGCCTCCACCCCTTCGACGGGCACCGTCGCGGGCGGCCGGGACGTGACCAGATCCCTCCGGCTGAGGGCCACGGCCACACCGCCCGGAGAGCGGTTCTCGAGCTCGATCACCGTGTGTCCGCCCCCGTCGGCCACCGCGTAGACGGTCTGCACGACGTCGCCCCCGGGGACCCGGACCGCGGTCTCCACGACCGGGACCCCTTCGACGGACCGCTGGCGGACCGCCGGCTCCCGAGCGGGCGTGTGCCAGCGGTCCTCGGCCGCGATCCACCAGTCGAGCGTCGCTGAGCCGTCGGCCGGCACGACCGCACCCCAGGGAGTGACCCGACCGCGCCACGATCCGCCCAGGACCCCGACCGTCACGCCGACCCCGGCGCTCGACGAGGCGGCGCGGGCGGGGCGAGGCACGTCGTGGCAGCCTACGGGTCGCCGGACGGTGGGCTCCGGCCCGTCGCCCGTACACTCGCCCGCGTGCGCGCCGCTGTCCTGGTGCCGGTCAAGGGCTTCGGCGTCGCGAAGCGCCGGCTGGCCGGGGTGCTCGGGCCGATGGAGCGGCGCGAGCTGGCCCGGCGGATGGCCGAGCGGGTCGTCGCCGCCGCGACCCCTCTGCCGGTCCACGTGGTGTGCGACGACGACGAGGTCGCGGCCTGGGCGGAGGAGACCGGCACTCAGGTCCTGTGGCGGCCGGGTCACGGCCTCAACGGCGCGATCGCGGACGGCCTCACCTCCTTGGCCAAGTTGGGCGTCACGCACGTCGTCGTCGCCCATGCCGACCTGCCGCTGGCCCACGATCTGGCCTCGCTCGTCGTGCCCGAGGTGATCACCCTCGTACCCGACCGGCACGACGACGGCACCAACGTGGTCGCCCTTCCCGCCGCCGTGGGCTTCCGGTTCGCCTACGGCCCGGGATCGTTCCGCCGCCACCGCACCGAGGCGGCGCGCCACGGTCTCGGTGTCCGCGTCTGGCGCGATCCGAGGCTCGGCCTCGACGTCGACCTCCCCGATGACCTCGCCCGGCCGGGCGTCAAGGAGGTGCTGGGATGGCCGCCAACGAGCCCGGCCAGCCCGCGGTGACGGTGGCCGGCCCGATGTCGGTGGACCTGCCCATCCCTCGGGTCGCGCTGGCCGTGGCCGCCCACCCTGACGACGTCGAGTTCGGCTGCGGCGGCACGCTGGCCAAGTGGGCGGCGGCCGGGTCGGTCGTGCACCACCTGGTGTGCACGGACGGCGCCAAGGGCACGTGGGATCCCGACGCCGACACTGCAGCCCTCGTCGTCACCCGCCAGCGCGAGCAGCGCGCGGCGGCGCGGGCGCTCGGCGCGACCGGGGAGGTCGTCTTCCTCGGCTGGCCCGACGGCGAGCTGGAGAGCGGGCTGCGTCAACGGTGGGAGGTGGCGTTCTGGATCCGCCGGCTGCGGCCGGGCGTCGTCCTCGGCCACGACCCGTGGAAGCGCTACCGGCTCCACCCGGACCACCGCAACGCCGGTCTGCTCGTCTGCGACGGCATCGTGGCCGCGCGCGACCCCCACTTCTTCCCCGAGCAGCAGCTGGCACACCATCGTCCCGACACCCTGCTCTTGTGGGAGGCAGACGAGCCCGACCACGCGGAGGACGTCACTGCGGTGATCGACCGCAAGCTCGCCGCGCTCGAGGCCCACGAGAGCCAGTTCGAATCGACGATGAAGGCTCGCGACGGAGATCAGCTCGACGCCTTCCGCCAGCGCGTCCGGGTGCGGCTGGCCGAGAACGGCAGTCGAGCCGGCCGCCCCGCCGCGGAGCTGTTCAAGCGCATCAGCGACCTGTGACCGCTCCCGTCGTGGGTGTGTCCGGGACCAGCGACGCCGACCGACCGACCGGGTGCGGACGCGCCGGGCCCGGGCGCGCCAGCGGGGAGCCGAAGCTCCCCGCGACGTCGTCCCTCCCCGAGAGCGGAGCCCCCGCGGTGCTGAGGCCGAGAACGGTCAGGCCTTCTTGGCCGGAGCCTTCCTGGTCACCCGCTTGGCGGGCGCCTTCTTGGCCGTGGTCTTCTTGGCCGGTGCGCGCCTCGCCGCGCTCTTCTTGGCCGGCGCCTTCTTGGCGGCCGCCCTCTTGGCCGGGGCCTTCTTGGCGGCGGTCTTCTTGGCCGGCGCCCGCTTGGCCACCGTCTTCTTCGCCGGCGCCTTCTTGGCCGGCGCCTTCTTGGCCGCAGCCGTCTTCTTCGCTGGGGCCCTCTTGGCCGGTGCCTTCTTGGCCGGCGTCTTCTTGGCTATTGCCACGGTGTCCTCCGTTTGTCTGTCTGGGGTTACTTGTTCAACTCGGCCTTCAGCACGGAGCTCGCGCTGAACTTCATCGCGGTCGATGCCTTCACGTTGACGGGTGCACCCGTCTGGGGATTGCGTCCGGTGCGGGCCGCTCGGCGGGTGGTGCTGAACGAGCCGAAGCCCGGCCACGCCACCTTGTCGCCCGCCTTGGCGCGCGAGACGACGACGTCGAAGAACGCGTCGACCGTGCGCTCGGCGTCGGCCTTCGACGTGTTGGCCTGCTCGGCCACCGCCTCGATCAGCTCGGCCTTGGTCATGCTGGTGCTCTACCTCCTGGGTACTGGGACGAACATCAGCGCATATCCCACAACCCTCGCCGCTCTAAAGCAAGCATCCTGTTAGTTGATTCTGCAACCAGTGGCTACGAGGGGTCGTGAGGACGGTCGGCGTCGATGGCTGCCGCGGCGGTTGGGTCGTCGCCAGCCTCGACCACGTCGAGGTGCGCGATCACCTCGACGGCGTAGTTGCAGATGCAACCGTTGCGGTGATCGGTGTGGACATGCCGATCGGGCTGCCCCTCACGTGGGGTCGGGAGGCCGACCGTGAGGCCCGCCGTCTCCTCGGGTGGCCCCGAGCCAGCAGCGTCTTCTCGACACCACCGAGGTCGCTGCTGACCGCCACCAGCTACGCAACCGCCAACCGGCGATCGCGGTCAGAGCTCGGTCAGGGGCTGACCCGCCAGACGTACCACCTCTTCGACCGCATCAGGGAGGTGGACCACCTGGTCACGGCCCCAGGCAGGGCCGGGGCGGGGGATCGGCTGGTCGAGATCCACCCGGAGTGCAGCTTCCGCCTCATGGCCGGTGAGCCACTGCCCTCGAAGCACACCGCGGACGGCGTCGAGCGGCGGCGCGCGCTGCTCCTGCCCCGCTTCGGTCCGGTGATCGACGAGCGGCCGACCGGAGCGGGCGGCGACGATGTGCTCGACGCCTTCGCGGTGCTGTGGTCGGCCGAGCGCTTCGCCCGAGGTGAGCACCTGACGCTGGGCGACGGAAGCGTGGATGAGCGCGGTCTGCCCATGCGCATCGTCACATGAGCGAGTCCCGGATCCGGGACGCGTAGTCGGCCATCTCGGCGTCGTCGGCATACCGCGTCCGGGGCCAGAAGAAGCCCCGGAGGCCGTCCTTGCGCCGCCGGGGCACGACGTGGACGTGGAGATGGGGCACGCTCTGGCTCACGACGTTGTTCATCGCGACGAACGAACCGTCCGCTTCCAGCCCGTCCTGCACAGCCCCGGCGATCCGCTGCACCCGCTCGAAGAAGGGGCCGACGGCGTCGACCGGAAGGTCGGTCAGCGTCTCCACGTGAGCCTTGGGCACGACCA
Organism: bacterium; assembly: GCA_046734535.1. GTDB lineage: Bacteria > Actinomycetota > Acidimicrobiia > Acidimicrobiales > Ilumatobacteraceae > DASTFY01. The sequence goes on along the minus strand of JBKPRL010000258.1, from coordinate 9,453 downwards.
GCACGTGACCCTTGAACACGGGGCGGTGGTCGAGGAAGGCGATCACCACTGCGTCCTCCAGGACGACTCCCGAAGGCTGGCTGCCGTCGACGACGGCGCAGAAGGGGCACGACGCCATCAGCGCAGTTTCCCGCCGATGAACGCCGCGCGAACAACCCGACGACCATCCACCACCGCCCCAGGGTCACGCGGTAGGACAGCGGCCGTCGCCGTCGAGCCCCGACCCTGGAGCGTGATGCCCAAGACCTACGTGCTGGACACCTCGGTCCTCCTCTCCGACCCGAGGTCCTTCGCCCGTTTCGAGGAGCACGAGGTGGTGGTGCCGCTGGTGGTGCTCACCGAGCTCGAAGCCAAGCGGAACCACCCCGAGCTGGGCTGGGCGGCCCGCCAGGCCCTCCGTGCGCTGGAAGAGCTGCGCACGGAGCACGGGACGCTCGTCCGGCCGCTCCCGATCAACGCGGGCGGCGGGACGCTGCGGGTCGAGGTCAACCACCAGGAGCTGGCCGGGCTTCCCACGGCGCTCCGCTCGGAGGCCAACGACCACCGGATCCTGGCCGTCGCCCGCAGTCTGGCCAACGAGGGCGCGGACGTCGCCATCGTGACCAAGGACCTGCCGCTGCGCCTCAAGGCCAGCATCGTCGGCCTGGCCGCCGACGAGTACCGCAACGACCTGGTGGCCGACACGAGCTGGACCGGGTTCACCGAGCTCGATGTCGAGCCGGGGCTCATCGATCAGCTCTACGACGACCGCGTGGTCGACCTCGCGGCGGCACGTGACCTCCTGTGCCACACCGGCCTGGCGCTCCACGCCGGCTCGCAGTCGGCCCTGGCCCGGGTCCGCCCCGACAAGCGGCTGCACCTGGTGCGGACCGACGCCGCCGTGTTCGACGTGCGGGGCCGCTCCGCGGAGCAGCGCGTCGCCATCGATCTGTTGACCGACCCGGAGATCGGCATCGTCAGCCTCGGCGGCAACGCCGGCACCGGCAAGAGCGTCCTCGCGCTCGCCGCCGGGCTGGAGGCGGTGCTCGAAGCCCGCACGCACAACCGGGTCGTCGTGTTCCGGCCGTTGTACTCCGTCGGTGGGCAGGACCTCGGGTTCCTGCCCGGGACCGAGGCCGAGAAGATGGGACCGTGGGCGGCCGCGGTGGTCGACGCCCTCGAGTCGGTCATGAGCCACGAGGTGATCGATGAGGTCCTCGATCGGGGGCTGCTCGAGGTGCTCCCCCTCACCCACATCCGGGGCCGGAGCCTGACGGACAGCTTCGTCGTGATCGACGAGGCGCAGAACCTGGAGCGCAGCGTGCTCCTGACCGCCCTCAGCCGCCTCGGCCGAGGGAGCCGGGTGGTGCTCACCCACGATGTCGCCCAGCGGGACAACCTGCGCGTCGGCCGCCACGACGGCGTGGTCTCGGTGATCGAGGCGTTGAAGGGACATCCACTGTTCGCCCACATCACCTTGAGCCGGTCGGAGCGCTCCCCCATCGCCGCGCTCGTGACCGACCTGCTCGACGGCCCCGCGGCCTGAGCTCCCGCGCCCTGCTGGAGCGGCGCCGCGACGTCATTTAGTGGTAAACGAGGTTGAGCAAGGCGGACAGTTCTGTCTACAGTGCAGGTCAGGAGCGGCGAGAGCCAACCCCTCCCGGTTCCCGCCGCTCTCTGACCCTTCGTCCTGCACAACCCCCCGGAGGCATCGATGGGCTCCGTCGAGGCGTACGACGGCACGACCGCGATGGCGGCGAACCGCACCCCGCTGGACCGTGAGGAATGGGTGGCCGACGCGGCCTGCAAGGGCCAGACCCACCTGTTCTTCCCGCCGCTGGCCGAGCGTCCCCAGGCCCGGGTCCGCCGGGAGGCTCAGGCCCGACTGCTCTGCGCGGGCTGCTCGGTCGAGCAGGAGTGCCGCAGGTTCGCCCGCACGAACCGGGAGTACGGGCTGTGGGGCGGCGAGTCCGAGGAGGAACGCCACCTGGCGGGGTTCACGGTGGCGGCCCCGATCGGGGTCAGGGCGCGCTCGGTGAGCTGCGCCTGAGCCGGCCTGCCACCATGGGGGCCATGGGCCCCGCCGACACCGTCACCGCCTTCATCCACGCGATCGAGGCCAAGGACCTCGACGCGGCAGTGGGCCTGGTCGACGACCGGATCGAGTACGACAACGTGCCGATGGCCAAGGTGTTCGGGCCGGACGGCATCCGAACGGTGCTCACGCCCTTCCTGGCCGGCTGCAGGGCGTTGGAGTGGGTGGTGCACCACCAGGTGGAACGGGTCGACGGGCCGGGTACCGGCACGGTGATGAACGAGCGGACCGACCGCTTCGAGATGGGCGGGCGGTGGATCGAGCTGCCCGTGGCCGGGCTCTTCACCGTGGCGGACGGAAAGATCACGCTCTGGCGCGACTACTTCGACGACGCCACGTTCCGCCGGCAGCTCGCCGGCTGAATATTCGTCGCCGCCCTCCGCTTCGATTCGGTCGGCTCCTACTCGCTTCGCTCGGCAATGCGTCAGGCGCCGCTGCGGTGCGCCGGCCGAGCCGGACGCACCCGGGTGCGCCGGCGAAGCCCCTTCCGCTCGTTCTGGTCGGGATATTGCCGCTCCGAGGGGCATTTTCGCGACCAGAACGCTCGGGAGTGCGCGGTGCGCAGGTTGGCTCTTCCTCGCTTCGCTCGGTATCGCCTCAGCCGGTCCCCTACTCCGCGACACCCCCCATTTAGGGTGCAGCCATGGCCCCCGGTGCCGGCTTTCCACCACCGTCGGCGCTGGATCGCGTCGTGGAACCCGGAAACCGGCTCGTCGGACTGGTCGGAGGCGCGGACCTGGCCGGGCCCCCAGTGGTGCCGCCCGGTCCCGTCGCGTCCACTCGCTTCGCCGTGCTCGACGTCGAGACGAGCGGCCTGCGCCCGGACCGCCACCGTCTGCTCCAGATCGGTGTGGTGCGGGTGCTCGGCGATGGCACCGTGATCGACCGGTGGGACACCCTCCTCCGGGCGCCGTGGCGGCCCCTCGGCGGTCGGGACATCCACGGGCTCTCCCGGCGAAGCCTGCGGGGCGCACCCCGCCTGCGCCAGGTCGCCGGCCAGCTGGCCGCCGCGCTCGAGGGCTCGATCGTCTGCGCCCACAACGCCGAGTTCGATTGGCTGTTCGTCTCCCGCGGCCTGCGGCGGGCCGGTGTGCCCCCGCCGGATGCGGTGCGCCTCTGCACCCTCCGACTGTCCCGCTCCCTCGACCCGGAGCGGGAGCGCTCGCACCGGCTGGGCGACCTCTGCCTGCGCTACCAGGTGCCCCTCACCCGGGCCCACGACGCAGCCGCCGATGCCGAGGCCACCGCCGCGCTCTTGCCCCTCCTCCTCGCCGAGGCCCGCATCACCGACCGCGCGCAGCTGGCGCCGCACCTCTCGGGCACCACGACGGCCTGGCCGGCGCGGCCCCGTCAGCGGTAGCGGGCCAACACCCGGGCTGCGGCGGTCGCGCCGACGTCCCGCAGCTCGGGCGGGTCGAGGACCTCGGCGGTCGGCCCCAGCCGGAGCAGCAAGCGCTCCAGCCAGCGGGTGGACAGCACGGGCAGCTCGACCACGAGGTCGCCGCCCTCGGGTGTCACGCTGATCACCGGGTAGCGCTCGGTGATCCAGGCCCCGTCCGGGGTGATGCGAAGCCGGGCGACCACCGCGTCCGCGAACTGGGCCAGCCAGTCCGGGGCCTCGCTGGCCGGCGGACGGTCGGTCGTGACGGGCTCGCCGGTCTCCCGCAGCGCCTCGATGCGATCGACGCGGAACCACCGCTCCTCGCCCACGGTGTGATCGACCGCCTGCAGGTACCAGTGACCGCGATCGCCGACGATGGCCAGCGGATCGATCACCCGCTCGGTCCGCTCGCCCCGGTTGGCCACGAAGTACGTCACGACGAGGCGACGCCCTCGGTCGACCGCGCCGCGTGCCGCGTCGAGGAACGGTACGGCGGCGACGTCGATGCGCATGACGGGCGCACCACCGAGGCCGGCCGCGACCTTGTCGAGCGCGCGCGCCAGCGGTCCGCTCGGGTCGCCGCCGGGCAGCTGCAGCGCGGCGCGGCCCGCGGCTACCAGCGAAAAGGCCTCCCGGGCCGTCATGCGCAGCGGCCGGGTGAAGAGGCGGGGCACGCCGGCGTAGATCACGTCGTCGTCCACGAACAGGTCGATCATCTCGTCGACGTAGGGCGGCAGGCCACAGAGCGCGGCGAGCTCGACGTCGTGGATCAGCTGCTCCCGGCTGACCCCGAACCGGGCGGCCGCCTCGTCGACGGGCACTTCGCCGCGCTCCATCAACCACGGCAGGAGGATGAGCAGCCGGCGGAGGCGCGTGCCCGCGGGCTCGGGTCCCCGGCGCGGGGCCGGGCTCACGCCGGGCCTCCGGCTCCCGCGCCCGCGGCCAGCTCCTCGAGCCAGCGGACCATCTCGGCCCGGAGGTCCTCCGGCTCCAGGATCTCCGCATCGTCGACCAGACCCATCACCCAGGCCCGCAGCGCCCAGCGGTTGGCGTACGGGACGGTGACGACGAGGTCACCGTCGGGCCGGCACTCGGCCACCGCGGCCTCGCCCAGCTCGCGGACGACCGTGGGCGCCTGCGCGGCGCTGATCCACACCCGCGCCGACACGACCTCCCCCTCGCCGACCATCTTGGCGTCGGCCGGGAACGTGTCGGCGGGATCGAAGCCGACGGGGATCTCGAAGGCGCCGCCGGGACCCGGAAGGACCGGCCCCTCGATCCTGTCGACCCGATAGGTCCGCACCTCGCCCGCGTCGTGGTCGAAACCCATCACGTACCAGAAGCCCGAGCGGGCCAGCAGGCCGTACGGGTCGAGGCGCCGGGGCCGCCCGCGGTAGCCGAAGGTCACGGTCGCCCGCTCGCTGTTCGCGGCGAACAGCTGCGGCAGGTCCGGCGAGGAGGCGAGCGCAGCCACGATCGAGGGCGGCGCGTCCGGGCTCGCCGGCCCACCGCTCCTCCCTGCGACGTCTGCAGGAGTGGCGCCGAGGTCGGGTGGTCCGATCTTCAGCAGGGCGTCGCCACCCCAGTCCTCGCCCAGGTGGACGGTGGCCACCGCTAGTTGCAGCGCCCTCGTCTCGTCGTCGGTCAGCCCCAGGTCGGGCAGGGCGTAGCGGGACCGGTCGATCCAGTAGCCCGTGGCCCCGGCGCGGTCGCCGCTCAACACGGTCTGCTCCAGCGGCACGCCCTCGTCGCGCAGCTGCCGCTTGTCGCGCTCGAACGCGGTGCGGCGGGCGGGGTCGCGCGCGGGGTACTGGCCACGCAGCTCGTCGGTGATCTCCTCGAGGGTCAGCGGGCGACGGGTCTCCAGCAGGAGCGCCACCAGGTTGGTGAGCCGCTCCAGCGGATCGGTCACGGGCCGGGCGGGGACGGCGCGGCGCGGGAGTGGTCGATGGCCTCGCGGACGACGTGCACGACGTCGTCCGCCGTGGCCCCAGGGGTCAGGACCGCGGCGACCCCCTGTTCGGTCAGTCGCGGCACGTCCGGCTCGGGGATGATCCCGCCCACGATCACGGGGATGTCGGCGCCCCGCTCCCTGACCTTCTCCACGACCTTCGGAGCGAGGGTCATGTGCGCTCCTGACAGCATCGAGAGGCCGATGGCGTCGACGTCCTCGTCGACCGCGGCGGCGGCCACCGTCTCGGGCGTCTGGAACAGGCCGGTGTAGATGACCTCGAACCCGGCGTCGCGCAACATGCGGGCCACCACCTTCACCCCGCGGTCGTGCCCGTCGAGGCCGACCTTCGCCACCAGCACCCGGTCAGCCATCGTTCACTTCCCGTAGTCGTAGAAGCCGCGGCCGGCCTTGCGGCCCAGCAGGCCCGCCTCGACCATCCGGGACAGCAGCGGCGGCGACGCGTAGAGCGGCTCCTTGAACTCGGTGTAGAGGCTCTCGGCCACCGCCATCGTCGTGTCGAGCCCGATGAGGTCGGCGAGGCGCAGCGGGCCCATCGGGTGGTTGCAGCCCTCGACCATGCCGGTGTCGATGTCCTCCGCGCTGGCGAAGCCCGACTCCAACATCCGGATGGCCGAGAGGATGTAGGGGATCAGCAGCGCGTTGACGATGAAGCCGGCCCGGTCCTGCGAGCGGACGACCCGCTTGTGCAGGACGTCGGTGGCGAAGGCCGACGCCCGCTCGGTCGTGACCGGCGAGGTCAACAGCGAGGTCACGACCTCCACCAGGCGCAGCACCGGGACAGGGTTGAAGAAGTGGATCCCGATCACCTGTTCCGGCCGGCTGGTGGCCATGCCGAGCTTCATGATCGGGATCGAGGAGGTGTTGGAGGCGAGGATGACGTCGTCGCCCTCGATCACCTTGTCCAGCCCGGCGAACACCTCGGTCTTCAGCTGCTCGTCCTCTACGACCGCCTCGACGACCAGGTCCCGCCCGGCCAGGTCGGCCAGGTCGGTCGTCCAGTCGATGAGGCCGAGCGCGGTGTCCCGCTCCTCCTCGCTCACCTTTCCCGAGCGCACGCCTCGCTCCATGCTGGTCGAGACCCGGCGCTGACCGGCCTCGACCGCGCCCGCATCGACCTCGCGGACCATCACCGGCAGCCCGGCCCGAGCGCAGACCTCGGCGATGCCCGACCCCATCAGGCCGCAGCCCACCACCCCGACCCGCTCGATCACGCTCATGCGACCGACGCTACAGCGCCGCTGTGAACGCGACATCGAGCCGGGTCAGGCCCCGCAACACGAAGCTGGGGTGGTACTCGAGGCTGTCCGGCCGGGTCAGGCGGATGGTGCGCAGCCGGCGGGCCAGGGCCTCCATCGCGACCTGCAGCTCCAGCCGGGAGAGCGGCGCACCGATGCAGAAGTGGATGCCCTTGCCGAAGGCCAGGTGGTCCTTGAGGTTGGGACGATCGGGATCGAACCGGTCCGGGTCGTCGCCCCACACCGCGGGGTCGCGGTTGGCGGCGGAGTAGACGAGCACCAGCCGTGCGCCCTTGGGCACCGGAACACCCTCGATCTCCGTGTCCTCGGTGACCAGGCGGAACATCCCCTGCGTCGGGGTCGAGAGGCGGAGCACCTCCTCGACGACGAGCGGGGTGCGGCCCGCCGGGTCGGCCCGCAACGCCTCCCATTGCTCGGGATGCTCCGCCAGCAGGCGCACGCCTTCGGTGAGCGCCTTCGTCGTGGTCTCGTTGCCGGCGACCAGCAGCTGCTGGACGATCGAGAGCACCTCGGCCATCGACAGAGGGCGGCGACCTCCTTCGTCGGTGTCGATCTCCGCCTGCACCAGGTCGCTCAGCAGGTCGCCTCGGGGCCGGGCGCGGCGCTCCTCGAGCTGCTCGGCGAAGTAGTGCTGGAACGCGACGATGCCCTCTTCCGCCTCGACCCGCCGGTCGTCGGAGATGCGTGTGCCGATGGCGGCGATGGAGTCGTCGCTCCAGCGCTTGAAGTCGGCCATCCGCTCGGCAGGCACGTTGAGGACGTGGGCGATGACCTCGACCGGCAACGGCACGGCGAACTCGGCGACCAGCTCGATCTCGCCCGCTCCGATCCACCCGTCGATCAGCCGTTCGACGATGGCGGCGATCGGCTCGCGCAGGGCGGCGATCGACCTCGGCGTGAAGTACGGCGCCACGGTCCCCCGGTAGCGGGTGTGGGCCGGCGGATCTGTGGTGAGGATGGTCGGGACCCGCTCCCAGCCCCGGCTGATGACCTCCCGCAACCGCTCGACCACGGGACCCTTCGGCGGTTCGCCGGTGTGACCGAACTCGTTCGAGAACGTCCCCGGGTCACGCAGGATCGGCACGATCAGCTCGTGCCGGGTGACCATGTAGAGGTCGGTGCCCTCGACGGGGAAGACCGCGCCCTCCCGCTGCATGGCCCGGTAGTGCGGGTGGGGGCACTGCTGCACGGCCGGGTCGAAGGGGTTGAAGTGGTTCAGGTCGACCGGCGGTGGCGGCCCGGTGGCGTCGCCCATCTCGGGCATGCTGACACGCGCTCCCGCCGGCCGCCAGCGGGCTCACCGGTCGTCGTGCGGCCACCCTTCATCTGGCGTGACGGCTCTGCGCGCACGAGCGCCGTCTGGCAGCATCGCCCCGTGGCCGAGATCGCTGGCGCGCCGTCCGTCGCCGAGGTGACCGCTGCGCTCACCGCGCCGGGGCAGCTCTTCGAGATGGAGGAGGTCGTGATCCGGGGGATCCCGACGCGCACCTGGAAGCACGCCCCACCGTCGCTGCGGGCCGTCCTCGAGGGCAGCCGAGTCCACGGCACGACCGACTTCCTCGTGTACGAGGACGACCACCTCAGCTTCGACGGGCACTTCCGCAGCTCCGCCACCCTGGCCCACCGGCTGGTCGAGGACCACGGCGTTCGTCCTGGCGACCGGGTCGCCATCGCGATGCGGAACTTCCCGGAGTGGTCCCTGGCCTTCTGGGCCGCGGCGTCGATCGGTGCGATCGTCGTGCCGCTCAACGCGTGGTGGACGGGACCGGAGCTGGAGTACGGCCTGGCCGACTCCGGGTCCGTCGTGCTCTTCGCCGACGCCGAGCGGGGCGAGCGCCTGCGGGCGCACCTCCCGAACCTGCCGGCGATCCGCACGACGATCGTGGCCAAGGCCGAGGAGCGCTACGCGCAGCCCGACGGCGCCATCACGTTCGAGGCCGCGGTGGGCGAGGTCGACCCGACGGCCGAGCTGCCCGAGCTGGTGATCGATCCCGAGGACGACGCCACGATCTTCTACACCTCGGGCACCACCGGCCAGCCGAAGGGCGCGCTCGGCACCCAGCGCAACATCTGCACCAACCTGATCTCACTGGCCTACGGGCAGGCGCGCGCCGCGGGTCGCGCCGCAGGCCGAGACGGCGCCGCGGCCACGTCGGAGGCGGGCCAGAACGTCTCTCTCCTGTCCGTCCCCTTCTTCCACGCCACCGGCTGCCACTCGATCCTCGTCGCCAACCTGGCCTTCGGCGGGAGGATCGTCATCATGCGGAAGTGGGACGCCGGACGGGCGCTGGAGCTCATCGAGCGCGAGCGCGTCACCACCTTCGGCGGCGTGCCCGCCATGGTCTGGCAGGTCTTGGAGCACCCCGACTTCGGTACCAGGGACATCTCGTCGGTCCGCTCGATCGGCTACGGCGGCGCGCCGGCCGCGCCCGAGCTCGTGCGGCGCATCGAGGCGCTCTTCCCCGGCCGGACGCCGAGCAACGGCTACGGCCTCACCGAGACGTCATCGGTCACCACGCTCAACGTCGGCGCGGACTACCAGCGCAAGCCGGACTCCGTCGGCGTGCCCATGCCGGTGGTCGACGTGAAGGTCGTCGGGGCCGAGGACGCCGTCATGCCCACGGGCGAGGTCGGCGAGCTGTGGATCAAGGGCCCGAACGTGGTCAAGGGCTACTGGGCGAAGCCGGAGGCGACCGCCGAGAGCTTCACCGACGGCTGGCTCCACTCCGGCGACGTTGCCCGGTTGGACGAGGAGGGCTTCGTCTAC
>JBKPRL010000257.1:0-18994 GCA_046734535.1 bacterium | reverse complement strand
ATCGCCCGCGTCGTCGTGCCGGCGTCACCCGCCACGTCGCGCAGCAAGAGCGCCTCGACCCCGTGGGAAGCGATAATCGCCTCGGCGGCGTCGAGCAGCGCTTCGGCAGTGGTCTCATCGTGCTGGCGGTGTCGGCCCACGATTGACAACATACCGCAACCACGTTACGGTAACAGCGTTTCGGAAATGTTCCTCCTGGAGCAGAGCGATGACGACGACACGCGCGACGACCAACCTCGCCTACGACGATGACGGCGCGGGCACGCCGGTGGTGCTCTTGCACGGCCTGACGTTCGATCGTCGCACGTGGCGGCCGATCACGGACCGCCTTCAGGGTGCCGTCCGCAGCGTTGCGATCGACCTGCCGGCGCAGGGCGACAGCGGCGGGGCCCCGGCCCCGCCCGAAGAGGTCGCCGCCGCGGTGCACGAGGTGGTCGACACGTTGGCGCTCGAGCGCCCGGTGATGGTCGGTCACTCCATGTCGGCCGGCCTGGCTGCCGTGTACGCGGCCAGGTACCCCAGCCGCGGCGTCGTGCTGATCGACAACGGTCCGGACATCCGGCCCTTCGCCCGGCTCGCCCAGCGACTCGAGCCCGCCCTGCGCGGCGCCGGATTCGCCGAGGTGTGGCGAACCTTTGAGGACAGCCTTGGTCTCGAACGCATCCCGGAGCCGATCCACTCGCTGGTGCTCGAGGCCCACGTCGTGGACCAGGATGTCGTCGTCGGCTACTGGGAGACCCTGCTTCGCACCGATCCTGAAGCGCTCCAGGCGTACGTCGACACGCTCCTGCACCGGCTCACCGTGCCGTGCCTGGCCGTGTTCGGCCGGCCGATCACCCACAGCGAGCACGAGCGGTTTGGGTGGCTCCCCGACGTTCGACTCGAGGAATGGGCAGCAGACGGCCACTTCGTCCACCTCGTCGAACCCGACCGCTTCGCCGCCCGGCTCCTCCAATTCGTCGACCACTGCACGGCTACCGACAACGGGAGCGTTGTTACGAAGCTGACGCCGACGGTATCGACCGGCGACGATCACGAGATCGGCCGGCGGTGATGCGCAGCAGGGTCAGGTCAGCGACGAGGATCCGGGAGGGCCGCATCCGACGGCCGGCGATCACGGACGCGCCGGTTTGACATAAGCGGACGCAGCTGCCTGACACCATCGGCGGCTGTCGCCAGGACCAGCTGAAGCGACGCCGAACTGCCGGTCGGTAGCGTTCCTGGGGATGCCGCGCACGGACTTCGCATCTCGGGTCATCGCCGCCCCGCCAGCGCAGGTGTACGAAGCCCTCGTCGATCAGGAAGCCCTCGCCGCGTGGCTTCCGCCCGATGGAATGACGGCCAAGTTCGAGCGATTCGATCCGCGGCCTGGAGGCTCCTACCGGCTGGTCTTGAGTTACGCCGAGGGTTCTCCAAGCGCGGGAAAGGCCACGCCCACTTCTGACATCGTCGAGGCGCGATACATCGAGCTCGTTCCCGGCGTTCGCGTCGTGCAGGCGGTGGACTTCGTTTCCGACGACCCTGCCTCCGCCGGGACGATGACCATGACCTGGCAGGTCACCGCTGTCGATGGAGGGACTCGCGTCGACATCACTGCCGATGACGTCCCAGACGGCATCTCCCCAGAGGACCACGAGCAAGGACTTGCTTCCTCCCTTGCGAACCTCGCCGAGCACGTCAAGAGGTAGGTCACCCGCTACGGAGGCGCGGCCGAGGAGCGGGCGTTCGATGACCCAGCCGGCAGGACCATTGCGAAGCGAGTCTCCGAACAGCCGTTCTGGGCCGCCGTGTGCCCGGCGTCGTGACGTGATCCGTGACGTCACGAGGGACATGAGGTCGTGGATCAGGAACGTCACGCGCAGCCGCCGTGGGGCACCGCGCCCGGCTCGTGCGCCGTTGACGTAGGGCGTGAAAGAGGGCGTGCCACACCGGTCAGCAACGGTCACTCCATCCGCCTGTGTCACTCAAGAAATGAGTGCTGACCTGGCGTCACGCGTTCTGAGCAGGTAAGCAGCGGCGACTGTGCGAGGGTTCGATTCCCCCCAGCTCCACCGCACGAGAAGACGCCTCTCCGAGGGGGGGCGGGACGCATCCGTCCATGGGATCGAACGTCCAGGGGGGACACGGGAAGACCGGAAGTGGGTGTCGGATGATCGAGCGCTATGTGCTGGGCTTGCACGAGGTCGACCAGACGCAGGTCGGAGTGGTGGGCGGCAAGGGCGCGCACCTGGGAGAGCTGGCGCAGATCGAGGGCATCCACGTGCCGGCCGGGTTCTGCGTCACGACGAACGCCTTCCAGCGGATCATGGCGGACGCGTCGTCGATCGACGATCGGCTCGATCGGCTGTCGCACGTGAACCCCGACGATCGAGAGGCGATCCGCACGCTGAGCGCGGAGATCCGCCGGAGCCTCGCAGGGGTCGCCATCCCTGATGATCTGGCCGCGGCGATCGACCGCGCCCTCGCCCGGCTCGGCGAGCACGCCGCGTACGCCGTCCGATCCAGCGCGACGGCGGAGGACCTGCCGACGGCCTCGTTCGCGGGCCAGCAGGACACCTACCTGAACATCGTCGGGCCGGAAGCGATCCGCCGGCACGTCGCTCGGTGCTGGGCCTCGTTGTTCACCGACCGGGCCGTGACCTACCGCCTGCGGAACGGTGTCGACCAACGCACAGTCCAGATGGCCGTGGTCGTCCAACAGATGGTCTTCCCCGAGGCTGCCGGCGTCCTCTTCACGGCCGACCCGGTCACGTCGAACCGGACGATCGCCTCCGTCGAGGCGATCTTCGGCCTCGGCGAGGCCCTGGTCTCCGGTCGGGTGAACGCGGACGTCTACAAGGTGCGACACGGCGAGGTCGTCACCAAGGCGATCGCCACCAAGAAGCTGGCCGTCCACGCCGTGCCGACAGGAGGGACGCAGGAACAGGCGGTCGAGCCGGCGCGGCAGGACCTACCGGTGCTGACGGACGCGCACGTGGTGCTGCTTGCGCACCTCGGGCGGCGGATCGAAGCGCACTTCGGCTGCCCCCAGGACATCGAATGGTGCCTCGTCGGCGACGACTTCCAGATCGTGCAGAGCCGGCCGATCACCACGCTGTTCCCCATCCCCGCGGTCGGCGACCGAGAGAACCACATCTACGTCTCTGTCGGTCATCAGCAGATGATGACCGACCCCATGAAGCCCCTGGGACTGTCCGTCTGGCAGCTGACAGCCCTCCGGCCGATGTTTCACGCGGGCGGGAGGTTGTTCGTCGACGTCACCGAGCTCCTCGCTTCACCGTCCGGCCGCGCAGGTCTGGTGGAGGGTCTCGGCAGGTCCGATCCGCTGATCAGGGACGCGCTGCAGACCATCCTCGAACGCGGTGACTTCGTCCCCTCGCGTCCGGACGGGAACCCCGGCGGGGCGACGGCGGCGGGCCCCCCGCCCGCCCCGATCGAGACCGATCCGGCGATCGTCGCCCGGCTGATCGCCGACAACCAGGCTTCTGTCGCCGCCTTGCAACGCGACATCCGGGCCAAGTCCGGATCGGCGCTGCTGGACTTCATCCTGGACGACATCCAGGAGCTCAGGCGGATCCTGTCCGACCCGCAAAGCTCTCAGGCGATCATGGCGGGGATGGAGGCCACCTGGTGGCTCAATGACCATCTACAGGCCTGGCTCGGCGAGAAGAACGCGGCCGACATGCTGACCCGGTCCGCCCCGCACAACGTCACGTCGGAGATGGGGCTGGCGCTCATGGACGTCGCCGACGCGATCCGCCCGCATCCGGACGTCGTGGCCTTTCTGCACCACGTCGAGGACGAGGGCTTCCTGGACGAGCTGGCCAAGCTCGCAGGCGGGCGCGAAGCACGAGACGCCATCCAGGCCTACCTCGACAAGTACGGGATGCGCTGCGTCGGCGAGATCGACATCACGCGGCCGCGCTGGAGCGAACAACCCAGCACGCTCGTGCCCGTGATCCTCGGCAACATCAAGAGCTTCGAGCCCGGGGCCGGCGAGCGGCGCTTCGAGCAAGGGCGGCAGGAGGCGTGGACGAAGGAACAGGAGCTGCTGGAGCGCTTGCGAGCCTTGCCGGACGGAGAGCAGAGAGCCGCAGAGACCAAGCGGATGATCGACCGCGTCCGGACCTTCATCGGATACCGGGAGTATCCGAAGTACGGCATGGTCAGCCGCTACTTCGTCTACAAGCAGGCCTTGCTCGAAGAGGCCGAGCGCCTCGTGCAGGCCCACGTGCTTCCTGAGAAGGACGACATCTTCTACCTGACGTTCCAGGAGCTGCAGGACGTCGTGCGGACAAGCCAGGTGGATGACCAGCTCATCCTGGAGCGCAAGGACGCGTTCAGGTCGTTTCGAACGCTCACGCCGCCCCGGGTGCTCACGTCCGATGGCGAGATCATCACCGGGTCGTACCGACGCGACGACCTGCCACCCGGCGCGCTCGTCGGTCTGCCGGTCTCCGCCGGCACGGTCGAGGGGCGGGCTCGCGTCATCGTGGACATGGCGGAAGCTGACCTCGAAGCGGGTGACATCCTGGTCACGAACTCCACGGATCCCAGCTGGTCGCCACTGTTCGTCACGATCGGCGGCCTGGTGACCGAGGTCGGGGGCTTGATGACCCACGGCGCCGTGATCGCGCGGGAGTACGGCTTGCCGGCCGTCGTGGGGGTGGAGCAGGCCACGCGGTTGATCCGGGACGGTCAGCGCATCCGTGTGAACGGAACGGACGGGTACATCACGGTCCTGCCCGCGACGTGACACCCGGACTACCGGGGCCCAGGCGGACCGAGGCAACGTTCCGGTGGGCCACGACCGCAAAGCGGGCCCGACGTCGCGGTCGGACCCGTACATCTCAGGCGAAGCCGGCACCCGCGCGAAGGCTGGTGAGGAAGTCGGTCGGCACGAAGCCCGGCACGTGCACCGATGCGACCGACTCCAGCCACGACATGCGGACCGAATCGGGATGGGCGCGCACCTCATCGGCGAGCACCGCCTCGAACTCGGCGGGAAAGTCGTGTCGCGGCCAGCGGTCGAGCACCGCACGGACCAACGCGGGTTCCAGCGCCTCGGCGCCCGAGCCGCGCACGTCGAGCGCGATGCCACGGTTCGCGTATCGGGTCTCGGGGCTCTTGTGGCGGGCGAGCGGGGTGGAGGCGTGCATCGCGATGCAATCCCAGACGTTCTCCACCCGGTCGCGCTCCATCCCGTGATCGAGCAGCCGTGCCCGCACGAGGTTGGCGCCGCGCACCTCGAACCGCTCGCTGCCGTCAGCGGCCGACGAGAGGCCGACGTCGTGCAGCACCGTGCCGAGGTACAGCACCTCGTCGTCGAGCTCGACGCCATCGACGGCGGCGAACGCGGCCGCGAACTGGTGGCTGCGCTCACTGTGGGCCGCGACAACGGGCGCGCACAGGTCGAGGAGCTGCCGCACCTCCGCCGCAAGCGCGGTGGCCGGAGGGTCGATCAGATCGTCAAGCATGATGACCGTCCCTCCGTTGTCGTCCTGCCGTCCGCCCGGGCCGACCTGACCGGCGGCGAAGCCATCATCTCATCCCCCGCTCGACGGCTCGCCTGCTCCGAGGGCTCCCGGCTGCTGACCAGGACAGTCGGGGCGGGACCCGACGTCGGATGCGTACGCTCGGCGACGTGACGAGCTCACCCGGCAACGGCGATCTGCCCGGATGGCCGAGGTGACCACGCCGCTTCCCACCGCCAAGGCCTTCGGCGAGGACGAGCGCGCCGTCCTGCTCGGATATCTGGCCTACCACCGCGCCGTCTTGGCGAGGAAGGCGGAGGGACTGAGTGACGAGCAGGCCCGCCGTGCCGCCTGCCCACCGAGCGCACTCACGCTGCTCGGTCTCGTCCGGCACATGACGGACGTCGAGCGGTGGTGGTTCCGGCGCGTCCTACTCGCCGAGGACGTGCCGGCGCTGTTCGACGACGAGGAGGAGTGGCACCTGCCGGCTGACGCCACGATTGCCGGCGCGTTGGCGGCGTTCTGGGACGAGATCGCCATCATCGACCGGCATCTCGCCGGCGCGAGCATGGACGACCGCAACGCGGGCGAACCGGAGCCCGGCCAGCACGCGCTCCGCAGGACGATCGTCCACATGATCGAGGAGTACGCCCGTCACTGCGGCCACGCCGACCTGCTTCGGGAAGCGATCGACGGGACCACTGGCGACTGACCGCCAGAGGGGCGCGTTCGAGCGACATCCGGTGGCGCGACCCAGGCGTTGTGGTCAGCTGAACCACCTTGACGACCGACATCGGTAAGCAGTAACTTACCGTTCGTGAACGCTTACGGATCGGCCGACGTCTGGTCGACGTTGGGCGATCAGACCAGACGAACCATCCTCGAACGTCTCGCCGAGCGGCCCCGTGCCGTCGGCGAGCTCGCCGACGAGCTACCGATCAGCCGACCAGCCGTGTCGCAGCACCTCAAGGTGCTGAAGTCCAGCGGCCTCGTGACGGAGCAGGCCGACGGCACCCGCCGCATCTACCGGCTCAACCCTGCCGGCGTCAGCGCGCTGCGAGACCAGCTCGACACGTTCTGGAACCGTGCCCTCGCCGGCTATGAGCACGAAGTCCACACGCACCAGCAGGAGGAACGATGAGCCAGGCTCCGACCGTCGTGCGCAAGCAGGTCATCGTGGACGCCACGCGCGAGCACGCGTTCAAGGTGTTCACCGAGCGGTTCGGCGACTTCAAGCCGCCCGAGCACAACCTCCTCCGAGCTCCGATCGAGGAGACCGTGTTCGAGCCTCGCGTGGGCGGTCACGTCTACGACCGGGCCGTCGACGGGAGCGAGTGCCGCTGGGCGAGGGTGCTCGTGTACGAACCCCCGGATCGGGTGGTGTTCAGCTGGGACATCGGACCGTCGTGGCAGCTCGAGACGACGCCGGAGAACGCGAGCGAAGTCGAGGTGCGCTTCATCGCCGAGGCGGCCGAGCGCACCCGGGTCGAGCTCGAGCACCGCAACATCGATCGCCACGGCCCGGGTTGGGAGGGCATCACGGCCGGGGTCGACGGCGACGACGGCTGGCCGCTCTACCTCGACCGATACGCCGCATTGCTCGCGAGCGGAGGCTGAGCTGGCGCAGGTGCGGGCGGCGCTACTCGCCTGAGCCGACCCGCCGCTTCTTGGGCGGCAGGGTCCGGGCCCGCTCGACGCCGCGCTTCACCCATTGGGTGAGCTGACGCTTGGTGCGCAGGCCGTCGGGGTCGACGCGCAACCAGCCCGCCATCTCGCGGCCGCGCATCACCATCGGTCGGGTGTGGGGCCGGTCGAGCAGCGCGTCGGTGTCGTCGCGGTCGACGCTCAGCAGCACGCCGCCTTCGCGACTGGCGGCGACTGCGATGTGGCCGCCGAGAAGGAAGGCGAGGCCGCCGAACATCGGTTGCTCGCGCACACCGTCGACGGCCAGGTCGGACAGCACCTCGCGGATCCGGTCGGCCAGCTCCGCGTCGTATCCCGCCTTCACGCTCCGTGCGGGTGCGGCGACGTCGCCGTCGTACAGGTTCCGGGCGGCACTCACGCCCACAGTCTGACGCAAACGGCGTGTTGGCACCGAACAGCTCGGGGAGGACGAGGTGGCGGTGTCCGGGTCGCCGGTTGCGACCTCGAACGAGGACCGCCATGCCGCCGAGCTGCGCCGAGATCGGCACGCCGGCCTCTGCGGGGCGAGGATGTCGCGCTCGATCGTACGTACGCTCACCTCGAAGCGCTCCGCCGGAACTTGGGCCTCGAGCGGTGAGTCCGGGCGGCTTTGGCAGTCTGTTCGGACATGACCGAGCTGTTCGCGTCTGCGATAGAGATGGGCGAGTCCCCGCGGTGGCACGACGGACGGTTCTGGATGTGCGACTGGCTCGCTGGTGAGGTCCTGGCCTTCGACCGTGACGGCAGCCGTGAGGTCGTGGCACGCGTCGCGGGCTTGCCGTTCTCGATCGACTGGCTGCCGGACGGCCGGCTCTTGATCACCACCTCGAATGGCGTCGTCATCGGACCAGAACAGGCGCCCTACGGGGCCGCGGGCCAGCCCTTCAACGAGATCGTCGTCGATGGCGCCGGCCGAGCCTGGGTGGACATGCCCGGCGCCGCACCGTGGGAGGAACGCAAACCGGGGATCGTGGCCGTCGTGCTGCCCGACGGCTCCAGTCGCCGAATGGCCGAGGACGTGTGGTTCCCGAACGGGATGGTCGTGCTCGGCGACGACACCCTGGTACTCGCAGAGTCGCACGCCGATCGGCTGACGGCATGGACGATCACGAGCTCCGGTGAGCTCACCGACCGGCGGATCTGGGCCGATCTCGGGCCGGGGTCGGCTCCGGACGGCATCTGCGCGGACGCCGACGGCGCGATCTGGTACGCCAGCGTTCCCGGTCAGCGTTGCACGCGGGTGGCCGAAGGTGGCCAGGTCCTCGACACGATCGAAGCCGACCGCGGCTGCTTCGCGTGCATGCTCGGGGGTGACGACGGACGGACGCTCTTCGTCGTCGCCAACCACTACGCCGACGCCGGCGCCTCCGACGGGATCGTCCTGACCCAACGCGTCGACACACCCCACGCCGGGCGGCCCTAGGTCGAAGTGCAACCGAGGGTTGCATGTTGGGATGCGACGTGCTACCGTTGGTTGCACATCGAGATGCGTCGTGGAGGCAAAGACCGACATGAGTACGACCGAGTACAGGATCGAACGGGAGATCGTGATCGATGCGCCCGTTGACGTGGTGTGGCGCACGATCACCGAGCCCGATCAGATCAGTCAGTGGTTCGCCGACAAGGTGGAGCCCGAGGTCGCGCCGGGTGAGCACGGCTACATGGGCTTCGGCGATCAGGGCGGGCCGGTCGTCGTGGAGGCCGTCGAGCCCCCGAGCCGCTTCTCGTTCCGATGGAACCACCCGCCGGGAGACGACCCTGCGGCGGGCAACTCGCTGCTCGTGGAGTTCACCCTCGCCGGCGAAGGAGACCAGACCCGCCTGCGGGTGGTCGAGAGTGGCCTCGACCTGCTCGCGTGGCCCGTCGCCGAGAAGCAGCGGTACGCCGACGAGCACGACGAGGGATGGGGCGGGTTCCTCGATCGCCTGGCCCGGTTGCTCGCCGAGCGCCCGAAGGGATGAGGGCCGACCCTGACGACGACCTGTGGGCGGCGATCGCCGACCCTTCTCGCCGTCGGGTCCTCGATCTCCTCGTGCAGCGGGGTGAGGCGAGCGCAAGCTCGCTCGCCGGACAGGTCCCCTTCAGCCGCCAGGCGGTCTCCAAGCACCTGGCGGTGCTGGAACAGACCGGCCTGATCAGCCGCAGGAAGCTGGGCCGGGAGGTGCTCTACCACGTGGACGCGGCCCGTCTCGACGAGGCCACCCGGGCGCTGGCCGAGGTGGCCAGGCAATGGGACCGGCGGCTCGACACGATCAAGCGGCTCGCCGAAGCGGCCCACGCCAGGACGAAGCGCGCGGCGCCGGAGGGCGGCAGCTAGCCCCCAGCATCAGCGGCGCCGACCGACCGCGCCCAGCCGACCGTCAACCATCACCACGACAGGACCACACCGATCAAAGGAGTCGACCATGCAGAGCCCGCCGATCGTGACCCCGGACGAGTGGGAGGTCGCCCGCCAGCGGCTGCTCGTCAAGGAGAAGGAGATGACCCGGGCCCGGGACGCGATGGCCGCCGAACGCCGTCGGATGCCGTGGATGGCCGTCGAGAAGGCGTACCAGTTCGAGGGGCCTGCCGGCAGGGCGACGCTGGTCGACCTGTTCGACGGCCGGCGGCAGCTGATCGTCTACCGCGCGTTCCTCGAACCCGGCGTCCACGGCTGGCCTGACCACGCCTGCGTCGGCTGCTCGATGGTCGCCGACCAGGTGGCCCACGTCGCCCACCTGAACGCCCGCGACACCACGCTCGTCTTCGCGTCTCGCGCCGAGCAGCCCGACATCCAGCGGGTGAAGGCGCGGATGGGATGGGAGATGCCGTGGTACACGATGAAGGACGACTTCGACGTCGACTTCGGCGTCGACGAGTGGCACGGGACGAACGCGTTCATCCGCGACGGGGACCGCGTCTTCCGCACCTACTTCATCAACAACCGGGGCGACGAGGCGCTCGGCAGCACCTGGAGCTACCTCGACATGACCGCCCTCGGCCGCCAAGAGGAGTGGGAGGACTCACCTGAGGGCTACCCGCAGGGCCGCCCGTACGAGTGGTGGACGTGGCATGACGAGGCGCCGCAGGCGGATGTCGACCGGCCCGGCCTCGTCCAGCTCCGCATCGCGGAGGCGACGAGCTCCCCGGAGACGTCGTGATCGCCCACATCGCCGGCCTGCCGGTGGAGGAGGTCCTTCCCGTGTTGATGAGCGGAGCGGGCGCCTGGCTGGTACTCAAGCTGACGTCGCTCGGCTCGAGAAGGAGGAGATGGTCCCCTCCACCGCCACGACCGCAGGTCAGCAACGCACGCCCATCGGCGGAGGAGGACACCCGCCGGCCCGTCGTGTAGCACAAGTGCTACACTGGGACCCATGAGCCGGACCATCTCTCAACGCGAGCTGCGCAACGACAGCGGCGCGATCATGCGCGGGCTCGACAAGGGAGAGACGTTCGTGGTGACCCGTCGCGGTGTGCCCGTCGGTGAGCTGATCCCGATCCGGCGCCGTCGGTTCGCTCCGCGCCAGCGAGTCGCAGAGGTCTTCGCCGGTGCCGCCCCGCTCGATCGTGACCGCTTCGTCGCCGATGTCGACGAGTGGATCGATCAGGACGCCGCTCCACGTGGCTGAGGCGAACGAGCGCGGGCTCATCGACACGTCAGTCGTCATCGACCTCGACCATGTCGACCACGAGACGCTGCCCTCCGAGCTCGCCGTGTCGGCGCTCACCCTCGCCGAGCTGGCCGCGGGTCCCCACGCCGCTGTCGACGCCGCCGAGCGAGCCCGCCGTCAGGACCGGCTGCAGCGCGCCGAGGTCGTGTTCGATCCGCTGCCGTTCGACGCTGATGCCGCCCGCGCCTACGGCCGCGTCTATGCGGCCGCGGTGGCCGCCGGGAGGAAGGCTGGCGGCCCTCGAGCCGTCGACCTGCTGATCGCGGCAACCGCGCTCGCGAACGCCCTGCCCCTCTACACGCGCAACGCCGACGACTTCCGCTTCCTCGATGATCTCCTCGACGTGATCCCTGTGTGATCCATGCGCCGACTGCCGGCGGCCGCGAAGTGGCCGCATCAGGACCAAGCGGCGCCCCGCCCCAGGAAGAGGGTCGACTCGTCGACGAAGCAGAGCGGGTTGCCGTCGGGATCGAGGCAGTAGAACGACTGCTCCCCCCACGGCCGGGTCTCGATCGGGGTCAGTCGCCCGGCTCCGGCAGCACCAGCCCGGTCGTGGGCGGCGTCGAGGTCGTCCGTGGAGAAGTAGAGGTGGTCGGGTGACGGCCGGAAGGGACCGAGCGGCTCGACCTTCCAGTCGATGACGGCCACGATCACCTCGCCGCAGTGGAAGTAGATGCGGCTCGGCACGGTGTCGTCGGCGTCGACGCCGAGCACGTGCTCGTAGAACCGACGCGAGCGGAGGATGTCCGACGCCGGCATCGCTATCCGAAACACACGCATCGTGTCTGTACTCCTTGGCATGACGAGCTCACCTCACGATGGGGGGCTCCGCTCGAACGGCTCCGAGCGACCAACCTGGGTCAAGCTTGGGGGAGCGCTTCCTTCGCCTCCTCGTAGGTGCCCGTCGGCGGGTTCGGATCCGGCCCGTACACCAGGTGGACCACGCCCGTGGTGAACGGCTCCGTGGCGATGAGCTTGAGGTGTCGAGCAGGCCCACCGTCCTCGAACAACCTCAGGCCCGATCCGGCCGTCGCCGGATGGACGAACAGGTGCAGCTCGTCGAGCAGGCCGGCGTCGAGCAGCTGTCGCACCACCGACACCGACCCACTGAGTGCGATCCGCCGGATCGCCGGGTCCTCCTTCAGCGCGGTGACCGTCTCGACGAGGTCGCCCTGCAGCTGCTCGGAGTTGCGCCAGGTGTGCTCCAGCGGGCTCCGTGAGGCGACGATCTTGCGCATGTCGCCGAGCCGTTTGGCCATCACGGCGTCTTCCTCGCCGGCGACCTCGCGGTCAGGCCACGCGCCCGCGAAGCTGTCGTAGGTGACGCGACCGAAGATCATCACGTCGGCGTCGTGCGTCTTGTCGACCGCTCTGCCCATCTCCTCGTTGAAGTACGGGAAGTGCCAGCCCCCGACGCCGGGGTCGACCACCCCGTCGAGCGCCATGAACATGTTGGCCGTGATCGTGGCCATTGGATCTCCTTTCAGCTGCGGTGCAGCACTGATGGGCGGTACGAGCGGAGGGTGCGGTCAGGTGCCGACGTAGGCCGCGAGGTGCTCGCCCGTGAGGGTGGACCGCGCGGCGACGAGATCGGCGGGCGTGCCCTCGAAGACGATCCGACCGCCGTCGTGGCCGGCGCCGGGGCCGAGGTCGATGATCCAGTCGGCGTGCGCCATGACCGCCTGGTGGTGCTCGATGACGATCACCGACGTGCCGGAGTCGACGAGTCGGTCGAGCAGGCCGAGCAGCTGCTCGACGTCGGCGAGGTGGAGCCCGGCGGTCGGCTCGTCGAGGACGTAGACGCCGCCCTTCTCGCCCATGTGGGTCGCCAGCTTGAGCCGCTGCCGCTCGCCGCCGGACAGCGTGGGGAGCGGCTGGCCGAGGGTGAGGTAGCCCAGGCCGACGTCGGCGAGCCGGGTGAGGATCTTGTGTGCCGCCGGCGTCCGCGCCTCGCCCTCGGCGAAGAAGTTCTCGCCTTCGCGCACCGACATCGCCAGCACCTCGCTGATGTCCTTGTCGCCGAGGGTGTACTTCAGCACGTCGGCCTGGTAGCGCTTTCCCTCGCACTCCTCGCAGACGGTGGCGACACCGGCCATCATGGCCAGGTCGGTGTAGACGACACCGGCGCCGTTGCAGCTGGGGCAGGCCCCCGCGGAGTTGGCGCTGAACAGCGCCGGCTTGACGCCGTTGGCCTTGGCGAAGGCCGTTCGGATCGGGTCGAGCAGTCCGGTGTACGTCGCCGGGTTGCTCCGGCGTGAGCCCCGGATGGCGCCCTGGTCGACCGAGATGACTCCGTCCCGCCCCGAGACCGAGCCGTCGATCAGTGAGCTCTTCCCCGAGCCCGCCACGCCGGTGACGACGGCCAGCACGCCGAGCGGGATGTCGACGTCGACGTCCCGCAGGTTGTTCGTGGTGGCGCCACGCACCTCCAGGAGCCCGGACGGCACGCGCACCGACCGCTTCAGGGAGGCGCGGTCCTCCAGGTGCCGCCCAGTGACGGTGCCACTGGTCCGCAGGCTCTCCACGGTGCCCTCGAACACCACCTCGCCGCCCGCGGTCCCGGCTCCGGGACCGAGATCGACCACGTGGTCGGCGATGGCGATCGTCTCCGGCTTGTGCTCCACGACGAGCACCGTGTTGCCCTTGTTCCGCAGCCGCAGCAGGAGGTCGTTCATCCGTTGGATGTCGTGTGGGTGCAACCCGATCGTCGGCTCGTCGAAGACGTAGGTGACGTCGGTGAGCGAGGATCCGAGCTGGCGGATCATCTTCGTGCGCTGCGCCTCGCCACCCGACAGCGTGCCCGACGGGCGATCGAGGCTGAGGTAGCCCAGCCCGATCTCCACGAACGAGTCGAGGGTCTCCCCCAGTGCCGACAGCAGCGGCGCCACGGCCGGCTCGTCGAGGCTGCTGACCCATTCGGCCAGGTCGGTGATCTGCATCGCGCAGGCGTCGGCGATGTTGACCCCGTTGATCTTCGACGATCGAGCGGCCTCGCTGAGCCGGGTACCACCGCACTCAGGGCAGCGCGTGAAGGTCACCGCCCGCTCCACGAAGGCGCGGATGTGCGGCTGCATCGCGTCGGGATCCTTGGACAGCATCGACTTCTGGATCCTCGGGATCAGCCCCTCGTAGGTGAGGTTGATGCCGTCCACCTTGATCTTGGTCGGCTCCTTGTAGAGGAGATCGTGCCGCTCCTTCTTGGTGAACGAGCGGATCGCCTTGTCCGGGTCGAAGAAGCCGCAGCCGGTGAAGATGCGGCCGTACCAGCCGTCCATGCTGTACCCGGGGATGGTGAGTGCACCCTCGTTGAGCGACTTGCTGTCGTCGTACAGGGCCGTCAGGTCGAAGTCGGTGACCGAGCCCCGACCCTCGCAGCGCGGGCACATGCCGCCGAGACGGGTGAAGGTCGCCTTCTTCGTCTGGGTCGTGCCCGCACCTCGCTCGACCGTGATGGCACCGCTCGCCTTCACCGAAGGGACGTTGAAGGAGAACGCGTTGGGCGGCCCGATGTACGGCTGCCCGCGCCGGCTGAAGAGGATGCGCAGCAACGCGTTGGCGTCGGTGGCGGTGCCGACCGTGGAGCGGGCGTCGACGCCCATGCGCTCCTGGCTCACGATGATCGCGGTCGTCAGTCCTTCGAGGACGTCGACGTCGGGCCGGGAGAGCGTCGGCATGAAGCCCTGCACGAAGGCGCTGTACGTCTCGTTGATCAGCCGCTGCGACTCTGCGGCGATCGTGCCGAACACCAGCGAGCTCTTGCCCGAGCCGGAGACCCCGGTGAACACCGTGAGCCGGCGCTTCGGCAGCTCGACGCTCACGTCCTTGAGGTTGTTGACGCGCGCGCCGTGCACGCGGATCAGGTCGTGGGTGTCGGCATCGTGCCGCGCTGGCCGCGGCGCATGCCTCCTCGTGGCCATGCTCACCGTGTCTCCATGCGTGCTGGGCGGCTCGGGGCGCCGCCCGGCCCGATCTGACCGAGCTGCGGACCCGCGGTCAGAGGTCGGCGCTCCACCGTCGGCGCTCGGGGAGCGTGACGTCGCCGTAGCCGTTGCAGCGGACTTCGTCCGGCTGCAGCTCGAACAGGACGTAGCGGTCGGCCGGGTCGTAGCTCGCAGCGTCGGCGACCGTCGCCCTGACGGCGGCGTCGTCGACGGGGTGTGCGGTACCGCTGACCGACGCCTCGCCGCCGGTCCCGGCGTTGTCCGCCACGCCGTTGTGGAGGGCGAAGCACCCGCGCTCGCGGAGGTCGGCGCCCTTTGGTGACGTCGGCTCCATGAACAGGTAGAGCCCGTCGGGCGTGAGGATCGGCGTCACCGGGTGCACCCGGGGCACGCCGCTCGCTCGCACGGTCGCAAGGTAGGACGGCGCCGCCCGCAGCCGCTCCGCCACGAACGCGGCCAGCTCCGGCTCGGCGGCGGCGAAGGCGCCCCAGGTCGTCATCGATCGACGACGGTAGGCGAGCAGGTCACCCCACGGTCAAGCACACCGAGAGGGGCGAACTCAGATCCGCAGCTGGGGTGGTCGCGAAGGTGCCCACACCACGAGGATGGAGGGCATGTCGGAACCTGTCACGGCTGCGGAGCTGCGGATCGTCCCCGCCAACCAGGCCACCTGGCACGACCTGGTGGCGATCTTCGGTACGGCCGACTACCCGTACCACTGCCAGTGCCAGCGCCTGAAGGTCACCGGCTGGCTCTGGCGAGACACCAGCCTAGAGGAACGCCTGGCCATGCACCGGGCCGGCACGGCGTGCGGACAGCCGGAGGCGGAGCACACGAGCGGCCTCGTCGCCTACCTGGAGGACGAGCCGGTCGGATGGGTCGCCGTGGAACCCCGGGTCGACTACCCGAAGCTGCGCACGCTCCGTGTGCCGTGGACCGGGCGCCACGAGGACAAGGACGACGACGGCGTGTGGGCGGTGACCTGCTTCTGCGTCCGCAAGGGCTACCGGGGCCGGGGCATCACCTACCCGCTGGCGCAGGCGGCCGCCGACCACGCCCGGGCGCAGGGCGCGACCGCCGTCGAGGGCTACGCCATGGTCACCGAGCCCGGCGTGGAAATCACCTGGGGCGAGATCCACGTCGGCGCGGTGCAGGTCTTCGAGGAGGCGGGGTTCACCCAGGTCAGCGCGCCCACCAAGCGCCGGCGGGTGATGCGGATCGACTGCTAGGCGGCGGGGTCGGTCCCCCCGCGAACCGTCGGCGGATACCCGCACGTGCAGGGTGTGGCTACCTCCATTCCCGGCGGTCGGAGGGCAACGTACGGTCGAGGCATGTCGGCGTCGGCGCTGCGCGTGCGCAGGTGGGTGGGCCGGCACTGGGGCCGCCTCGTCGTCGCGGCCGTGCTGATCGGCGTCGTCGGGGGACTCGCGCTCGGCCTCGCCGCCGGCACCCGGCGCACCAGCTCGGCTCCGGACCGCTACACGCGGCACTTCGGCGGCGACCCGGACCTGCTGATCACGCAGCTGAGCGGTCAGCCCCTCGACGAGCAGGTGGCGAGACTGCCGGGCGTCGCCTCCATCGAGTCGTTCGTGTTCGTCCCGTCCTTCCCCGTGTCACCGCGCGACGGCACGCCGGTGCTCGAGCCGAACACCTTCGCCGGGGACGACGACGCCGTCGGTCGGCGTGCCGTTCAGGGCCGCCTCACCGACCCTTCGCACCCGGACGAGTTCACCGTCAACCGCTCGATGGCGTCGCTCCTCTCCGAGCGCTTCGGGACCCGCATCGGCGACCGGTTCCAGGTGGTCTCCTACGACCAGGACCAGGTCGCCGCCAACTTCGACACCTCCGAGGACCCGGCCGTACCGGCGTTCACCGCGACGCTCGTCGGTGTCACGGATGCGCCCTCCGACTTCGACGACGACTCGCCGATGATGGTGTTTCCCCGTTCGTTCATCGGCAGGCATCCCGACGTCGGGGTCGTGCAGACGATCATGGCCGTCCACCTGGCCCCCGGTGCCGACCCCGGCGAGGTGATGCAGGGGGTCCACCAGCTGCCGAACGGCAGCGACGCGTACGCCGGGGCGCAGCGCGTCGTGAGCGACAGTGCGCGGCGGGCCGTGCGCTTCCAGGTCACGGCGCTGTGGGTGGTGGCCGCGCTCTCCGTGCTCGCGGCGGCCGTGCTCATCGCGCAGGTCGTCAGCCGCACCCTCCGCGTCAGCGATGAGGAGCGGGCGTCGATGGCCGCCATCGGCTGGCGCCGCCGGGATCTCGCCGTCGAGCGCGCCGTCGAAGGGGGCATCGCCGCCATCATCGCCACGCCGATCGCCGGACTCGTTGCGTACGCACTCACGTCGATGTTCCCGCTCGGCGTGCTCCGGTCCATCGAGCCGGACCCAGGGGCCCACGTGGACTGGTTCGTGACGGTCGTCGGCCTCGTCGGGCTCGGCGGTTTCGTGGTGGCGACGGCTGCGGTCGTGGGGATTCGCCGCACCCGCCTCGCGAACGCGCGCGGCAGGCCTGGCGTGCTCACGAGCGCTCTGTCCCCCCGGGGCGCCGGCATGCCGCTCGCCGTCGGCGCGCGGTTCGCGTCGTCGGGCATCGGTGCCCGGGGGCGGCCTTGGGCCTCCCTGCTGGCCGGAGCGATCGGCGTCGCCGGTGTGGTGGGGGCCGTCTGCGTGGGCCTCAGCCTCACGCGCATCATCGACCGGCCGGACCGTTGGGGCGTCGACTACGACCAGCTGTTCGGAAACCCCTACACGTCGACCCAGGCCGACATCGTCGCTCCGGTCGTCGGCAACCCTGATGTGGTCGGCCTCATGGGCGCGACCATCGGCTCGGTCAGCGTCGACGGGGCGGACACGCCGACGCTTGCGTTCACCACCGCAAAGGGAGGCCTCGTCCCGACCGTGCTCCGCGGGCGCAGTCCGGCCGGCTCCGGCGAGATCGGGCTCGGGGCGGAGGTGGCCCGTCGCCTCGGGGTCGGGCTCGGCGACACCGTCGAGGTGGCAGGGGTCTCCGGGTCCTCGCGTCCGCTCGCCGTCGTCGGCATCGTCGTGACGCCCGACAGCGCCGGCGCCGGTGCGGCCATGAGCTTCGACGCGTACCACGAGCTGAACCCGTCGGCCACCCAGAACCTCGTCCTCGTCGACTTCCGTCAGGGCGCGCCCGTCGGCGCAAGGCGCGCGCTGGCCGCGGCCAACTTCAGCCCACCCGGCGCCCTACCCGTGCCGACCAGCGTGCGGGCCCTCGGACGGGTCACCGCGGCGCCGTTCCTGCTCGCTGCCGTGCTGGCGCTCCTGCTCGTCGTCGGCTGCACCTACCTCCTGGCCTCGTCCGTGCGCGCCAGGCGGGGGGATCTGGCGATCCTGCGCGCTCTCGGCTCGAACAGCCGCCAGCTGCGCACGGCCGTCCACTGGCAGGCGACGCTCGTCACGGCGGCGATCGTGGTGATCGGCGTGCCGCTCGGCGTCTCGCTCGGGCGACGGGTCGTCAGCCTGTTGACCACCGCGCTCGGCATCGTGCCAGGCACGCAGCAGCCAGCCGCCGTCCTGCTCCTCGTGACCATCGGTGCGCTGCTCATCGCGAACGGGCTGGCGTTCCTCCCCGCCCGGCGAGCAGCGCGGGCGCGCATCGCACAGCTCTCGCTCGACCGGTGAGGGCGGGCTTCACGCCGCCGGCACCCAGAGCGAGATGCGGGCGCCACCGAGGTCCGCGTCGCTGACCACCACGTCGCCGCCATGGGCCCGGGCCACGGACGCGGCGATGGCCAGGCCGAGGCCGGCCCCGCCGGAGTCGACCTGGCGGGCCTGGTCGAGCCGGCCGAACCGACGCAGGACGAGCTCGCGATCCGCCGCCGGGACGCCGGGCCCGTCGTCGTCGATGTGGACCCAGACCCGATCCCCACTGGCATCGACCTCGGCCTGCACGTTCGCGGCCGCGTGGCGGCAGGCGTTGCTGAGCAGGTTGCGCACCGCTCGGGAGAGCAGCCGCTCGTCGACGACAGCCGTCGTCTCGTGGCCGAGCACGGCGATGGCCGGCGCTGGATCGCCGACGGCCACGGCCGCGGCCTCCGTCCGCACCACCTCGAGCAGATCGGTGGGCTGGCGGTGCAGCGGAGGCTGCTCGTCGAGGGTCGAGAGGAGGACCAGGTCGTCGACTCGCCGCGCCAGCCGTTGCGCCAGGTCGTCGAGGCGGGCGAGGAGCTGCGGATCCGGCGGCCCCGGGGAGCGGCGGGCCAGCTCGAGCT
>JBKPRL010000256.1:0-4141 GCA_046734535.1 bacterium | reverse complement strand
GAGGTCCGCTGGGAACGGCCCCCGCCCCGGTACCGCCCCGGTCGCGGTGGCTACGACCCGGAGGCCGACGCCGAGACCGCCCGGCGGCGCTACGCCTTCCGCCAGCGGATCGTGCTCACCCTGCTGGTGTGCGCGCTGCTGTCGGGGATCGCGGCCGCGGCCGCGTTCCCGCTGGTCTGGGGCATTCACGGGGCGATCGACCTCGCGCTGGTGATCTATCTGGTCTACCTGCGCCGCCAGGTCCGGCTGGAGGCGGCGATCCGCGAACGCCGGGCCGCGCGCATGGCCGGCACCCGTCGCACCCTGGCGGCCGACGACCGCGATCTCGACGAGTGGGCCCGGCGTGGCCGCGAGGTCACCCGGCGTCCGGTGCCCGACGCCGAGGACGACAAGGCCGACGAATCCGAGGAGCTCGCTGGGTCCGACGGCGATGAAGCCGAGGTCGAGGAGGTCGCCGACACCTGGGCCGACGAGGACGACGACACCACGCGCGTCCGGGGCGTCGGCGAGCCCGTGGGCCTGCTGCCCGCCCGGCGGCGCGGTGTGGACGACGCCACGGCCGAGCCGGAGAGCGCCCTCCCGCCGCTGCAACCGGCCCCGCCGCCGCCGATCCCGCCGGGAACGTCGCTGGTCGTGGTGGACGACGACGAACTCGCGCTGCACGATCTCGGCACCGCCCCGCAAGGATCCCACCGGCGTGCGGTGGGCGAGTGAGGGGCTGATAAGGTCGTCTCGTCCGCTGGCGACGGCGGGCGAGCATGGGGCTGTGGCGCAGTTGGTAGCGCGACTCGTTCGCATCGAGTAGGTCAGGGGTTCGATTCCCCTCAGCTCCACCCCAGGTCAGAGGCACAATCCGGCTCGTTCTGTGCGCCGTCTGGTGCGCCGAACTGCGGCGCAGGATCGCCATCGCTATGCGTGGGTGCCGTCGAGATCGGCCAGCAGCGAGCCGCAGGTGCGCCGGCTATCGTGGACGGGGTTCGCGGAACCCGGCTCGGGTGATCCGAGTGTGCCCGTAGCGGTCGAAGTTCCGCCGTCGATCGGCGTGCCCTAGCTCTCATGGACCTCGACCATCCGACATCTGGTCAGAAATCGCAGTCGATTCAGCCGGAAAGCCCGATGGTTCGGAGCTTGGCCTGCTCGGCAGGCGGTTGAATAGCCACCACAGGTCGGCCCACGGCTCCCAGCTATCGGGGCGACTGGCACGACCACTCTGGCGAATGCGGGCGACCTCTGCATCTCGAATCACCGTTGCACCCGCACGCATATCCATCAGGGGGTACTGCCAGATCTTGAGGGCCAGGCGGCGCGGGACGATCCGGTGGCGATAGTACGTCGCGAATGCATTCAATACGCCGAGCGTGCGGAGAAGCAGGAGGCTCTCCGCCGAGTCCCACTGGGGAGTCTTCCTGGTCCTTGTGACGTCAATAATTGCCCAGCGGCCGCGGTGAATGTCCTCGGACATCAACACGTCGTAGATCTGGCGATATGTGTCGAGCTGCTGCTGTCGTCGTTGGGCTATGACGGTGGTGAGCGAGACGATCACGGCAAGCGTCGCGATTATGATCGCGAGAAGGTCTTTGTTCTGCGCGAACCAGTTCATCACGACGTGCTCCGGCGATTCCGCAATGCGATCGCCGCCCGCGCCTCGTCGGCTTGCGGCAATAGCCCCGCGAGCCAGGCCAGGTTCTGTTGCACGGGGTTGTTGCCGACGGTGTCCCGCAGATGGTCACGATCGACGTGGCCATTGACCGCGTCTGGGCGCAGTCGGGCAGCTATGGGCCAACGAGCACGCGCTGTTCGAACTCCCGTCTGTCCTGCACATTCTGGTCCCGGTTCCTCGTGCACGGCGGCATCCTGGCCACCAGGGTCGTGCACGTCAACGCCGAGGTGAGCTTTCACGTCCGAAGCAGCCCGCGGCAGGTCGGACTCGGTATCACCCGGTATCCGCCGTGGCCGAACCGGCAAGTGTCGACGGCGGTGGGTCGGGACGGCCTCGCGGGGTGACTCGGTCGGTGTGTCCGTGCCGTGGCACACGGCGACGACGGTCTGGTGTCGGCGTGCAGATCCTCGTCGCGCAGCCGCTTCTCCAGCAGCCGTGCTTGTTCGCGCCCGCGGTCGTGAGGCCGGCGTCGCCCAGCATGCCACCTCACATCCAGCCCTGCCGCTTCGCCCAGATCAGCAGCAGCACCGACATGACAGCCATCGACGTCACCGCGACCGCCAGTTCGAGCGGTTGAGTCGTGTCGTTGACGATGACGTTCATGCCGAGAATCGACGAGACCGCTGTGACCGGAAGGGTGATGGCGGCGATGACGGCGAGGCGTTCCGCCGCGATGGTCACCTTCGTGTTCGTGCGAGCCTGGTAGAACTCGATCGTTGCCTGCAGGTTCTCCTTCTGGCCCTCGGCCAGCGCGCACAAGTAGTCGAACTGGTCGACGGCGTCGTCGATCCGCTTCTATCCCCGGCCCGTGCCGAATGCCTTGATCTTGTACATGCGGGCGAACACCGCCCGCGACGTCGCCGCCTGCGTCCTGGCCATGCTGAAACCGTGGCGGGCGCGGAACAACTCGTCCAGGAACTGTTCCGGATTCCGGAGATGTCCCGCCGGTCCTTCCTTGACCACGGCCTGGAAGCGGTATTCGAGGTTCCACATGTCGGCGGTCAGTCGGGCGGTGAACTCGCGCAACCGCCTGGCCACAGCCGTGACGATCGCGTATGTCAGATCGTAGGCGTGCTGAGGGCGGAGCCGGCCGGACTCGAGTCGCCTGGCCAGCGCGTCGACCTCGATCCGCGCGGCGGCCGGGTCGGCTGCGGCACCCAGCGGGCCGTGCACGGTCACCAGGTATCGGTCGCCGATGAACTGGTCCAGCTCGATGGTGTGAACGTGCCCCGCTGCGCCGGCGTGGGGTGAGTGCAGGACCAGGAACACGTAGTCGGGATACACGTGCACCTTCGGTACCTGGTTGCGCTGCGCGCAGTCGCTGATTGCCATGGGATGGAACGCGAACACGTCACGGAGCAGGTTTTCGGCGGTTTCGTCCCAGGCCGGGATGTCCAGCCACACCAGGCCGTCCGACCTGGTCAGCAACTCCGCCGCCGCGTCGACCGGGTGCTCCGAGACCCCGGTCGCAGTGATCCATCTCAGCTGCACGTGCGTGCCTCCTGCCGACAGGTATCGCGGGCATGGTGAGTGACGAGTTGATGATGCGACCGCACGACGAGGAAGTCTCGGGTCGCCAAGGACGCGAGCTGCTCGATCGGCCGACCCGGCGCTGTCTCGTGACGGCGGTGGCGCCGGTCAGACGTGGAGAAGCGCGACGCCGTCGTACCGGTGAATCTGTGGGTCGCGGGTGACGAGGGTGAGCCCTTCACAGCGCGCCTGCGCGATCAGCATGCGATCGAACGGATCGCGGTGCAGGGGCGGGAGCCGACCGGCGACGACAGCGTGCTCGGCGGTGATGGGCAGGTGTCGGAACCCGGCGTCGACGACGATTTCGGCGAGATTCTCCGGTTCGGTGAGCTTGCCGATGGACTGCTTGATAGCGATCTCCCACACCGTCGCCGGGCTCAGGTACACGGCGGGCTCGTGGTCGAGTCGCTGCTTCACGTCGTCGGGGAGATCCGGGGAGTCGGTCAGCCACCAGAGCACGACATGCGTGTCCAGGAGCAGGCTCACTGCGGCGCGAGGCCGAAGTCGCGAGCGATCGCGTCGTTGACCGATGGGCTGTCCCAGTCGTCGGCGAGGCGGAGCCGCCCGGCGAGTGAACCTCGGCCAGTGCGTTCGGCGCGTGGGTTGAGCGGGACGACCTTGGCGACCGGCGTGCCTGCGCGGCTGATGACGATCTCTTCGCCGTGTTCGACGCGGTCGATGATGCGCGACAGGTTCGTCTTCGCCTCGTGGATGTTGTAGGCGTCGGGGTGCTGTTCGGCCGTCATCCGGGCCACCTCCTTAGCTAACAGCTTAGCCCGTCTCATCCTCGGTGCGGTGGTGCGGATCGATGCCGACCAGTGGCCGCACCAGGGTGTCTGCCTGGTGCGACGGGAGCCGTGTGGGCGCGACGGTCGTCCCTCGACACACACGCGCGGAGGCCGGGATGAGCACGACGGATGTCCAGGGCAAGAGTCCCAGTGGGATCGTGAG
>JBKPRL010000255.1:0-3870 GCA_046734535.1 bacterium | reverse complement strand
GTCGCGCTCGGGCGCAGACGGACCAGCCCTGACCGTGGCGCCTGATTGCATCGATTCGCGGGCCACATAAGTGCGATTGCTGCTCCGTACGAACATGGCGCGGTCGGAGCGCCACCGAGCTCACGTAGTTGTGAACAAGGCCCACGGGCTCACCGCTACCTGATCGGCATGACCTCGTCGATCAGTAGCGCAACCGCTTTCGTGGGTTCACGAGCATCAAGAGCGGAGCTTGGCGTTGACCGCTTCGGCCGAGAACTCCTGGTCGACGACCAGACGGGTGAGTCCGACGACTGCGGCGTCCTCCCCGAGTGACCCGAGCTGGAGCGCCAGGTGTCCGGTTGCGCGGGGTAGGGCCACGCGATAGAGGGTTTCCCGGATGCCAGCCAGCAGTGGCGACGACGCCAGCGCACCGCCGACCACTCGCCCGTCTAGCCAAGGTGCGTAGCTGTACGCCCGCCTGTCTCTGCATCGGCGAGCTTGCCCAAGTGCGCCAACGCA
This sequence comes from bacterium, assembly GCA_046734535.1. Lineage (GTDB taxonomy): Bacteria > Actinomycetota > Acidimicrobiia > Acidimicrobiales > Ilumatobacteraceae > DASTFY01. The sequence continues at coordinate 3,372 of JBKPRL010000255.1, read as the reverse complement.
TCGTTGTGGGATGCGTGATGGTCGATCAGATCGAGATCGCGGGGCCCGACCATGAGCCGTCCGCAGCCGGATGGTCCCGGTGGAACCACCCCACGTCTCGATGATGTCCCCAGTCTGAGTGATGACCCGCAGCCGGTCAGCGTGCCTAGGGTGGGTTGACCCCGTTGCTTGCCGCGATCCCCCGGCGGGGCTGGGCGCCTTCGTCTCGGTCTCCCGAGGTCACTATCAAGGACGCCAGCGGGGGCTTCGAAGTCTTCGAGGTCGTCGCCCCGACCGCGCCGATGGCGCCACCGCACGTCTCACCGTGGACTGGCGTGGTGTATCTCGTGGAAGGGCGGATCACGGCCCTGGTCGATGGCACGTCGCACCGGGTGGAGCCGGCGGCGTGGTGGCCTTTCCGTCCGGTACCGCCGAGCACCTTCGAGGTCGTTGGCGACTCCGCGCGGTTCGTGGCGATCACCTGCGGCGACGGCGCTGGGCGGTTCTTCGCCGACTTCGCCAGCTCGGTCCCAGCCGACCAGCCGGTCGAGGACTCGATGACGGCGATCCTCTCGGCCACCGGCCGGCGTATGGGCTGGGAGGCGCCTGACCGACGGGCCACACTCGCCGCTGGGTCAAGCGGCTCGACGATCGCCCACGATGGCCAGCTGCCTGACCTCGGGACCCGGGTAGTCGCGTTCGCTGCCCTCGTTGGCGTCTCCGGGGCCGATCCCGAACTCATCGAGGGTCTTGCGTACCCCGAAGGCACGCAGCACGGGCCGCCGAGCGTCGCGCATTGAGACGATGAGGTGCCACGGATATGTCGGGTTGTGCAGGCGGTAGTCGATGTGTGAGAAGTTCGCCGGCTGGCGTCGATGGGTGTGGAACAAGCCGACCGGTTCGAGCCCCTGTTCGTCCAGCCGTCGATGTACGGCGAGGACCTCCGCCGGATCGGCGACGAACCCGGCGTCGTCGTAGGATCTGAAGTAGGAGCCTTGAGCATGGAAGGCGGATCGGATATCGGGGTCGTTGCGTCGATTCCGCAGCGGGTCGAAGAACACCACGTCGGCGGGGCGATACGGGAAGGACTGGTCCCCCGGATCAGCCACGAACAGCCCGAAGGACTTCAGGCCCGCGTCGTGCACCGTGCTGATGCGCCGCAGGAAGCGACTCATCAGGCGGTCAGGCAGCATCACCTCAGGTCCGGCCTCCTCGCGGCATGCGGACGACGGCGGCAACAGCATGGCGACTCCTCTTCCCAGCTCCGTGGCCTAGAAGACACCGGCCAGGCCCCGCCTGATACGAGCGCCGACTCATGGCCGCCGGGTGCAGCTCCCTCCATGCGAGTACACCGGGCCATCGCGTGTCACCGGGCGCTGTCGGCGGGCCGTACGGTGCAGGGACAGTCGCGATGCTGATCGCCCCTTCGACGGCGACCTCGAGGGACCGCCTGCTGCCTACGACAGGGCTCACGCCGGGATCATGGGTCGCGGGGGGCGCCGTGGTGCACCGACCGCGTCAGAGGACAAGAATGTTTGTCTTCACGCTCCGAAGCCCCGTGCTGAGAGCGCGGCCAGACCTTCCGCGGTAGCTGGCTGGGGCGACATCGACCGCGAAGCCAACTGGGGCACCGTGAACATCCACGCTCGGAGCGACAGTGGTACGAATCGCCAGCCAATGTCCACAGGGAGTTTGGAAACACGGGGCCGTTGAGGACACACAGCGCATGTCACCAGATCGAGTAGCAGACCCGGACGTGCTGCGGGGCCAGGTCGGCGTGCGGTACGCCGGCGACGACTGATTCAAGTCATCGGTGCGGGTCTGCCCGCGAAGATCGCATCCAGGGCGCCCGACACCCCTGAGACTCCCTCGGCAGCTGAGATGAGCCGACGCCGGCAGCCTGTGGGCTGCCGACGTCGCAAGGTCCTCGGGTTCAGTGCGGGCGGACGATCCGGAACTTCACGCTGGCGGGCGTCGGGTCGACGATGCCGGCGGGGCTCACCGCCTCGATCCTCACCTTGTGCCTGCCGGGCCCGAACCGCTTGCTGAACGGGGACGTGCAGGGCCTGAACGTCCTGCCGTCGCGGCTGCACATGAAGGTGGAGCCGGCAATGGTCGACCGGAACTTGATCTTCACGTTTCGGTTGGTCGAAATCCTCGCCGGCCTCTTCGTGACGATGGTGTCCGGAGCCGGGCAAGCGGCCTGGGTAGTCGCCGACTGGGGGCACGCGTCTTGGGTCACATCGCCGTATCCATCGCCGTCCACGTCCGACTCGAGGACGGCCGAGATGTTCCAGCGATAGTTGGGGAGGGTCGACGTCGGGGTCATCTCGGTCGAGGTGTCCGGGTTGAAGGTCGAGGAGTACTGGACCGCGTCTCCCGCGCCGCTGGTTGCGGCACAGTTCATGTTGGCGACTGTGGTCTGGATACCCAAGATCACACCTGCCGGAACCGGGAGTCGCGTCGGGATGGAGTTGAGCGCGCTCGGCGTGACGCTTGCCAGTGCACTCTTGGTCGCTAAGGTCCAGTGCCCGGGCGTGGCCGACGGTTTCCAGAAGACAGCGCGGACCTGGCCGGCGACCGCATTGGCGTTGTAGGACAGCCGCGTCACCACACCCGCAGACGGCGTCGTGTAGCCGGGCTGAGCGCCCACGCTCTGCTGGACGCCAGCCAACGGCGGGCACGTGGTGTCGGCGGTATTCGCGGCCGTCTGCCCGATCGTGACGGCGGTACCTGCCTTCAGAATCGGGCCGACCTTCGCTAACGAGTTGGCGGCGGGCGCTTGGCGAGCGGATGCAGCTCCGCGGTCGTCAAACGGGTCGGCTGACGCCGTGGAAGACAGCGCCAGGGTGAGTGCCGTCGCCCCTATGACGACAGCACTGAGTTTGATTGTCATGTGCTTCCTTCCGGAGTTGGGTCCGCCCGCGCAGTTGCCCTTCTGTCGCTTGAGGTCGGTGTCCGCGAAGAGCGGACGTACCGCCGGCGCCACGGTGAAGAGTCGCTGATAGAAGGTCTCCACGAGCTCGTCGCCTCGGGCGGCGACCTGGTCGAAACTTGCCTCGAGGGCATCGATGTTGAGGTTCATGACTTCCTGTTCTGGGGTCGGAGGTCATGAGTTTCGGCCGGCCGGGAGCGCGGTCGGGAGGGGACAGACCGCCGTCACGCTGTCGGCTCCACGCCGAGGGTCGGTCGGTTTTCCGACGCTGGGAACGGCCGAACAGTCGGGTTCCAGGTGGCCGAACGTCTGGATCCGCGAGATGACCACCGACTGGGGGACTGGTCGCCGCGTTTCCCCCTCAGCGGAGCACTCGTCTAGGCGTCGGCTGCCTCGGCTTCACGGAGATACTTGAGGACTGCCAGGACGCGGCGGTGTCCGGTGGGATCGGTGATGTC
>JBKPRL010000254.1:0-6666 GCA_046734535.1 bacterium | reverse complement strand
AGACATGCCTGGGCAGCCAGCCGCTCTTCCCCTTCGACAGCTCGCCACTACGCGGCTGGGTGGAGCCGCGCGCCGGGGACTACGACTTCCCCGAGAACTCCTACCTGAGGATCGTGCAGCACCCCTGCCACGACCCGATCTCCCATGACTACGCCGACGACGCCGTGATCCGGGTCGTCGGAGACTTCTTGCGCGTGCACTACCGCGTCAACACGATGCCCGGCTCGTCCGGATCCCCCGTTCTCGACCGCAATCTCGAGCTCGTGGCGCTCCACCACGCCGGCGAGGCCGGCTCGCCCGACCGCTTCCTGCCGTGCACGAAGCAGGTCACCCCGGCCGAGTACAACCAGGGCATCCCGATCGCAACGATCCAGCGGCACCTCGAGGCCCATGGCCTCGGCTGGGTGTTCGGGCAGGAGCAGCCATGATGCTCGACAGGCCGTCCTGGGTCCTCCTCCAGAGCGCTCTGTGTGACGCCATCAAGCAGGAGGACGACTTCGTCGAACTGGCCCGGCGCCTGGAATGGTCGACAGCGGACGTCATCGGATTCAACTTCACCGGTCGGCGGATCATCCAGGCCTTCATCGAGCGGGCCGAGGCTCAGGACAGGGTCCTGGCTCTGCTCGGCGCCGCGCGCGAGATCAGCCAGGGCAACCAGATGCTGGCTCGCATCAAGGATTGCGACCTCGTGCTCATCGATCCTGCGCCGCGCGCAGGGACTGCGATGACGCACGAGGAGCGGGCCCAGATCGCGATCGCGCTGTCGTCGAGCTTCGGCGACGCCGAGCTCGAGTCGATCGTCAGAGCCGTGCAGCCGGACCGCTCGAGCGCCTGGCAGGAGGGCCCGCCAACCAAGGCCAGCATGGGGCGCTTCGTCGAGGCGGCTTCCGACGAAGGCTGGTTCTTCGCCCTGCTCCGCAAAGCGATCGAGCAGGCACCGGCGGGTTCGAATCTCGCGGCCATTGGCGCGGAGGTGGCCGGTCCGGTCGTGGCCACGCTTCCCGCCACTGAGGACGCCTGGAAGCAGGCGCTCCAGCGACAGAGGTTCACGGGCGGCTATTTCATGATCAACCGGACCAAGCTGCGGTCCTCGATGGGCCTGATGATGCCCGCCGTGGGCAACCGGATCCTGGTCGTGCGAGGCGACCCGAAGACAGGGCTCAGCCACAGCGTCCGTCTGCTCAGCTACCTGCGCGAGGTGTGTGGCGGGCTCACGCTCGCGCTCGTCGATCTCGAAGAGGCGGCCCGGGATGCGGGTCCGGCCAAGACCCTCTCGCCGCGCCACCTTGCCAAGGCGATCACTCGCGAGCTGGGCTACGACGACCTGGCGTTGCCCGACGAGCCGAACGCGAGGCAGTGGCCGGCGTGGAACTCCGACTTCGCGAGGGAGTTCGCGAAGCGCGCCGACGACGACCCGCGTCGGGTCTTCCTCGTCCTGGACGCATTCCACAAGGTGCCGCTCAACCGCGCGACGATCGACCTCGTCGAGGTGCTCAGCAAGTACGTCGGCACCCGTGTGACCGCCTTCCGGCTGGTGCTGGTCGGTTTCAGCGGCGAACTGCCGGACGACGTCCGCCAGGCGCGGTTGGTCGACGAGACGGGCGCCCTGACCAAGGCCGACCTCGTGGAGTTCTTCGCCAAGGTGTACGCGGAGGCGAATGTCGAGATCGACCAGTTCCAGCTCACCCAGAAGGTCCGCGCCGTTCTCAAGGGACAGAAGGCCTACCCGCCGGGGAGCCTGCTGGATCTCTCGGACCGGGTGCAGGACGAGCTCCGGGAGTTGCCGCAATGAGCGACCAAGCTCCCAGCACCGAGGAGCTCATCGCGCAAGCTCTGGCATTGCTGGCCGACGACGACGACCTGCCGGAGCCTGACCCCGCCACGCCGCGCGAGAGCACGGTGAACGGTTACGAGGAGGCAGCCGCCGTGCTCGGCTGGTTCGATCCCGAGACACTTCAGCCGACGAGGCGGGCGTCCGAAGGGGAACTCCGCTCGTTGGCGAACGCCGCTACGCCGGTGATCGACGACCATGGACTCGAGAAGCGGAGCATCGGCTCCAACCGCCGCGTCGAGGTGCTGGCCCACCTGCGCACGCATGGCGACCTGCAAGGCGCGATCTCCGCGAACCCCGCGGCGCAGGGTGACCTGTTGGGCGGACTCATCCGCAGCTATGCCACCGGCGCCGACGTCGAACTCGGCGAAATGCCGCTTGCCGAGCTCTACTCCGTCGCACTCGTGTGCGACTGGCTGCGACAAGCCGGTTTCAGTGGGTTGCCGAGCGCGACGCAGCTGCATGCCCGGATCGACCGACTCGAGTTGCTGGAGCCATTCGAGCTCCTGGTCGGCAACGACTTCGTGGGCAGGAAGGCCGAGCTGAAGCGGCTGCGTACCTTCGCGACCGGGTCGGCGCACAACGAAGCCCGGGTGCTCGCGCTCTTCGGTCCCGGGGGGATCGGCAAGTCGACTCTCATCGCCAAGGCGCTCCTCGAGCTGGCCGGCAAGGAGCGTGCGCCGCAGCGCCGGGTCACCTTCGCCTACCTCGACTTCGACCGGCCGTCGATGGATGCGCGGCTTGACGCGTTCCCGCTCCTCGGCGAGATCCTGAAGCAGGTGGCCGTCCAGGTCCCGGAGGCCAAGGCGGCCTGTCGCAACATCCGCCACGCCTGGGCCTGGCGGCTGGAGCGCCCGCCGTCCGAAAAGGTGGACGCGACCCGGCAGGCCGTCGACGAGGTGGCCACGTTGTTCACCTCGCTGGATCTGGGCAACCGGCCATTTGTGCTGGTGCTCGACACCTTCGAGGTCGTGCAGCGCCGCAGCAGCGAAGAGGTGGCCACCATCCTGCGGCTGGTCGACCTGCTCGTGGCCCACGACAAGCTACCGAGCCTGCGGCTGATCGTTGCCGGGCGAGCCGGTGTCCCACGCAGCTACGCGGACAACCTCGAGGTGGCAGAACTCGACCCGGCCTCTGCCAAGAGGCTCCTCGAGCGGCTCGGGGTCACTGACAAGAGGCTTGCGGACCGGATCGTTCGTCGCTACGGCGGTGACCCCATCGCGCTCAAGCTCGCCGCCGCCAACCCCGGGGCCCACGGTGCCCTGTCGAGCATCGTGTCGCGGGCCACCGAGTGGTTCCGCCAGCTCGACGAGTCCGTCGCCCAGCGCCGGTACTACGAGCGCGTTCTCGGCTCCATAGATGACCCGGAGGTCAGGCGTCTGGCGCAGTCAGGATTCGTGCTGCGCAGGCTGACACCTGACATCGTGCTCGACGTGCTGGCCGAGCCCTGCGGTCTCCACGCCAGCACGTACGACGACGCTCTTCGCGTGTTCGAGGAACTGGAGCGCGAGACCTCGCTCGTCGAGCTCGCCGACGACGGCGCCCTGCTCCAGCGCGCAGAGCTACGCCGCCTGACGCTGCCGTTGCTCGAGGCCGACCGCCCCGAGCTGTCCCGCACCCTGCACCGGGCCGCGATCGACTACTACGCCGCTCGGCCGGCCGAGCCGCGGGAACGCGCGGAGGAGATCTACCACCGGCTGAAGGCCGGTGAGGAGACGCGGGACGTGGCAGCCCGATGGCTCCGCGGCGTCGAGCCGTTCCTCCAAACTGCACTCGACGAGCTCGACGGGCCACGGCGCGCGTTCCTCGCCTCACGCCTGGGAGTGGCGGTCGACCAGAAGGCGACGATCGAGGCCGCCACCGACGACTACGAGCGCATCACCACGCGCAAGGTCCGCGCCATGCTGAACGACGATCGGCCACGGGACGCGCTCACTGCACTGAGTGCCAGGCGAGACCGCTCCGCCCAGAGCCCGCTGGTCGCGCTGACGGCCGAGGCGCACTTCGCCCTCGGACAGGTCGACCAGGCGCTCGTCATCCTGGGCGATGCGGCCGAGGAAGCCCTGCGGGCGGGAGTCACAGACCAGACCTACCGGCTCACCCGGTTGCAGGCAGAGCTCATGGTCTCCGCAGGTGCGTGGAAGGACGTCGAGGCAGTGGCAGCTCGGCTCCGGCAGGTGGACGACCTGGCCTCGAGTCCCCTCGTCCAGCTGGGCTGTTCCGCTCTCGGCGCGATCATGACTGAGCGCGCGAACCCTGACGAGTCCGCGAGGCTGCGCGTGCTGGCGCAGCGAAGGTTCGACTCACTCGGGGACGAGGCGCTGGTCACGGACATGGCTCTGGTCAGGCTGGTGGGATCGCTGCACGTCGGCAGAAGCGGAGCAGGCGACGTCAGGCGCCTCTCACGCGTGGTGCGCCTGGCCGGCCTTCCACGTCAGCTGCAGGGCCCGGTGCGGGTCGTGGCGGCCGAGCTGGCGTCCCTGGACGCCATGGCCTCGGCATCGCACGGGGAGGCACCAGGGATGTTGTCGCGGCGCTACCGCCTTCGCCCGTCGCCGTCTCTCACGGCCGCCTGGAGTGCGTTCCTGCTCGGTGCCGACGACCCCGACGTACGGCTCGCTGTGTGCGGCGTGCTCGACCTGGCCGGCGTCGACCTCGAGTCCTTGGTGACGGCGCTCTCGCGGCTCCTCGCCAACGACCCGACCTTGCGTCGTCCCAGCGGCCAGTACGTCGGACCCGCTCCCGACGTCACCTCGGAGGTGTCCCTCTCCCCGAGCGACCGGAAGCTGCTCACCGATGCGTTGCACGAGATCTTCACGCCCGATTCCCTGCGCTGGTTCCTCCGGCTGCGCATGCACGAGAGTCTCGACGCACTTGCGCCCTCGGAGGCAGCGGACTTCCGGGGCGGCGTCGACCAGCTGGTCTCGGCGCTGGAGGAGCGCGGGCTGTTGCTCGAGCTGGTTGCTCGGTGCCGGGAGGTGGCGCCCGGCGACCCCCGCCTGCTTCGCGTCGCTGAGGCCGTGGGCCTGGTCACGCCACTCCTTGGCGACCTGGACACGATCGAGGGCCGACTGCGGACCGCGGGCCTGGAACCCGCGTCCTGGCAACGCACCCTCGGTGAGCTCGAGGGGCAGGTCTGCCTCCTCCGGTCGGGCACGCGGGCCTGGGGGACGGGGTTCCTCGTCGGACCCGATCTGGTGCTGACTGCCGCGAGTGTGGTCGGGCATGATCACGCAGACCGGCTGCGCTGCCAGTTCGACGCGAAGGTGAGCCGCGACGGCGAGCTGGTCACGCCGGGCACCTGGTACGACGCGTACGAAGCTGTCGCGACCGGCGCCTCGGACGACGATGCTCCGGAGTGGGTGCTGCTTCGGGTCGCCGGAAGTCCTGGCGTCCAGCCGATCGGGGGCGACCAGGTCGAGTCGGCGACCGGCACCCTGCGCGGCTGGATCGACCTGTCGTCGTCGGACGCGGGCCGGGTTCCCGACACGCTCCTGCGACTCAGCCACGAGGAGGACGGGACAACGCGACTGACGCTGGGCGCCGGTCACGAGGCGTCGGCGGATGCGCCCCGCCACTTCCGCCACGACCTGCCGACTTCCGAGGGTGCCGCGGGAGCCCTTCTGTGTGCCCCGGACCTGACTCCACTCGGGCTCCAGCTCGGTGTCGGCGGGGGAACGTCGGAAGACGGCCGGGCCATCAGGCTCGGGGCCGTGCTCGACGGGCTGGTCGAGGTGGGTCTGGACCACCTGGTCCGCACCTCACTCGCCTGACACGGGAGCGACGAGCAAGGAGGCCGACATGCCGATACCGATCGTGGACTGTCACTCGCACGTCTTCAAGGCCGAGGACTCAACCGCGCACGCCTCCTGGCCTGGTACGGCGACCAACCACGACCGGACTGGCTGCGCTGAGGCTCAACCGCCGACCGGTCTGACCTCGAGCGCGACGTCGGTCGCGGGTTCGGGCACCTCCACCGTGCGGCGCTCCTGTCGGCCGTCCGGGTAGACGACCGTGACGGCGTACTGGCCGACCGCAGGTGCGGTCATGGTGAACTCGCCGTCGTCGCCGGTCACAGCTGCGATGTCCGGCAGCGGGACCGGGCCACTCGTCAGGCTGACCACAGCGTCCTTGATAGGTGTGCCCTCCTCGGAGAGCACCACACCACTAATGGTCCGGGGTGGCTGCAGGCCCGTCATCGTGCTGTCATGTCTACCCTCGGCGAGGACGGTTCAGGCCTTCCAGGCCTGGAGATTGTTGTAGACGCTGGTTGATATCCGGGTGCCGGAATTGGTGGTCGCGCCGCCATAGGCATGGACAGCCACGCCGTACCGCTTGCCGCCGACGATCCGATAGACGGCACTGCCGCTCTGGCCGCCGAACGTGTCGATGTCGTAGTGCACCTTGCTCGGGGTCACCGAAGCGACCTGGTGGCTGTCGTACCACTGCGTGCCGGCCGGCTTGTCGCCCGGGTAGCCGGAGATGTTGGCCGTCGACGCGAGCAGGTCCGCGTCGGAGTACACCCCGAGGCCGAACCAGCCCGTGCTCTCACCCAGGTTGGTCGGCAGGATGATCGCGCCGTAGTCGTAGTTCTCGTCGCCGCTGTCGCCCCAGCCGCGCACGCTCCGGAAGCTCTTCGACGTGACCACGCCGAACGGGAGCTGCTGGCCGTTGCGTCCGGCCATCACCGCGATGCTCCGCACCCACCCGTCCCGACCAGGCACTCCGGAGTTCTTGATGTAGACGCAGTGACCCGCGGTGACGAGGGTGTGCGGGCCGATGAACCATCCGGTGCCGATCCATCCGGAGCCGTCGGCTGCGGTGATGCCCAGTGA
>JBKPRL010000253.1:0-4063 GCA_046734535.1 bacterium | reverse complement strand
GTCGAGCAGTCCTACCCGGCGCCGTGCCGGTCGAGCAAGGCTCGCAGACACCGACAACGCTCAACCCGGTGCGTTCCGGCAACCACACGTCTGCCGTTCGAAGCGAGGCCTACCGGATCGGATCCGACGGTTCCCGACGTCCCCGATCGATCCCCCTCAGCGATAGCCGCACTGCTCGAGCGCACCATCCAGTACCGCCGGGTCGATGGTGCGCTGCGTGGTGCGTGGGCGGGTCGACTTGCCCGACTTCGTGAGCCACCCGTCAGAGACCTCGAGACGCTACGAGCAAGCCACTGCGTCCACCGCCAGTCTCAAGCAGGCACATCGCGCATGTCTGGCGCGATGCCCCCCGAACGCCGGTTCGATGACACTCCGTACGTGCCTGGCATCGTCCGTCGCTTGCTGTCGCGAGCACAGTCCGGGGGCACCAGCTCGGCGATCTGCTCGCAGCCCTGGCGAGGACGCCGTGTCACCGAACCCGCGAGGCTTCGGCCCGCAGGAGTGCGCCCGAAGGCCGGCGACCGGGCAGCCCGAGCGCGTGCGGCTGGATCTGATCATTCGATCTGCGAGTCGCGGCGACGGTGTGAGCCGGGGCAGCAGGTCAGCTCACGAGAGTCATGCACAGCGCTGCGACCGCCAGGCCTTGCAGCGTGGCCCGGAGCGTGATGACCCGGTCCCAGTCGTGTTGTAAGGAGCGGGCGTTGGTCGGTGTCTGGTGTCTGTCTGCTGCGGCTGTGAGGGCACGGTTGATCGGCGCGCTGATCCGTAGGTAGATCAACAGCCAGCTGGTCAGTAGTACCAGTGCTGCGCCCGCGGTCACCGCAGCGACCGTTCGGCCAGCGATCGCTTCCAGCACGCAGGCTGTGGCGGACGCGGTCATGCCCAGCATCCCGGGCACGGGTAGGCGTCGGTCGCCGAAGCGATGCACGTTGCCCATGACCGCTGTCAGCGTGCCGTCATCGACGCGGGCGAGCGCGGGTCGTTGCACGAGCGCGCAAAACGCGTCGGTGCCGTAGATGACCCCAACGCTCATGATGGCGATGAGCGCCGCGAGTTGAGCGGAGACGTGCATCACACGTCTCCACCTGGACGACCGCCCAAGGGCGGCAGGGCGCCCACCTGCTGGAACACTTCGAGCAGGTTGAGCTCGTCCCAGTGTTCGACGAACATGCCGTCCTGCACGCGCCAGATGTCGATCGAGCGCATTTCCACGGCGTTCCCGCTGGCGGGGATTCCCATCAGCTCGCCGGTCTGGGTGCCTCGGTAGGCGAAGCGGCCGACGACCCGGTCACCGGAGATCACCAGGTCCTCGATGGTGACGCTGAGATCGGGCATCGCAGCGAAGAACGCTGTCCAGAACTGTCGGTTGGCTTCACGACCGTCGCCGACGAAGGGGTTGTGGTTGAGGTAGTGCTCGGCCACGAACCGGTCGACGAGATCAGGCTCATGCGTGTTCAACATCTCGAGGTACGTCTCGGCGAGTTGCTGTCCGTGTGTCTCCATGTCATCACCTTCCGACTTCGGCGCGACTGCGGTCGCCCACAACCCTCAGCGAGTTGATGTGTCACCCTACAGCGACGTCAGTTGATGTGTCAACTCGATGCGGTAGCCTCCCATGGCGTGAACCGCGCGCAACGACCGTTCAGCGATCGGGAGCAGACCGCCTGGCGGGCGTTCTACGAGTTGCAGGAGGTTCTGCGAGGCCGAATCGAGCAGCACCTCCAGGCTGACAGTGGCCTGTCCCACGCCGACTACACGGTGCTCGCCGTCCTGTCCGAGGCGGAGGGTCACCGACTCCGCGCGATCGAGCTTGGTCAGCGACTCGGGTGGGAGAAGAGCCGACTGCACCATCAATTGACGCGCATGGGCAAACGCGGCCTTGTCCGCCGGACCAATGACGAAGGCCGAGCGGTCAACGTCACGATCACGTCGGCCGGCCTGTCCGCGCTCGAAACCGCCGTACCGTTCCACCGGCAACATGTCCGACATCTGGTGCTCGACAGGATCAGCCCACAGCAGCTCGATGAGCTCGGAGCGATCTCGCGCACGCTCCTCGACGGACTCCAGCGATGAGGCCGCTCCCAACGCGTCCTGGCCCGCCGCCATCCCCGGATCGAACTAGTCGCACCGACCCGCCCGGGACTGCCCCACACCGCCGGGAGGCGGCTCGCGCTTCGAATGTGGTCCGCAACGTATGCATCCCGCTCGCCCTCGGGTAGCTCGCGGGTGGAGTTGTTCATCCGGACGTAGAACACGCGGTCAGATCTGCTGGTCTTGGCCCACACAGGTCGCGACGAGCGGGCGACGTCGAGGCGGCAGATCTCGTGGCCTTCGTGCACGACCACCCGGGGCCGGCAGCGCGTGACCGGGGCGTGGCCGAGGGCGTTGATCAGGTGAGTGGTCAGGCAGTTGACGAAGCCGTCCCCGTTCGGGGGCTTCACCCGTGGGTAGTCGTGGTCGAGCCCGATGACCGACTGGTCGGGCCCGACGCCGATCAACAACGTGCCGCCGTCGGCGTTGAGGAACCCGGCGACGGTCTTGACCACCGCGTCCTCCATCGACTTGCTGGGTTGGCCCTCACGGAGGTCCCAGCGGGCGGTGGACTTCAACTCGACGGCCACGTCTCCTCGGGGCGGATGACGACGCGGTTCTTCGTCCGTGGGATCCGCCACGTCGAGGGCGCAGAGCCGGTTCTTAGTGCTCTGAGTGTCGGCGAGCACCTCTCGCTCGCCGCCGACGCAGTCAACGCCGTGAACCGCTTAGCAATCCACGTGGCCACCGGATCGGGGTCCGTCATCGGCTGGGTGCCGGACTACTTGGTCGCGCCGCTGCGCCGCGCGATGGGCGATCACCTCGACCTCGCGGACGTCGTAGCTGAGCGCGTGAACCCGCCGGGCACGCCGCGCCAGACGCGGGTGCTCTGCCGGGTCGAGGTGCCGGTGCCGCCGGGCTTCGCCGCGTTCGCGGAGCCTGAGTTTCTCGAGATCGATGCTTCGCCGGGCTCGAGGTGACGGGACGGCCGACGCAGTCGCCTGCCCATCCCTACTTTCATCCCTACAACTCGGCGCAAATGCCCGGACGCCCGTGGACGCCGCCGGACGAAGAGCTTGCTCAGGCAGTATGGGATGACATCACTCGGACCCTCCTGGACCCGGGGGAGAGAACTACACGATCTTCGAAGGGACCTCGGAGATCCAGCGCCTCGTCATCAGTCGGGCCATCTCAGGCCTGCGTGTGGAGTAGATCCGCCTTCGAGGTTGTCGAAGCACACGCTTCCGTAGACCTCCTCATCCCTACTCCATTCAGTCGTCGCTGGTCTCCCGGAGCGGATGCTGGGCGTCCGCGCGTACCGAATGAGAACCCGGCTCGGCCGGAAGTGGGCAGTAGCCTCGTCTCTTCGCATGCAGGATGTTCAGCACGCCGATGGCGGCTCCGGCAGCGATGACCACGATCGGTGCCAGATCGAGAGCAAAGCCGAGTAGCACCAGCACGACTCCCGAGCCCACGCCCCACAAGACCGGATGAGCCACGACCCAGTCACTGAACCGGCTCGGCAGACCGCGCATCTGCTACCACATCCCTCGCTCGGACCGCCAACGACCGTAGGGCCAACCTCCTCCCGATGTCGAGAGTCGACCGTGGGATTCGCTCTCGGAGGCAGGACCACGGCCCGGAGGACGCCGCCGCGGGGACAGCGGACCCACGGCGTCGGCGAACGCGGGTCTACGCGGGGGCCGTCGATGCCATCGCGAGGGCCTGGGCCGCCGTCGCTCCGGGCAGGATCTCCGGGATGCTCCACGTCGCGCCGGCTGCGCCCAGCGCCTCTGCATCAGGATGCGAACCACCAACCAACGCGACATCGATCTCGCCGGCGGCCAGATCCCCGGCTGACAGCGCGGTCGTCACGTGTTGAGGCGTCCAGGATTCGGCATCCACCACAGCAAGACCCTCCACTCCGTGACGGCGGACCCGACGCGGCCCAGCGCTCAGCCCGGCCCGACCGGCAACCCAGATCGGAACTCGAGGCTGTTGAACGCCGGCCGCTGTGGTCACCCGCCCGCCA
>JBKPRL010000252.1:0-9259 GCA_046734535.1 bacterium | reverse complement strand
CGACGGTCCCCCACAGCACGGGGGCGACGACGGCGTCCACGCTGTTCTCGGCCACGGACTCGACCACCGCGCGTGCCACCTCGTTCGCGCTGAGCGCCGAGGGGTTGCGGCCGACGAGCGCGGGCAGACGACCGCGGGCGTCGTCCAGGTCGCCGGCGTCGAGCGCGGCTCCGATCGCCACGGCCTCGGAGGTGAGCATCCGGCTACCGACGGTGACGGTCGTGGCCACGACGTTCATGGCCCTCGCGCCGACGAGCAGCCGCCCCGCGAACCCGGTCGCGGCGGCCAGCGCGGCGCCGATCGCCGTGTGCTGCACGCCGCGAGCCCGATCGTCGCGATAGCGGCGTTGCTCCGCTCGCTCCATGGTCGAGCCGAACCAGGCAACAGGGTGGTAGCGGTTCGGCGGCTCGGGCAGGACCTGCGCCAACGCCAGACCGGCGGCGACGGTCCCGGCCCGCGCCGGCCACGACAGCCCGCCCTGAGCGCGGCCGAGCAGGCCGTTCGCTCGTCCGATCACCACCGCGCCGCCACCACCAGGAGGCCGGCGGTCTCCAACACGATCCCAGCGGCGCCGGCCACGTCACCGGTGAATCCGCCGAGCCGGCGGCGGGCGAGCGCGACGACCCCCGTGGCCGCCAGCGCGCCGCCCGCCAGCGCGAGCAGACCTCGCCCGCCGTCGCCGACCGTGACCGCGATCACCGCGAGGACGACACCCGGGACCGCCGCCCACCACTGGCCGCCGGCGAACGCGGTCGCCAGGCCGCCCTCGGGGCGGGCGTAGGGCACCGAGGTCACGATGACGGTCATGGCGGCGCGGGCGCCGCACCACAGCCCGGCCAGCACTGCGGCCCAATGCCAGCCGTGGAGGTCGGCGGTGGCCAGCGTGCCCGTGCGCAGGAGCAGGGTGACGACCACGGCGGCGACCGCGAACGCGCCCACGTCGGGTGCGGCCATGACCTTCAGCCGGCGATCCCGCTCGAGGTGGGGCAGGAGCCCGTCGGCACTGTCGGCCAGGCCGTCCAGGTGGAGCGCGCCGGTGAGGACCAGGTCGACGCCGACGGTGAGCGCGGCGGCCACCGTGGCGGCCCACCATGCTCCGGCCCCCCAGCGGGCCAGGCCGCACACCGCGCCGATGAGCAGGCCGACCGGCCCGAACCAGACGAGGCTGGCACGGGTCGGCGCGCGCCCGCGGCCGACGACGGTCAGGAACGTGACTGCCGCGGCGAGCGCCGTCACGCCGGGGACGGTGGCGGCAGCGGGAGCGACCGCCCGGCCACGACCAGGCGGACGTCGTCGGCCACTGCCGCGACGGCCTGGTTCAGGGTGCCCATGACGTCGACGAAGCGCCGACCGGACTCCGTCGTCGGGTGCACCGCCAGGCCGACCTCCTCGGACACCACGACGGTCGGCCCGGTCCGGCTGAGCAGCGCCGCGACGAGCGCGTCGACGTCGACGGCCAGGTCCGGATGGGCGGCCACCCACGTACCGAGGGCGTCGATCAGCATCGACCCCTCGGGGTAGGTGTGCAGCGCGCCGATGAGGTCGCCGCCGGCTTCGATGGTCACCCACGACGCCGGCCGCTCCGCGCGGTGAGCGGCGATGCGCTCGGCCATGGTCGGGTCCTCGGGCGCGGCCCAACCCGTGGCGACGTAGGTGATCGGCTGCTCCCAGCCCGCCACCAGGGCCTCGGCCGCGGCGGACTTGCCGCTGCGGGCACCACCGAGTACGAGGACGATCACCGGCGCATGGTAGGACGGTCACCCCGGCCGGGACGGCGAGGTCGCCTCCGCGAGCGGACTGGCGTGGGGGTCAGGCGGGGGGCGATCCGGGATCAGGGGCCGGCGTCGCGGCCGGCAGCTCTGGCGCGGCCCCGAGACCGAGCTCGGCCCGCAGTGAGTCGAGGGTAGAAGCGGCCTGCAGCTCCATCGTCGAGCGCTTGAGCTCGGCGATGGCCCCTTCGCCCGTCGCGGCGTCGAGCTCGGCCGTCGCGCTGGCCTTGGCCATGCGGGCCTGGATCTTGTTCTCCACCTCTTCGAGGCTCGGCGACCCCTGACCGACCGTCGCGGTCATCGACGACATCGCGTCGTTCACCTTCTCCTGCATCTTCGCCGCCTGCAGCTGGCCGAGCAGCACCATGCGCTTGGCCGCCAGCTCCTGCACGCTGGCCGCGTTGGCCTGGACGGCCTGCTTCGCCTTCTGGGCCTGGTCGTCGGCGATGGTCAGCTGCTTGCGCAGCATGTCCTCGGTGCTCTGGGCGGCCTGGAGCTTCATCGCGACGTTGCTCGCGGCGGCGTTCCACTTCTCGGCGTCGGCCGCGTTGCCGGCCTTCGTCGACGCATCGGCGCGCAGCAGCGCCTGCTTGGCCAGCTCCTTGGCCTCGGCCACGTCGCCGGCGGTGTCCTCCAGCTCGGCCGCCACCTGAGTTCGGTGGGCGATGACCTGGGCTGCCTGGTTGCGCAGCTGCTGGTCCTTGCGCCGGGCGTCCTGGATCGCCTGCTCGATCTCGATCTCGGGGTCCATGACGTCGTTGCTCTTCTTCGTGAACCACGCCTTGAGGTAGTTCCACCACTTCTTGAACACCTTCGTTGTCCTTTCGTGAACGCTGACCTGCTGCCGTCTGCTCGTGGTTAGCGGTCCCCCATCCCGCGTCCGCGCTGTCCGCCCATCGAGATCTTCGGACGGGACTGGCTCCCACTCTGTCGACCTCCGCCGCTCGATGCCCCACCGAGGCCGCCCGAGCCGCCGTAGCGGTCACGGAACCAGACGTCGTCGCTCGGTTGCCGCCGCGGGCTGGACCGGGCGCTCGCCAGACCACGGGACGCGAGGACGGTGATCGCTGTGATGGCGGCGTCGGTGAGCCAGGGGCTGTGCTGTGTGTGGCGCTGGTAGTGCGGCTCCGGGGCCGACGGGACGGGCGAGGCGCCCGGTGGCGGTGGCGGCGGAGGAGGGAAGAGCGATCCGGGGGTGGGCTCGGTGGGAGTGGGCTGCCCGTCGAGGATGGCCTTCGAGCACTCCAGCTTCCAGCGAGCGTGCACGAGTCGGGGGTACACGGCCTCCAGCTCCTGGCGGGTGTCCGCCGCCTCGAGGTCGTCCTGCAGCTCCGCGAACTCAGAGGCGCCGTCACGGAACGCGGTCACCGCCTCGGCCGGTGCGCCGGGGGTCTCGGTTCGGTCGGCGAGGTCGATGACCAGGTTCGACGCCGCCTCTACCTCCGCCCGGACCGTCTGCTCGCCCTCGGCCTGGGAGACGCTCGACGCCGCCGCGGCGGCCTTGCGCTTGCGCGACGACCACCACAGGTAGAACCCGACGCCGACCACTCCCACGAGGGCCACCAGGAGGAGGACCGGCAGGATGCTCCCGGTCGAGCCGCCCGGCGCGCCAAGGTCCTGGCCACCGGCGCTGGGGGCACTGCCCGAGGAGCCCTTGACGCCCAGCGTGTCCGCCGCGGCGAGGACGCCGGTGGCGAAGGAGTTGGAGCGGTTCGCGGCGTCGATGGCGGCCAGCTCGGCGCTGTTGACCTTGGACGCCTCGCCGGCGACGTTGGTGGCGATCCCCACGTCCTGCGGATCGAACACGATGACCCGGCCTCGACCACCGAGCGCGTCGAGCACCTTGCCGGCGAACGCCCTGGCGCTGGAAGAGGTGTCCACCGGGTGGGCCAGCACGACGACCTTCGTGACGCCGCCGTCGGTCTGCAGCTGCGCCGTGACGCTGTCGAGGTCGGCGACGTCCTGGTCGGTCACCGCCCCGTTCTCGAACGTGACGTCGTGCGTGCGCAGGTCCCGCGCCGCGGCGTCGACGCTCTGGGCGTGGCCGACCGTCGGCGCCAGCACCACTGCTGCCAGGGTCGCAGCGGCCGCTGCGACCATGCCGAGCCGGGTCATGTCCTGCGACTTCTCCCTTCGAGCGGGCAGGAGCCTAACGCCAGCACGAAGGCGCTCTGGCCTCGGACGGCGAGGGGCGGACGGCGGGGCCTACGTACGGCGTGCGGATGATGACGGCCCGCGCGCAGACTTTTGCACCTGTGTGACAAATGGGCCTCATACCTGGCGGGGCCGGGCGGTCGATCGCTAGACACGCTCCGATACACCATGCCCGAAAGCGAGGGGACGGCTTGTGGACATGGATCTGGTCATCAGGAACGGCACCGTCGTGGACGGTTCGGGAGCGTCGGCGCGCGTCGCGGACGTGGGCATCGTCGGTGACCGCGTGGTCGCTGTCGAGCCGGCGCTGGCCGGACGCGCCCGCCGGGAGATCGACGCCGACGGCCGGGTGGTCACCCCGGGCTTCGTCGACATCCACACCCACCTGGACGCCCAGCTGGCCTGGGATCCGATCGGCACGTCGAGCTGCTGGCACGGGGTGACCAGCGTCGTGATGGGCAACTGCGGCGTCACGTTCGCGCCCTGCCGCCCGGAGGACCGCTCGTACCTGGCCGAGATCATGGAGAGCGTCGAAGACATCCCCCGCGACGCGATCCTCGGCGGTCTGCCCTGGGACTGGGTCACGTACGGCGAGTACCTGGGGTCCATGGGGCGCCTCCCCAAGGGACCGAACGTCGGCGGGATGGTCGGCCACTGCGCGGTCCGCCACCACGCCATGGGCGAGCGCAGCCTGGACGACACGCCCGCCACCGAGGACGACATCACGGCGATGACGCAGCTGGTCGACGAGGCCATGGACGCCGGCGCACTCGGGTTCTCGACCTCGCGGACGCTGCTCCACACCATCCCCGACGGCCGTCCTGTCCCCGGCACCTGGGCCACGCCCGACGAGCTCTTCGCCTTCGCCGACGTCCTCGGCCGCCACCGGCGGGGCATCTTCGAGACGGCCTCCCGTCTCGGCGAGCGCGACGGCGAGGATCTGGCGGGCACCCGGGCCGAGATGGCCTGGATGGGCGAGGTGTCTCGCCGCTCGGGTCGCCCGGTCACGTTCGGGCTGGTCCAGTCGGACCGCCGGCCCGAGCTGTTCCGCCAGGTCGTCGGCTTCGCCAAGGAGCAGAACGCGCTCGGCGGCTGCGTGCGTCCGCAGACGACGGCCCGCGGCGTCGGAGTGCTGTTCGGCCTCCAGAGCCGCACGCCCTTCGACCGCAGCCCGGCGTGGCAAGCCCTCCGCGGGCTGTCGTTGCAGGAGCAGCTGCTCGTGCTGCGCGACTCGGTGCACCGATCGCAGCTCATCTCCGAGGCCGAGGAGCACCCTCCCCGCCTCGACCTCGACATGCTCTTCGTCCTGCCGCCTGGCCCGGCCCGCTACGACTGCCCGCCTGAGAGCAGCCTCGCCGCGCACGCCGAGCAGCGGGGTGTGTCGGCGGCGGCGGCCTTCATCGAGCTCGCCCTCGAGACCGACGGCGCGCTCGTGTGCAACTTCCCCTTCCTCAACCAGCGCCTCGGCGCAGTCGAGGAGATGCTGGACGATCCCCTGGTGACGCTGGGTCTGGCTGACGCCGGCGCCCATGTCGGTCAGATCATGGACGCCAGCCAGCCCACGTTCTTCCTCACCTACTGGATCCGTGAGCGGGGTCGGTGGGGGTTGGAGGAGGCGGTGCGGCGGCTCACGTCCGACACGGCGCAGCTGTTCGGCATCGCCGACCGCGGCGCGTTGCACCCCGGGGCCTTCGCCGACGTGAACGTCATCGACCTCGAGGCGTTGACGCTGCACCAGCCCGAGTTCGTCCACGACCTCCCCGGCGGCGCCGGGCGCTACGTCCAGGGCAGCAGCGGCTACGACTACACGCTCGTGAACGGCGAGGTCTTCATGGACCACGGCCAGCACACGGGCGCGCTCCCCGGACGCCTCCTCCGCTCGACGGACTGATTCTTCGTCGCCATCCTGCCTGCTCCGTTCTGGTCGCGAAATTCCCGCCAGGAGCGGCAAAATCGCGACCAGAACGCTTTGGCTGGGCCTACTCGGTTCGCTCGGCACTGCGTCCAGCGCCGGTGCGGGCTATCGCTCCACACGTCCTGAGCCTTGCGTACAGTCGGGACGGCCGACCATGACCAGCTACGACTGCCCGCGCTGCCACCGCCCGACCGAGGCCGATCTCTACGGACCGTGCCCAGCCTGCGTCACCGAGCTGCGCGCCCGCTACGCCGGTCGTGCCCGCGAGGTCGAGGCGGTCGAGTACGAGCCCAAGGTCAACGTGACGCCGAACGCGGTCGCCCAGCGGGACGACTGAGGTCGGCCTCAGGGCGCGCCGTCGATCGAAGCTGAGTCGTCGGCCGGCGCTTGGTCGTCTGCTGGCGTCTCGTGCGGTCGCTCGTCCGCCGCGGGCTCCGATCGACCGGCCCGCCGCGCCGCGAACTGCTGCAACGTGACGGACATCGCGTCGGCGGCGCGGGGGTTGGCCATGATCTTCTGCATCACCGCCGCGGACGCGCCGGCCATCAGCTCGGCCTGGTGCTCGTGCAGGTGGTCGGCCGAGGCCCGCAGGGGTCGGAGCTGTCCGTTGAGCTCGGGGATCACGTAGCGGGCGACCAGGTCCCAGCTGCGGGCCGTCGCCTCCCGGTTGGCCCAGTCGTGGGCGAAGCCGAGGACGACGCCGAAGCCGCCGGTCAGCTCGTAGAGGTGGCGGATGGCGGCCACGAGCTCGTCCGGCGTGCCGATCACGGCCGCGCCGGCGCCGTTCGAGCCGGTGTCCACGACCTGTTCCAGCAGCTCCCACCGGCTCTCGACCCACTCGGCGCCCGGCCGGCCGAGGACGTGCACGTTGTACTCGTTGTGCCAGCGGTGCAGGCCGTCGACGGCGTCCCGCCGGGCCTGCTCCTTGTCCTCCGCGATGTGCCAGGCCATCAGCACCCGCCAGTCACGGCGATCGACCTTCTGCCCGTGGATCGCCGCGCTCTCCTCGGCGAACGACCACTGCGTCGGCAGGGCCTGGATCCCCTCGGTCGAGTTGGAGGCGATGGAGAGCACGCCGATGCCGTACTTGCCGGCCAGCTGCATCCCGCTCGGGCTGATCGACGAGGCGACGGTGACCGGTAGGTGCTCCTGCAACGGCAGGATCTGCAGCGCCGCGTCGCGGAGCGTGAACCACTCCGACTCGTAGGTGAAGCGGTCTTCGCCGGCGAGGAGGCGGAGGATCACGCCCAGCGCCTCGTCCTGGCGGTCCCGGATGAGCATCGGGTCGACGCCGAGCGTCAGCGCGTCCGATGGGAGGGCGCCTGGGCCGCTGCCGAACATCGCCCGCCCGCGGGTCATGTGGTCGAGCTGCACGATGCGCTGGGCGACGTGGAAGGGGTGGTGGTAGGGCAGCGACACGACACCCGTGCCGAGCCGGATCGCTCTCGTCCGCTCGCCTGCCGCGGCGAGGAACATCTCCGGCGAGGCGATCGTCTCCCAGCCGCTCGAGTGGTGCTCCCCGCACCAGAGCTCGTCGTAGCCGAGACGGTCGAGCTGCTCGACGAGGTCGAGGTCGCGGCGCAGCAACAAGGTGGGACTCTCACCCAGCGGATGGTGCGGAGCGAGGAAGCTGCCGAAGCGGAGCCTGTCCATCGGTCGCACCCTAGGGGGACGGTGTGAGCGGCGTCGGGGGAACCGCGTGAACGCACCCGACCCGCCGGCCACGAGGCGCGCGATCAGCGGCAGCGTGCTCCTAGGGTGCCGTGGGTGGGGCCGCTGACGGACGCCGAGCGCTACCGCTTCGACCTCCATGGCTACCTCGTACGCCGCGGTGCGCTGACGGCGCGGGAGGTCGCGACGCTGAACGACGCAGTCGACGCGCTCCGCCTGCCGCCCCCCGGCGCGGACATCCAGAGCCAGCGCTACAGCGGCCACCTTCTGCACGCGGCGGCGTTCCGGGCACTGATCGACCACGCGTCCGTCGTCGAGGTCGTCGTCGAGCTGTGCGGCCCGTTCGCCCGTCTGGACCACACGTACGGCATCGTGATGTCGCCTGGCACGAGCGGGCTGGGCTTGCACGGTGGGGCCACCCCGTTCGACCCTGCGCAGTACTACGTGGTGCGCAACGGGGAGATCCACTGCGGCCTGGTCGCTGTGCAGTGGGCGCTGGTCGACCACCCGCGCGGGGCCGGCGGCTTCTGCTGCGTCCCTGGCAGCCACAAGGCCGCCTTCGTGCGGCCGCCCGGTGTCGAGGAGCTGGTCGAGGAGATCCCATTGGCTGCGGGCGACCTCGTCCTCTTCACGGAGGCGCTGACCCACGCCACCGTGCCGTGGCGCGGTCCTGGGCAGCGAAGAACGCTCCTGTACAAGTACTCACCGGGCAGCTCGAGCTGGGCGGAGGACCAGCGCTGGCCGCCCGAGCTCCTTGCGCAGCTGACCGACCGCCAGCGCCTGCTCCTGCAACCACCGACCGTCGCGTACCATCGCCCGATCGCGTGAGCGGCCGCAGCCCGCTGGCGACGGCCGTTTGTGGGTACGTTGCATGGCAGAGGGGTTCAGCGTGAGCAAGGAGAGGGCATGACCACACTCGACAACCGTCCGAACACCGCCCTCCTGGTCATCGACGTGCAGAACGGCGTCGTCGGGGGGTCGCACGACCGGGACGCGGTCGTCGCCAACGTCGGCAGTCTCGTCGACAAGGCCCGCGAGGAGCAGGTCCCGGTCGTCTGGGTGCAGCACACCGACGAGCAGCTGGCAAAGGGCAGCGACGACTGGCGGATCGTTCCCGAGCTCACCCCGGACGAGACCGAGCCGCACGTCGACAAGAGCTACGGCGACGCCTTCGAGGACACCAAGCTGGAGACCGTGCTCTCGGACCTCGGTGTTGGCCGGCTGTTCGTCGTCGGCGCGCAGACGGATGAGTGCATCCGTTCGACCATCCACGGCGCGTTCGTCAGGGGGTACGACACGACCTTGGTCAGTGATGCGCACACCACGGAGGATCTGACGGAGTACGGGGCACCACCGCCGGACAAGGTCATCGCCCACACCAACCTCTACTGGAAGTTCCACAAGGCGCCAGGGCGGACCGCCGGGACGGTCGAGACCAAGGAGGTCGACTTCGAGCGCACGTCCTGACCGCTGCTGGCGTCCGGGCCGGGCTGCACCGACCCCGGGTCGTCAGGGCTCGCCGCGACGCGCTCGACGGATCTGGTCGGCGTGGTCGTGGGCGTGCCCGGCGTAGATCTCGAGCCACTGTTGGACGGAGTAGGAGTCGTGCTCGACGTGCTGGCCGGTGCGGGCGAAGTCCGTGTCGTCCAGTCGCCGGAGCAGGGCCGTGCTCGACGCTCGCACGGCCTCGAGCACGGCCAGCGGCGGCTCGATGGGGCCGTCGTAGCCGAGACGGGGTTCGGTCGCCCAC
>JBKPRL010000251.1:0-4847 GCA_046734535.1 bacterium | reverse complement strand
ACCCCGAGCCGGTCGATGAGGCCGATGACGGCGGTGGTGAACCGCTCCCAGTAGAGGTCCGGCTCGGGCCCGGCCAGCAGCAGGAACGGCGTGTTGGAGCGGTCGTGCAACAGGTGCAGGGCGAGGGTCGGCTCCTCGTAGCTTTCCCAGTGGTCCTCGACGAAGAGCATCACCGGCCGGCGTGACCGGTAGTCCAGCAGCGCGTCGATGTCGAAGGTCGCGATCACCTGACCGGGCAGCGTCTCCAGCAGGTGCTCGCGGGCCAGCCGGCCCGCCGATCCAGCGTCCACGAACCCGGTCAGCGCCTGGATCAGCACCGGTCGGCCCAGGTCCGGCAGGTCGCCGGCGAGCTGGTAGAGATCCTGCGGATCAGGCACCATGCGCTCCTGGTGGTCGGGTGGTCTCCTTCATTCCTACCTCATGGGCGGCCCGATCCGGTTGTGCGGCCGGGGGCGTTCACGATGTGGTTTCATTCGGCGACGCTCGCGAGTTGTATCCCGGGTGCGTCGCGCGGGGCGAAACTGCTAGGTTGAGACCATGATCTCCTGAGCTGCCGGTCCCCATCTGGCACCAATCACCCCCTTCGCGTTCAGGAGGAGTCATGCCTGCCAAGAAGTCCGCGTCCGCCGAGCCCGAGCCGGCGCCAGCTGCCCAGTCGGCCGCCAAGGCGGCGAAGGCCGCAAAGGCCCCGGGCCGGGCCGAGAAGATCACCGAGCCGCCGGTGGAGCCACCCGTGGCGGACGAGTCGGAACCAGCGGTGACCGACGACGTACCGCTGAACCGGGCCGAACGCCGCGCCCGCGGCAAGGGCAAGGGCCAGCCGCAGCCGACCGCGCGGGGCAAGGTCGTGGGCGGCCACGGTCCGGCGCACACGCAACGGATGTGGGCCAACC
Organism: bacterium; assembly: GCA_046734535.1. Lineage (GTDB taxonomy): Bacteria > Actinomycetota > Acidimicrobiia > Acidimicrobiales > Ilumatobacteraceae > DASTFY01. The sequence continues at coordinate 3,954 of JBKPRL010000251.1, read as the reverse complement.
GGCGCAGCGGAGGCTGACCCGGTGGCACAGTGAGGTCATGGCCACGCAGGCGCGTGCTCGCCGTTCCGGCGACGCTCGCGGAGCGGAATCAGGAAGCGTGGCGGACCGCCGACCCGGGCCCAGCGCGGCGCCGGGACGGCCGAGGCCGGTGCTGTCGCGCGTGCCGGGGTTCCTCGCCTCGTTGTTCACGGTGGTCGCCACCTTCTGTGTCCTGCTCGCACTGGTACCGCTGCTGCGTCACCGGACCGAACCGATCCGGGCGGCCTCGGAGTTCCTCGCGATCCCGCTGCGGCCCAACCTCGCCTACGCGGCGTTCCTCGGCCTGATCGCCGCGTCACTGCGCCGGCGCACCCGCATGTCGTGGTGGATCGTGGTGCTGTTCTACTTCGGTCCGGCCTTTCTCGGCTCGCTCGGCGGCGGTTTCGAACAACCGACGCTGTTTCTCGCCGCGGCCGTGCTCGGCCTGCTGCTGGGCCTGACCATCGCGGCCCGGCGGCAGTTCACCGCCCGGGTGGAGAAGGGCAACGGCTGGCGCGCGCTGGCCACGCTGGTGGCCGGGCTGATCATCGCCAGTGGGGTCGGCATCCTGCTCGTGTTCGCGTTCCCGGGCAGCCTGCACGCCGCCGACGACAAGGTCGCCTGGGCGGTCAACCACGTGGTGGGCGGGTTGGGCGACGCGGAGACGCTGGACATCCAGGGCCGGCCGGTGCCGTTCGTGACGTTCCTGTGTGGACTGTTCGGCGGGCTGGCCTTCATCGCCGCGGCCTACATGCTGTTCCGGCCGACCCGGCAGCACGCCTTCCTGACGCCGGACCAGGAGTCGCAGCTGCGGCTGCTGCTCGGCGCGAACGGCGCCCGGGACTCGCTGGGCTATTTCGCTACCCGCCGCGACAAAGCGGCCATCTTCTCGCCCACCGGAAAGTCGGCGATCACCTACCGGGTGGTGTTCGGGACCAGCCTGGCCAGTGGCGACCCGGTCGGCGATCCCGAGGCCTGGCCGGCCGCGATCGAGTCCTGGCTGGCCGAGGCGGGCCGGTACGCCTGGACACCCGGCGTGCTCGGGGCCAGCGAGGAGGGGGCGATCGCCTACCGGCGGGCCGGGCTGGACGCGCTGCATTTGGGCGACGAGGCCATCCTCGAGACGGCCGAGTTCGACCTGGACGGGCGCGCCATGCGCGGCGTGCGCCAGGCCGTACGGCGGGTCGAGAAGGCCGGGTACCGGTGCCGGGTGCGCCGTCACGCCGAGCTCCCCGACCAGGATCTCGCCGACGTGTCCGAGCACGCGGACGCGTGGCGGGACACCGGTGACGAGCGTGGCTTCTCGATGGCGCTGGGCCGGCTGGGCGATCCGGCCGACGGCACCTGCGTGCTGGTCGAGGCGGTCGACCGGGACGGCCGACTGCGGGCCGTGCTGTCGCTGGTGCCGTGGGGTGTGCACGGACTCTCACTCGACCTCATGCGCCGCGATCCGGGCGCCGAGAACGGGATCGTCGAGTTCATGGTGGCGAACCTCGTGGCCGCCTCGCGGCAGCTCGGGGTGGAGCGGATATCGCTGAACTTCGCCATGTTCCGGGAGGTGTTCGAGGCCGGTGGGCGCATCGGCGCCGGCCCGGTCATCCGGGTGGCGCGCTCGACCCTGCTGTTCTTCAGCAAGTGGTGGCAGCTGGAGTCGCTCTACCGGTCCAACGCGAAGTACCACCCGGACTGGGTGCCCCGGCTGATCTGCTTCCGCAGCACCCGCGATCTGGCCCGGATCAGCGTGGCGATGGGGATCGCCGAGGGCTTCGTCGATCTGCCGACACCGGGCCGGTGGTTCCGCCGCGGTCGGCCCAGCCTCGCCCCGACACCGTCTCATGTGGAGGGTGCGGTCCCGATGCCGCTCGTCGGTGTGGCCGAGGACGAGCCGGGCCGGCTGGAGCCGTACCGTGAGTTGCCGGAACAGCTACGGGTGCGGCGACTGAAACTCGACCGCCTGCGGGAGCAGGGGGTCGAGCCCTATCCGGTCGGGTTCGCCCGCACCGCGACCGCGGCCCAGGTCCGGGCCGACCACCCGGAGCTGCCACCGGACCACCACACCGGCGCCGAGGTGGGGGTGGCCGGACGGGTGGTGCTCAGCCGCACCGCTGGCGGCGTGGCGTTCGCGACCATCCAGGACGGCACCGGCCGCCTCCAGGTGATGCTCGAGGCCGACCGGGTGGGTGCGGAGTCGATGCGTCGGTGGCAGCACGACATCGACCTCGGCGACCACGTCGGGGTGATCGGGGAGGTCGTGACCAGCCGGCGCGGTGAGCTGTCGGTCGACGCTCGCGAGTGGACACTCACGGCCAAGTGCCTGCGTCCGCTGCCGGACAAGCACAAGGGGCTGCACGACCCGGAGGCGCGGGTGCGCCAGCGCCACGTGGACCTGATCGTGAATCCGGCCGCCCGCGACGCGCTGTACCTGCGCAGCCGGGCCGTGGCCGGGGTTCGTGAGTTCCTGACCGGCCGCGACTTCGTCGAGGTCGAGACGCCGATCCTGCAGAAGGTGCACGGCGGCGCCAACGCGAAGCCGTTCCTGACCCACATCAATGCCTACGACCTGCGGCTGTATCTGCGCATCGCGCCCGAGCTGTACCTCAAGCGGTTGCTGGTGGGCGGGATCGAGAAGGTCTTCGAGCTCAACCGCAACTTCCGCAACGAGGGCGCCGACGCCACCCACAACCCGGAGTTCACGATGCTGGAAGCGTACGAGGCGTACGGCGACTACGACACGATGCTCGCCCTCATGCGGGAGCTGGTGCAGCACGCGGCGACGCGGGCGTACGGTTCCCCGGTCGCGCGGCGCGTCGACGCGGACGGCGTGACGACCGAGTACGACCTCAGCGGAGCGTGGCGCGTGATGACGGTCAACGACGCGATCTCGGAGGCGGTTGGGGAGACGGTCGACAACGACACCACCGTGGAGGCACTGGTGAAGTTGTGCGACCGGGCCGGCGTCGGCTACGACCCCGCCTGGACCCGCGGTGCGGTCATCCAGGCGCTCTACGACGAGCTGGTCGAGGCGCGCACCGTGCTGCCGACGTTCTACAAGAACTTCCCGACCGAGGTCTCGCCGCTGACCCGCCAGCACCGGGTCGACCCGCGCATGGCCGAGCGGTGGGATGTGGTCGCGTTCGGGGCCGAGCTCGGCACCGCCTACTCGGAGCTCATCGACCCGGTCGAGCAGCGCCGGCGGCTGACCGCCCAGTCGCTGCTGGCGGCCAAGGGCGACCCCGAGGCGATGGAGCTGGACGAGGAGTTCCTGGCCGCGCTGGAGTACGCGATGCCGCCCACCGGCGGGCTGGGCATGGGCGTGGACCGGTTGGTGATGGCGTTGACCGGACGCTCGATCCGGGACACCGTGCTGTTCCCGTTGGTGAAGCCGCAGGGCTGAGCCGTGTCCGGCTGGTACCAGCGGGAGATCCTGGACGCCGGTAAGCAGCCGCTGGCGCTGCTGTTCCTGGCCTTCGTGGTGACGTTCCTGTTCATCCGCTTCAGCACCCGGATGATCCGCGCCCAGGTGAAGTGGTGGCCCGGCAACGTGGCGCCGGGCGGCCTGCACGTGCACCACGTGGTGTTCGGGATCGTGTTCATGCTCCTCGCCGGCGCGGGCGGGTTCAGCCGGATCGGCGACGACCGGCCGTGGGCCGAGGTGTTCGCGGCGCTCTTCGGGGTCGGGGCGGCATTGGTTCTCGACGAGTTCGCCCTCGTGCTGCACCTGCGCGACGTGTACTGGTCGGAGCAGGGACGTACCTCGGTCGACGCCGTGTTCCTCGCCACCGCCGTGTTCGGCCTGCTGCTGCTCGGCGCCGTCCCGCTCGGGGTGGACGACCAGGAGGCCGCCGACACCGGTGGCTGGGCGGTGGCCATCGTGGTGCTGATCCACGGCTCGTTCGTCGGCCTCACTCTGCTCAAGGGCAAGTTGTGGGTGGGCCT
>JBKPRL010000250.1:0-5110 GCA_046734535.1 bacterium | reverse complement strand
GCGTCCCCGTGCCGGCGCACGGTGCTCCCCCGCCCGGGACGCACGGCGTTCCCGTAGCCGGGGCGCACGGCGACGCCGGCGGCCACGCCCACCACCACGAGCAGATCGACCTGGCCGCGCTCCGGCGGCGGCTCCTCGTCTCGGCCGTGCTCACGGTCCCGGTCCTGCTCATGGCCATGGTCCCGGCCTTGCAGGTGCAGGGCTGGCAATGGCTGTCCCTGGCCCTGACCATCCCCGTCGTGACGTGGGGGGCCTGGCCCTTCCACCGTGCCGCGTGGACCAACCTCCGCCACGGCGCGGCGACGATGGACACGCTCATCTCGCTCGGCGTGCTGGCCGCGTTCGGCTGGTCGCTCTGGGCGTTGCTGTTCGGCGGCGCCGGCGAGCTCGGCATGACGATGCCGTTCTCGCTGACGAGCCCAGCCGGGGGGGCGAGCGACCACCTGTACCTCGAGGTCGCGTCGACGGTGACGGTGCTCCTCCTCACCGGGCGCTACCTCGAGTCCCGAGCCACCCGCCGCGCCGGTGCCGCGCTGCGCGCCCTGATGGCCCTCGGCGCCAAGGACGTCGCCGTGCTGGAAGCGGACGGCCGCGAGCGCCGCATCCCCATCACCGAGCTCGCCGTGGGGGACCGGTTCGTCGTCCGCCCGGGCGAGAAGGTGGCCACCGATGGCGTGGTCGAGGACGGCTCCTCAGCGGTGGACGAATCCATGCTGACGGGCGAGAGCGTGCCCATCGAGGTCGGGCCGGGTGACCGTGTCGTCGGCGCGACCGTCAACGCCGGCGGTCGCCTGACCGTCCGTGCGACCCGCGTGGGTGCGGACACACAGCTGGCCCAGATGGCTCGGCTGGTCGAGCAGGCCCAGGCCGGCAAGGCGCCCGTGCAGCGCCTCGCGGATCGGGTCTCCGCCGTCTTCGTCCCGATCGTCATCGCCCTCGCCGCCGCGACGCTGGTCTTCTGGCTGGTGCGGTCGGGCGACGTCGTGTACGCGTTCAGCGCCGCGGTGTCCGTGCTGATCATCGCCTGCCCCTGTGCGCTGGGGCTGGCCACGCCGACCGCGTTGATGGTGGGGACCGGTCGGGGGGCCCAGCTGGGGATCCTGGTGAGGGGTCCGGAGGTGCTGGAGTCGACCCGAGCGGTCGATACGGTCGTGCTCGACAAGACGGGCACCGTGACCACGGGCGCGATGAGCCTGGTCGGGGTCGAGGTGGCGGACGGGGTCGACCGCGACGAGGCGCTGCGCGTCGTCGGCGCGCTCGAGGCGGCCTCCGAGCACCCCATCGCCCGGGCCATCGCCGCCGGCGCGAACGCAGAGGTCGGTCCGTTGCCGGCCGTCGAGGGCTTCGCCAGCCGCGCCGGCCTCGGCGTGGACGGCGTGGTCGAGGGCCGCGCCGTGGTCGCCGGCCGGCCGAGCCACCTCGCCGACCGGGGCCTCCGGCTGCCCGCGGACCTGGAGGCGCGTCGGGCGACTGCCGAGGCGGCGGGACGGACCGTCGTCGCGGCCGGCTGGGACGGCAAGGCCCAGGCGCTGTTCGTGGTCGCCGACACGGTCAAGCCGACGAGCGCCGAAGCGGTCGCCCGCCTCCGGGCGCTCGGTCTGTCGCCGGTTCTCCTGACCGGCGACAACGAGGCCACCGCGCGGTCCGTCGCGACGCAGGTCGGCATCGACGCCGACGACGTGGTCGCCGAGGTGCTGCCCGCCGGCAAGGTGGCCGCGGTCGGAGCGCTGCAGCGCGAGGGCCGAGTCGTGGCGATGGTGGGTGACGGTGTGAACGACGCCGCCGCCCTCGCCCAGGCCGACCTCGGCATCGCGATGGGTACGGGTACCGACGTCGCCATCGAGGCCTCTGACCTCACGTTGGTGCGGGGTGACCTCATGGCCGCGGCCGACGCCATCCGCCTCTCGCGCCGCACGCTGGCGACCATCAAGGGCAACCTCTTCTGGGCCTTCGCCTACAACGTGGCCGCCATCCCGATCGCGGCCACGGGCCACCTCAACCCGATGCTGGCGGCCGCGGCAATGGCCTTCTCCTCGGTGTTCGTCGTCACGAACAGCCTGCGGCTCCGGCGGTTCCGGCCCCTCCGCTGAGCCGCCCAGGACCTAACCGGCGAGGGAGCTGCGGGCGCCCACGATGGTCACCGGGCCGTCCTGCCCCGGCACGTCGACGGCTTCGAGGACGTAGCGCTCGGGGGCGAGGGTGGCGCGGTGCTTCGTCCCGGTCGGGAAGGGCGGCTCGTCCTTGGTGATGCCGAGCTCCGACGCGAGGCTCGACTGCTCCGCGGAGGTGGCGGCCGGGTTCACCGTCCTCACGAGCACGGCGAACGCGTTCTGGAAGGCGGCGTTCTGGGCAGCCTGCTGGCTCTCGTCGACCGGCAGCCAGCCCAGCGCCACCTGGGTGACCGCTCCGTTGGTGCCGTTGACGACCGCGCCCACGCGCAGGTTGCCGCCGATGTCGGCCACCTGGGCCGCGGTCCCGTTGACGTCGATGGGCGACCACTCGGTGATCTGCCCCACCGAGCTGCCCTGTGCGGTCGAGTTCCACGCGGTCTGGAAGTCCTCGAGGCTGGCGAAGAGGGCACCCGGCGGGATGACCGGCTCAGAGCTGGGTGGCTCGGTCGGCTCGGAGGTGTCCGAGGAGGGCTCGCTGGTGTCTGACGAAGGCTCGCTCGTGTCCGATTGAGGTTCGCTGGTGTCCGATTGAGGTTCGCTCGTGTCCGGTTCGGAGGGCGTCGTCTCGGGCTGGGTCGGGGTCGTCTTGGGGATGGTTGTCGTGGTCGTCCTCGGCACGGTCGTCGCCGCAGCAGACGTCTCGGGGCTCGTCGTCGTCTCCGGCACGGTCGTCGTCTCGGCGACGGTGGTCGTCGTCTCGGCCTCGGTGGTGGTGGTCTCCTCCGTGGTCGTCGCGGCCTCGGTCGTCGTCGTCTCGGCGACCGTCGTCGTCGTCGCCTCCTCGGCCGCCATCTTGGCGGCCATCAGGGCCAGCAGCTCTTCGGTGTTCTGGTCGCTCGACGACGTCGAGTCGCCGTTGCCGCTCTGGCCGATCAGCACGCCGACGCCGAGGACCAGCGCGATGACGACGAGCGGGATGCCGACCTTCACCCAGGTCGGCGCGTCCAGGTAACGGCCCCAGAGGCCGTCTCCGTGGGGCTTCGGCGTGTACTCCGGGAGCTCCGGGCTGCCGCCGGCGTCGCTCATGTCGTCCCCTTCTCGTCCGGCGCATCGGCCGCGGCCTCGACGGCTGCTCAGCCTGCCATCCCGCCGCCGGGGCTGCCCGCCATCCCCGCTCCTACCAGCGCCCGCCTCGCTCGCGCAGCTCGACGAGGAAGGGGTTGGTCGCCCGCTCGTGGCCGATGCTGGTGGTCGGTCCGTGGCCGGGCAGCACCTGCGTCTCGTCGGCGAGGGGCAGGATCTTCTCGACCATCGAGACCATGAGCTGGTCCATGGAACCGCCGGGCAGGTCCGTGCGGCCGATCGATCCGGCGAAGAGGTGGTCACCCGAGAAGAGGATCGGTGGCTGGCCGTCCATCGTGAGCCCGAAGCAGACGGAGCCACGGGTGTGCCCGGGGGTGTGGATGGCGGTGAACGTCATGCCGCAGCCGCGGATGCGCTCGCCGTCGTCGATGCCGTAGATCACCTCGGGGGGTCGCAGGTCCAGGCCCTGGAGGTAGTTGCCGAGCTGGCCGCTCGTGCCGATCGGGTCCAGCAGCATGTGGCGATCGTCGTCGTGGATGCGGACCTCGATGTCCTCGCCGCCCTCCATGCCGTGCACGAGCGTGCCGACGCCGCCGATGTGGTCGATGTGGCCGTGGGTGTTGAACAGCGCGGCCACCCGGAGCTCGTGGTGCTGGAGCCGCTCGACGATCGCGGCCGGATCGGGCGGCGCGTCGACGAGGACGCACTCCCCGCCCGGGCCGTCCGGCGCGACGATCCAGCAGTTGGTCTGCGCCAGCCAGAGCGGGAGGCCTTCGATCAGCACATCCCCTCCCTAGGGCACCGGCGCGTCGCGAGGCAAGGCCGACCGCAGCACGTACACGGGGTAGGGGCCGACGTGGCGGACGAGGACGTAGCGGTCGGCCAGCGCGCGCGCCACCTCGCCGCGGGGGTCGAGCTCGGAGGGCTTGGTCGTGATGACGACCGCAGCCGGCGCGTCGGGGCCGGTGATCGTGCCCCGGGCCGTGGCGGCGGCGCCGTGGATCTGGCTCAACGGGCCGAGCCAGAGGTAGCGGAAAGCCGGCGTGCGGTCGGCGTACCAGTAGACGGCGGCGTTGGCCCACACGGCGGCGATGCGGTCGTCGGGTCCGGTCAGGCCGGCGATCAGACGGCCGATGGGCTTGGCCAGCTGCACGCGCCGGTCATCCAGGGTCATCTCGGACACCTTGGTCCCGCTCGACGCCAGGTAGACGGGCAGCGAGACGACCAGCGTGGCGCCCACGACGACGGCCGTCGCCAGCACCGCAGCGCGTCCTGAGCGCGCGGCGATGGCCTCGACGCCCATGGCCCCGAGCAGGCACAGCGGCGCGACCAGCTGCATCCAGTAGTGCGGGTGGTAGAGCCCCCCGACCGCGAAGCCCGCGAGCGCGGCGAGCAGCCAGGTGAGGGGGAGCAGCAGGCGCCCTTGGCGGCGGGCCGCGATCAGCCCGGGCACTGCCAGGACGGCCAGCAGGCCCAGATCCTTGGCGAAGGGCGGCAGCGAGTGGAAGAAGAGGCTGAAGCGGTGGCCGAACGGGCCGTGGATGATCGAGTCCGTCTGGCCCCGATGGCCGATCATGGCGAACCACCAGGCGCCCAGCCCGAGCGCTGCCGCGTCGGCGAGGGCGAGGACCGCGGGCACGGCGACGCCGACGGAGAGCGCGGCCAGGTCCCGGCCGAGGCGACGACCCGCGGACCGGCGGCCGGCCAGCACGACGACCAGCGCCACGACGAGGCCGTCGAAGGCGGACTGCTTCATCAGGAGGCCGAGGGCGGCGGCCAGGCCGGCGAGGAGCAGGAGGCGGCGGTCACCTCGGACCCACCACCAGGCGACGGCAGCGACCGCGATCGCGGTGAAGCCGCTGGCCAGCAGCTCGCCGTTCGCGGTGAAGCCCTCGAGGTGGGGCGCGGGCGACAGC
>JBKPRL010000249.1:0-4244 GCA_046734535.1 bacterium | reverse complement strand
CCGCCGCCCTTGGCGCCGCAGGCGGCGAGTGCCAGTGCGGCCAGCGCGGCGGTCCACGCGGCGCGGCCCCGGCCGCCCGGAAGCATGTCGATCAGTCGCCGCCCTGCAGCAGCAGGCCGACCAGCGCTTGCATCGCGGCCTGGTCGAGCTCGCCCGTACCGCGAACGACGACCTTCCCGTCCGCGTCGAGGCCGACGAAGTACGGGTAGCTCGGCAGGCCGTAGGCGGCCGAGGCGGCGTCCTCGCCATTGTCGGCCATGACCGGCCCGGGCCACTTCACCTCGTCGAGCCACGCCGACGGCGGGTAGTTGTTCTGGTCCGACATCACACCGGTCGATACGCCCACGAGGTCCACGTCCTTGGGGATGGTCCCGTCGTTCCTCCACTGCACGACCAGCGGCACCTCGCGCTGGCAGTGGGGGCACCAGTGCGCCATGAACATCACGAGCGTCGGCTTGCCGGTCTTCCCGCCGACGGTCACCTTCGAGCCGTCGAAGCTGCGCCCTCCGAGCACGGGGGCGCTCAGGCCGACCGCGGGATCGGCGCTCCCGTTGCCGGGGAACTCGGGGAGTGGGGTGCCCTCGACGGTCACGGGCTGGACCTGCACGAGGCCCGTGGTCGACGCGCCGTCGCTCTTGCGCAGCGTCCCGAGGGCGACGGCGCCGAGGAGGACCACGGCCACCACCCCGACGAGTACGAGGGCGAGGGGGACGCGGCGGCGCGTCTGCGGCGCTGAGCTCATGACTGGGGCTCCGATGGGCTGAGGGGGGCGGGCGAGTCGGCACGCGACTCGGCTGCGGGGGAGGGCTCGGTGGGGGAGGTGGCGCTGGGAGCGGGATGGACGAGCAGACCGCTGATGAGGGCGAAGGCGGCGAAGGCCATCGTGGGGATGGTCACGAAGCCGAAGCGCTCGACCCAACGGATCGTGCACGGGTTGCTCACCTCGCAGACGCCGGAGTCCTCGAGGGACGGGAAGCGCTCGACCAGGATGTGGTAGGTGCTGATGAGCAGGCCGATCAGGGCCAGCGGCACGACGTAGCGGCGGATGCCGGCGTCCCGCTTCCACCAGGCGATGCCGAGCAGGATGGGCAGCGGGTACATGGCGATGCGCTGGTACCAGCACAGCCGGCAGGGCAGGAAGTGGGCGACCTCGGACAGGTAGAGGCTGCCCAGCGTGGCGACCAGTGCGACGACGAACGCCAGCTGGACCTCCTGACCGTCGAGCACGCGAGCCAGGCTCCGCCGCGCCTCGGGCAACGGCAGCCAGCGCGCGGCGTGCAGGACGACGGCCGCGATCGCAGCCAGGACGGCCAACGTCGCGAACAGCAGCGTCATCGTGGAGGTGGAGATCATCGGGCTCGGGTCACGGTCGGGTCGTTGTGTTCACGTGCGGCGGACGCCCGCGGTTCCCGCGTGCCGTCGCCTCGCGTCGAGACGCGCCGGAAGGGCTCAGCGGCCGTCGTCGTCTGCCAGTCTGGTCGCCCACACCGCGTACAGGGGATCACCCGCGGTGGCCGGCGGCGTGCAGAGCGCCGCGGTCGTCGGGTTGAACCCACCGGCGCGCCGGAAGTAGTCGGTCACGATGCCGGCGCGACCCTCGTCGTCGGTGGCCAACCAGCCGCGCACCGCCTTGGTCGGGAAGCAGCGGTTCGAGAACGTCACGACGAACGGCCCGCCCGGCCGCAGCACCCGCGCCACCTCGCGGAACACCTCGACCGGCCGGGTCTGGTAGTCGACCGAGACGCAGCAGGTGACGGCGTCGAAGTCGCGATCCGGGAAGGGGAGGGCGGGGTCGTCGTTGAGGTCGTGGACCAGCCATCCTGCGGCTGCGGGGTTGGCGGCCAGCTCGGTTGCGTTCATGCCGAGCGCGACGAGGTCCGACGGCGGTGTTCGGAAGTGCGAGACCCACGAGGACATGAGGTCGAGGACCCGCCGCGGTGGGCCGCTCGCACCGTCGATCCCGAGGTGCTCGTAGAGCCGGCCGACGGCCGCGATGGCCCGGTCGTCGAGGTGTTTGACGAGACGGTCCCAGGCGTAGAACTCGGCGTCGGGGTGCTCGTCGCTGCGGCTGAAGAAGCCGGCCGGGAAGCCGCCGCTCTGAGGGTCCTCGGCGGCGACCGCGTCCGGCTCAGCGCTCAGCGTCGGCCTCGGCCATCAGACGTTCGACCCAGCCGTGGAAGCGCTGCACGGTGAGCTCGTTGCGGCCGAAGGTGAAGTGGGTGTTGGCTCCGCTCTCCAGACCCTTCTGGATGTCCAGGCCGGTCTTGTAGTCCTCGTCGCGCACGACCTCGTAGAGGAAGTCGGTGTACGTCTGGGCCTTGACCCGGTCGTCCTCGGTCTCGACCGGCGAGCGGGTGACGATGGTCTGGACGGTACGGGACCGGTCGTGGGTGGGCCCCGGGAAGAGCTGCGAGACCATGGCTCGCTCGCCCCAGCAGCCGGCGATCGAGACGTGGGGGAAGATCGTGTACACGGGACCGATGTGGTTCGCCGGCACCCACTCGTCCTCGGGCTGGTCGCGTAGCGCTTCGATCCCGTGCTTGGCGAACACGATGCGCTGGTGAGGGCCATACGCGTCGGTGGCCATCACGTTGCTCATGTTCTGCTTGAAGACGGTGTTCCGGTGCAGCGAGGCGAAGTGGTAGCCCTCGAGGTAGCCGTCGTAGCACACCTTCCAGTTGGCGCCCACGAGCTCCCGCCGGGAGAAGACGTGCCAGTCGGCCAGGCCGAGCTTGTCCAGCTCCTCGGCGTAGTCACCGAGCCAGGCGTCGATGTCGATCGGCGCGTCCGGGGTCAGGACGGTGAAGACGAAGCCGCTCCGCTCCGCCGTGGGCAGCGCCGTCAGCCCATGGGTGTCCCGGTCCAACGGCCCGTAGGACTCCTCGCCGTAGATGCCGACCAGCCGGCCCTCCTGGTCGTAGCTCCATCCGTGGTACGGGCAGGTGAAGCGCCGAGCGGTGCCACAGCCGGCATCCTTCAGGGCCGCGCCGCGATGGCGGCAGACGTTGAGGAACGACCGGATGACCCCGTCCGTCCCCCGGCTGATCAAGACCGGCACGCCGAGCACGTCGATGGCCTTGTAGGCGCCCGGCTCGCGGAGCTCGCAGGTCAGGCCGAGCGCGAGGGGGACGTGCTTGAAGATCACGTCCATCTCGGCCGCCCATCGGGCGGGGTCGACGTACTCGCTGACCGGGACCTCCATGAGGTCGTCCGTCTGGTCCGTCGTACCGTTCTCGACGTGGGCCAGCATTCGCTTGGCCAGCTCCACCAGCTCGGTTCGCTGTAGCACCTGGCACCCCCTGGGCGTGGGCCCCCGTCGGACCTCTGCAGGGTATCGGGTGCGGTGCGCCGCGCTCAGGCCGCGGCGGCCAGGCGGTTGGCCTCCTTGCGGGCGGCGGCGGCGCCGCGGATGGCAGCGGCTACGGAAGGGATGGACATCAGCACCGCGAACTCCCGCGGGTTGGCCACCCAGACCAGCGAAGGCGCCACGGCGGTGACCGAGGCGGTGCGGGGCGTGCCCTCGAGGAGAGCGATCTCGCCGACGAAGTCGCCGCGACCGAGCACGGCCAGCTCCTGGTCACCGGCGGGGGAGTGGCGGGTCACCCTGACCTCGCCCTCGGCGACGATCAACAGCTCGGCGCCGTAGTGGCCCTCGCGGACGACGACCTGGCCGGTCTCGAGGCGGATGGCGGTCAGTGACGAGTCGATCCGCGCCAGCTCCGCCGGCGTGCACTCCTCGAAGAGGGGGATGGCGTGGAGGCGATCACTCGGGTGGGACCGCTTGAACATTGCGTGCTCCGTTTCTGGGCAGCGCCCGACGAGCGCCGCGTCTGACATTTGCAACGCCACCGCGGCCCCCACGCTTCCGCATTGTGCCGAGGTTCACATGCGCGACGGCGCGACGCGGTGCGGGCGTGTGGGCCGCCGTGATGCTCCTCCTGGTCGTTCTGGTCGAGAAATTGCCCCGCCGAGGGGCTTTTCCGCGACCAGAACGGGCGAAGGCCGCGGGTGGGGGAGTCCGCCGGCGGTCAGGCCCGCAAACCCGCTCCCGCAACCCGCCCACTCGACCTGACATAACGAGGATTATGGGCGGTCGGTCCCCAGGTCCGGCCTGGTGGGCGTGCACAGCGGGCGGGCGGCGTCGAGCAGCCACGTGAGCGCGTCCTGCAGGTCCCGAGTGGTGGGCCGGGCGGTGGCCGCGAGGTCGCGCTCCACGTCCTCGACGGCGCAGGTCAGCACATAGA
>JBKPRL010000248.1:0-4562 GCA_046734535.1 bacterium | reverse complement strand
GCCGACGACCAGGCGCGGGTGGCCCGCCCGGGCGAGGCCGCCGCGGCCGGCGCCGACCTCCTCGTGCTCGGTCGCAGCGTGACCCACTCGGTCGCCCCGGAGGCTACCGCGGCCACGGTCGCGGACGAGGTCGCCGCGGCGCTCGCCCCGCTCGCCCCCAGGTCAACCCACTCCTCCGGGCCGGGGATGCCGGGGGGCGCTGGGAGAGCCGCGCTAGGGTGAAGCTCATGGCTACGCCCCCGACCCTCAGCCCCGAACAGCGCGAAGCGGCGTTGAAGAAGGCGGCCGAGGCCCGTAAGGCCTTCGCCGTGGTGAAGGAGAAGCTCAAGATGGGCTCGCTCACCCTGAACGAAGCGCTCGACCGGGCCGACACGGAGGATGCCATCGGTCGCCTCAAGGTGGTCACCTTCCTCGAATCCCTCCCGGGAGTGGGCAAGGTCAAGGCTCGCCGGCTGATGGAGGAGATCGGCATCGCCGAAAACCGCCGGGTCAAGGGCCTCGGCGAGCAGCAGCGTCAGGCCCTGCGCCAGCAGCTTGGCTGATCCGCCGGCGTCGCAGTCCACGCCGAGCGGACCTCCACCTCTCATCATCGTCGTCTCCGGCCCGGGCGGGGTCGGCAAGGGCACCATCGTCGGCGCGCTCGTCGAGCGGGACCCCCGCCTCTGGCTGAGCCGATCCTGGACGACCCGGGCCCGCCGGCCCGGCGAGGCCGCGACCGCGTACCGCTTCGTCGACGAGGCGGACTTCGCCCGCCGCATCGGAGAGGGCGGGTTCATCGAGTGGACCCGCTTCCTCGACCAGTACTACGGGACGCCGACGCCCGAGAAGCTGCCCGCCGGCCGGGACCTGGTCCTCGAGATCGAGGTCGACGGCGCCCGGCAGATCAAGGCCAGGTACACGGACGCCATCTTGATCTTCGTGCTCCCGCCGTCGCGGGAGGAGCAGCAGCGACGGCTCGTGGCCCGCGGTGACCCGGACGACAAGGTCGCCGAGCGGCTCCGCAAGGCCGACGAGGAGGAGCCCATCGGGATGGCGCTGGCCGACCACGTCGTCGTCAACGACGACCTCGAGCAGACCATCAAGGAGATGCTGGCCATCATCGAGGGGGAGCGGACGGTCCGATCGACCTGACCGGCGACGCCGTGGGGACCACGTCGATCGAGGGTCGCCCGGATATGCTGGATCGGCTCGGCTCGCCGGAGGATGCATGGCTCGAACGCACGACACGATGATGAACCCGCCCATCGAGGACCTCCTCGGGCGGGTCGACTCCAAGTTCGCCCTGGTCACGCTGGCCTCGCGCCGGGCCCGCCAGATCAACTCGTACTTCGGGCAGCTGGGCGAGGGCCTGGGCGCCGTCGTGCCGCCGCAGGTGACCTCCGTGGCCCGCAAGCCGCTGTCGATCGGCTTCGAGGAGATCGCCGCCGACAAGATCGTCTCGGTCGAGCTGCCCGAGGAGCAGCTGGCCGAGGACGGGGAGCTGGCCGCGCTCGAGGCGGTCGCGGGCGACGGGGCGCCTGACGAGATCGGCTGATCGCCGCAGTGGACGCGCTCGCCGGACGGCGTGTGGTCCTCGGGATCAGTGGGGGCATCGCGGCGTACAAGGCCATCGACGTCTGCCGCCGCTTGGTCGATGCCGGCGCCCACGTGGTGCCCGTCATGACGAGGGGCGCAGAGCGCTTCGTCGGTGCCACCACCTTCTCCGCCCTGGCGTCCGAGCCGGTCCACACGTCGCTGTTCGACGACGACGACCCGATCCCGCACACTCGGCTCGGCCAGGCCGCCGACGTGGTCGTGGTCGCTCCGGCGACCGCCCGGGTGATCGGCGCGTACGCCGCCGGGATCTCCAACGACCTGCTCGTCGCCACCCTGCTCGCCACGCGAGCTCCCGTCGTCGTCTGCCCGGCCATGCACACCGAGATGTGGGAGCACCCGGCGGTCCAGGAGAACCTGGCCGCGCTGCGTCGCCGGGGCGTGACCGTCGTCGAGCCCGCGGTCGGCCGGCTCGCCGGGGGCGACGTCGGTGCCGGTCGCCTGGCGCCGCCCGAGGAGATCGTCGCCGCCGTCGCTCAGGCGCTCACCCCGCCCGACCTGGCCGGTCGGCACGTGCTCGTCACCGCTGGTGGCACGCGCGAGCCCATCGACGCCGTCCGGGTCATCACCAACCGCTCGTCGGGCAAGCAGGGCTACGCCGTCGCCGCCGAGGCCGTCCTGCGGGGCGCGAAGACGACGCTCGTCACGACCGTCGCCCTGCCGCCTCCTCCAGGGGCCGAGGTGGTCGCCGTGGAGACCGCGTCCGAGATGGCCGAGGCCGTGCTCGGACGCGCGGACCAGGCCGACGTGGTGGTCATGGCCGCCGCCGTGGCCGACTTCCGCCCCGCGGCCCGGTCCGCCGGCAAGATCAAGAAGGACGCCGGGCCACCCCAGGTCGTCCTGGAGCCGACAACCGACATCCTGGCGGAGCTCGGCCGGCGCACCCGCCCCGGGCAGGTGCTGGTCGGCTTCGCGGCCGAGACGGACGATGTCGTGGCCAACGCACAAGGCAAGCTCCGGCGCAAGCACCTCGACCTGATCGTGGCCAACGACGTCTCGGCGCCGAGTGTCGGCTTCGAGCACGACACCAACGAGGTGACCATCATCGGACCCGCCGGTGTGGTGCAGAATGTCCCACTGGCCGACAAGCGGGTCGTCGCGAGGGCTGTCATGGACGCCGTCGTCCTGGCGCTCGGCGCGACCCCGGGAGCACCGGCCCCGCACAACCATCAGGAGCGCACGTGAGCCGCTGGACCTTCACCTCGGAATCGGTCACCGAGGGACATCCGGACAAGATCGCCGACCAGGTCTCCGACGCGGTCCTCGACGCCATCCTGGCCGCCGACCCTGGCGGTCGCGTGGCCTGCGAGACCCTCCTGACCACGGGGTTGTGCGTGGTCGCGGGCGAGGTGACGACCCGCGAGTACGTCGACATCCCGTCCATCGCCCGGGAGACCATCAAGTCCATCGGCTACGACCGCGAGAGCTTCGGCTTCGACGGGAACACGTGCGGTGTCATCGTTGCCATCGACGAGCAGAGCCCCGACATCGGCCAGGGCGTGGACACCTCGGAAGAGGTGCGATCGGGCAAGAGCGGGGAGGACCTGCTCAACGCCCAGGGCGCCGGCGATCAAGGGATGATGTTCGGCTACGCCTGCGACGAGACCGAGGCCCTGATGCCGCTGCCGATCTGGCTGGCCCATCGCATGGCCGAGCGGCTGGCCGAGGTGCGTCGGGCCGACGTCATCCCCTACCTGCGCCCCGACGGCAAGACCCAGGTGACCTTCGACTACGAGGACGCCCGGCCGATCCGGTTGCGCACGGTCCTCATCTCGACCCAGCACGCCCCCGGCATCGACCGTGACTCGATGATCCGGCCCGACCTGATCGAGCACGTCATCCGGCCGGTGATCCCGGAGCAGTTCCGCGACGACGACTACACCGTCCTCGTCAACCCGACCGGCCAGTTCGTGCTCGGTGGCCCCCACGCCGACACCGGCCTGACCGGGCGCAAGATCATCGTCGACACCTACGGCGGCATGGCCCGCCACGGCGGCGGCGCCTTCAGCGGCAAGGACCCCTCGAAGGTCGACCGTTCCGCCGCGTACGCGGCCCGCTGGGTCGCCAAGCACGTCGTCGCCTCTGGCGCGGCGCAGCGGTGCGAGGTGCAGGTCGCCTACGCCATCGGCGTCGCGCAGCCGGTGTCGGTACTGGTCGAGACGTTCGGGACGGCCGCGGTCGACCCCGAGAGGATCGAACCCGCCGTGCGCGAAGTGTTCGACCTGCGGCCCGCCGCCATCATCAGCGAGCTGAACCTGCGCCAGCCGATCTACCGCAAGACGGCGGCCTACGGGCACTTCGGCCGGGATGAGCCGGGCTTCACGTGGGAGCAGCTGGGCAACCTCGACAGCTTCAAGGCGGCGGTCGGCGTCTGATTCTTCGTCGCCGTCCTCCGCTGCGCTTCGGTCGGCTCCTACTCGCTTCGCTCGGCAATGCGTCAGGTCGCCCTCCGCTGCGCCGGCCGAGCCCTCTGACCGTTCTGGTCAGGAAATTGCCCCTGTGAGCGGCAATTTCGCGACCAGAACGCTCCGGAGTCCGCAGATCTTCGACGACCCACCGGTCCACAGCAACCCGGAGAGGGCGGAGACGGCGCGACCACTCGTGGCGCGGGTGGTGCCTGATGTGACGGGGCTGGACAAGCAGTTCGACTACCTGGTGCCCGACGCGTGGCTCGGGCAGGTGCGCGTCGGGACGATCGTGCGCATCCCGCTGGCCGGGCGCCGAGTGGGTGGGTGGGTCGTGTCGCTCGGGCCGCCGGACCCGGACGTGCCCGACACCAAGCTGCGGCCGCTGGCCAAGATCACCGGACACGGCCCGTCGGCCGAGCTGATCGACCTGGCCGCGTGGGCGTCGCGCCGGTGGGCGGCCGGCCGCCTCCGGCCCTTCCTGCTGGCCGCGTCGCCCTCGCGGGCCGTCCCTGCGCTCCCCGCTCCGGCCCTGTCGGCGGGACGACCCGGGCCGGTCGATGC
>JBKPRL010000247.1:0-5661 GCA_046734535.1 bacterium | reverse complement strand
GTACGACGTTGCGGAGCTGCCGCAGGGCGACCGAGAGCGTGGTCAGATCGAAGACGTTGCCGGTACGGATCTCCAGGAAGACGTCCAGCACCCTCCGGACGGTCCGCTCGTTCGCGGCCAGCCACGCGGCCACCAGGTCCTCGCACGGGGTGAAGACGTCGCCACTGCGCAGCGCGTCGTCGGTCAGGTCACGCAGGGTCGTCATCAGGTCGTCGCGCTGCGCGGCGCGGGCGTGGCTCTGCCAGCGGTCGGCACGGGGCAGCTTGCCGACGCGCTCCCACAGCCAGGCGACGTCGAGACCGTCGAACAGCCCCCAGTACACCGCCGCGGCATCGAGGGGGCTGCGACCCCGGGAGTGCGCCACCTCCACGATGTCCCATCCGGTGTGCATGATCGGCCAGACCGCGCTGGCCTCGGCGAGATCGGACGGGACACCGGCGTTCAGCGCGTCCTCGGCCGCCTCGGCCAGGGTGGCGCCCATCGCGCCGTGGACGACGGCGCGCAGCCCACCCGCCAGCTCCTCGATGTCCGGACCGAACGCGGCGACCGTGGCCCCCAGGTCGAGCGGTGGCCGCCGATGGCGCAGCAGCCACAGCACGCCCCGCTCGACCATGCGGCGCAGGTCGAGGAACAGCTCGAACTGCACGTCGGCCTCGATCGACGGATCGAGGTGGTCGATGCGATCCCACCAGCGGCCCATGCCGTGGACGTCCGACGCCACGACGTGGGCCCTGGTGATGTCGGCGACGCCGGCCCCGGTCTCGTCGGTCATGCGGAAATCGAACGACGTGCCGGCCCGGTTGACCATCTCGTTGGTCAGCCCGGTGGCGACGATCTCCCGCCGGAGGCGGTGCCCGCCCATCACCCCGGCGAACCGCTCGCCGAGCACGCTCGGGAAGTAGCGCACGAGCTCCCGCTGCACGTAGGGGTCGTCGGGGAGGTCCGAGCGCAGCACGACGTCGGTGTTCGTCTCCTTCGTGTACGCCAGGAGCACGGCGAACTCGGGCGTCGTCAGCCCGAGTCCGGCACTCGCCCGCTCCGAGAGCTGCTTCTCGGACGGCAGGAACTCGAGGGCCCGGTTGAGCAGTCCCTCGATCTCCAGGGAGCGGAGGTAGCGAGCATGGACGTCGACCATCGGCCCTGCTTGCCGGCGGGCGATCGACAGGGCCAGGGTCTGTGCCCGGTTGTCCTCGAGCACGAGCTCCGCCACCTCCTCGGTCATGGAGACGAGCAGGCCGTTGCGCTGCTTGACGGTCAGGTCGCCGGCCGCCACCTGGGCGTCGAGGAGGATCTTGATGTTGACCTCGTGGTCCGAGCAGTCGACGCCCGCTGAGTTGTCGATGGCGTCGGTGTTGAGGAGGACGCCGTTGAGCGCGGCCTCCACCCGGCCCCGCTGGGTCAGCCCGAGGTTGCCTCCCTCGACGACCATGGCGCACCGCAGCTGGCTGCCGTCGATGCGGATGGCATCGTTGGCCCGGTCTCCGACCTCCGCGTTGTTCTCGGTGGACGCCTTGACATAGGTGCCGATTCCGCCGTTCCAGAGCAGGTCCACCGGCGCCTTGAGGATGGCCGACAGGAGCTCGTTCGGCGTCATGGTCGCGTCCGTGAGATGGAGGACGCGGCGCACCTCGTCCGACAGGACGATCGCCTTGGCCGAGCGCGGCCACACACCGCCGCCGGGCGAGATGGCCGCCCGGTCGTAGTCGTCCCAGCTGGACCGGGGCACGTCGAAGAGGCGCTGACGTTCGGCGAAGGCACGGCCCGGATCGGGATCGGGGTCGAGGAAGATGTGGCGGTGGTCGAAGGCGGCCACGAGGCGGAGGTTGGCGCTGCGCAACATCCCGTTGCCGAAGACGTCACCCGACATGTCCCCGATGCCCACGACGGTGAGCGGATCGATGTCGGCATCCCGACCCAGGCTGCGGGCGTGACGGCGGGCGCTCTCCCACGCGCCCCGGGCGGTGATGCCCATCGCCTTGTGGTCGTAGCCCGCGCTGCCCCCCGAGGCAAAGGCGTCTCCGAGCCAGAAGCCGTAGCTCTCGGCGACCGAGTTGGCGAGGTCGGAGAACGTCGCCGTCCCCTTGTCGGCCGCCACGACGAGGTAGGGGTCGTCCTGGTCGTGCCGGACGACGTCGGGCGGCGGGACGACCTCTCCGTCCACCACGTTGTCGGTGATGTCGAGGAGCCCGGCCACGAACTCGCGGTAGCACTCGGCGACTTCCGTCCGCAGCGCCTCGGCGTCCGGGATCCGCTCGCGGCGCTTCACCACGAACCCGCCCTTGGCGCCCACCGGGATGATCACTGCGTTCTTGACCATCTGCGCCTTCATGAGGCCGAGCACCTCGGTGCGGAAGTCCTCCCGGCGGTCGCTCCAGCGCAGCCCCCCGCGGGCCACCGGCCCGCCCCGGAGGTGCACGCCCTCCACTCGAGGTGAGTACACCCAGATCTCGAACATCGGCCGGGGCAGCGGCAGGTCGGGGATGACCTCAGGGTCGAGCTTGAAGGACAGGACGGGGCGCCGCCCGGAGCGCGGGTCTCCGTCGACGCGGGGGCGGTAGGCATTCGTGCGCTGCGTGGCCAGGATCAGCGTGAGGAACGAGCGCAGGATGCGGTCCTCGTCCAGGCTCGGCACGGCGTCGAGCTGGGCCGTGATCGACTCGCTGAGGGCCTGGGCGTCGGCGGCGCGGATCGGGCTGTCACCGTGTGCGACGTCAGGGTCGATGGACGGATCGAACCGAGTCTCGAACAGCCGCACGAGGGCACCGACGATCGGCGCGTGGCGGGCCAGCGTCGTCTCCACGTAGCGCTGGCTGAACGAGAGGCCGATCTGGCGCAGGTACTTGAGGTAGCCGCGGAGCACGTCGACCTGGCGGGCCGAGAGCCCACCGGCGATCACCAGCTGGTTCAGCCCGTCGCTCTCGAGCTCGCCCCGGAAGAGCGAGGCGAAGGTGTCGCAGAACTCCTCGCGGGTGGCGCGATCGTCGATCCTGCCGGGGTCCGACACTCGCAGCCCGATGTCGTAGCGCCAGACGCTGCGACCATCGACCCGGATCTCGTGGGTCCGCTCGTCGACCACGGTCACGCCCAAGTCCTCCAACAAGGGCAGCACCTCCGAGAGCACGAGCGGCGCGCCCGGGCGCATCAGCGTGAAGCGCACCTCCTCCGGCGCGGCGCCCAGCGGGCGGTGCAGCGCGGTGATGATGTCGGCACCGTGCTCGATCTCCAGCAGGTGGGTCACGTCGGCGGCGGCCAACGAGGGCGGATAGGCATCCCGATAGTCGGCGGGGAAGGCGTGGGCGAAGCGGGCCAGGGCGTCGAGGCCGGCGTCCTCCCCGAGCTCGCCGACCAGCGCGGCACCGAGCTCGTCCGACCAGTCCGCGACGATGGCGCTGAGGCGCTTCTCGACGTCGGGGATCTCCGGGTGGCGGACCTCCCGGCCGAGCGAGACGCGCACGTAGAGACGGGCCAGCGCGCCCATCCCGATCAGCACTTCGTGCTCCGTTCCCGTGCCGCCGTAGGCCTCTTCGAGGGCGCGGGCGATCTGCTCGGCCCGATCGGTCGAGTAGCGGTCGCGAGGGAGGTACACGAGACAGGAGACGAAGCGGCCGTAGCCGTCGCGCCGCTCGAACAATCGGACCTGGCGACGGTCCTGCAGCTCGAGGATGCCCGTTGCGATCTCGTACAGCTCGTCGGCGTCGATCTGGAACAGCTCGTTGCGGGGGTAGGTCTCGAGGATCTGGCGCAGGGCCCGCCCGCTGTGGCTCTCCGCCCCGAACCCGGCCCGGTCCAGCACCTCGGCGGCCTTGTCCCTCAGCAGGGGGATCTCGAGCACGCTGTCGCGATAGACGTCGGAGTTGTAGAGCCCCAGGAAGCGGCGCTCGCCGACCACATGGCCGTCGCGGTCGAACCGCTTCACGCCGATGTAGGCCAGGTAGTCCGCCCGACAGACGGTGCTGCGGCTGTTGGCCGTCGTGAGCATCAGGACCGCCGGCGCAAAGACCATCCGGCGGGCCTCCGGCGTCACCGAGGACAGGCGGTGGGGCTCCTCGGTCCGTCGTCCGTCGCGCAGCACGCCCAACCCGGTGCCGGGCACGGCCACCACGATGTCGTCGTCTTCGGCCTCGTGGAC
Source organism: bacterium (assembly GCA_046734535.1). Taxonomy (GTDB): domain Bacteria; phylum Actinomycetota; class Acidimicrobiia; order Acidimicrobiales; family Ilumatobacteraceae; genus DASTFY01. The sequence goes on along the minus strand of JBKPRL010000247.1, from coordinate 1,532 downwards.
GAAGTCGTACTCCCGGTAGCCGAGGAACACGAGATGGTCGTCGCTGAGCCAGCGCAGGAACTGCGCGGCCCGCGCCGCCTCGCCCGTACCGAGCGGCAGCACGGTGTGCTCCAGCTCGTGGGCCAGCTGGTCGCAGCGGTCCCGCATCGGCCGCCAGTCGGTCACCGCGACCCTGACGTCGTCGAGCGCGGAAACCAGGTGCTGGCGAAGCAGCTCCTCGCGCGTCGCGTCGCAGCGGTCGACCTCGACGTAGATCCAGGCTTCGTTCGCGGTCCCGTCCTCGACCCGTACGTACTTGCCGTCGTCGCGGACCACCCTCAGCATCGGGTGGATGACGAGGTGGATGCCGAGCCCCATCGCCGTCATCGCCATGCGGACTGAGTCCACGAGGAAGGGCATGTCGTCGGTGACGATCTGGACGACAGTGTGGGCCGACTGCCAACCGTTCGCGGTCAGGTCCGGGTTGAAGACGTGGACGTTGGCCGTGCCCTCGGTCCGGACCTCGCCCAGGCGGAGATGGGCCAGCGCGGCACCGAGCAGGTCGCGAGGCTCACGGGCCTTCAGGTCGAGCGAGGACAGGTGCTTGAAGTAGCGGCTCAGGAAGCCGTCGCACCGCTGTTGGAGCTCGGGCGGGAGCTGTTGGTCGACCAGCTCCAACACGGGGGCCAAGCGACCTCCGGGTCGGCCGGTCGCCTGGGCGGGACCACCGTCCGACGCGGACCCGTCTCCCATGACTCGTCCCCTTTCCATCGTCCCGACGTCGTTGGCGGGAGCGCTCGCCCACTTCGTGAGGGGCAGTCCGATGTTATCGACGGGCCGGGTCCGGCTCGTGCCGGGACGGATGGCGGCTCCCCGGGCCGGCGGGTCCGTGTGCGAGACCGGGCCCGGCCGGACCGGAGTCAGTCCGCGACGTCGGCCTGGGCGATCACGACCCGCGGCACCACGCGCACGAGCACCTCGCCCGGCGCGGCGTTGCGCCGGCCGAACGCCTCCGCCTGGTCCTGACCCATGTACCGCCCGCCGATCTTCGTGGCCCACGGGAGCATGGCCTCGATGTCGTCGTCGAGCGTCGCGTCGCCCCGCGCCAGCACGAAGCTGAACGGCGGTCGCTCGTCATCCACGACCAGGGCAACCCTGGGGTCACGGCGCATGGCCTGGGCCTTCGCCGATCCGGAACCGGTGGTGAAGACGAAGGCACCCTCGTCGTCGAGCACGAACCAGATGGGCACGACCGTGGGAGAGCCGTCCTGGCGCACGGTCGCCAGCTTGCCGGTGCGGGTTCCCTCCGTCACGAACTGCTGCCATTCGACCGTGGTCATCTCGCGCGCCATGCCGCGGACCGTACCGCCGAGCGGCCGCTCCCCCGTCCCCGGCCTGGGCCGGTGGTGGTGCCCCGGCCTGGGTCGCGGGGCGGCCCGGGACCCGTGGAACGGCCCCGTAGCCTTCTGGTCGATGCCCCACGCACTGACGCCGCCCGGCCACCACGAGCACCGGTCGATCGGCGGTGGCCAGGCCCGGGCCGCGGTCTTCGG
>JBKPRL010000246.1:0-5370 GCA_046734535.1 bacterium | reverse complement strand
ACGGGAAGGTGATCGAGCCGTCCGTCTCCGTGCCGACGGCGACCGCGCAGAGGCTGGCGGCGGCGGCCACCGCCGAGCCGCTGCTCGAGCCTCCCGGGTCGGCCGACAGCACGTACGGGTTGCGGGTGAAGCCGCCGCGCGGCCGTGTGCCGCGCGAGCCGCTCAGCCCCGATCGTCGGGCCTCGCCCTTCGCTGCCGGGCGGCCTCGAAGCAGACGACGGCCGCGGCCATGGCCGCGTTGAGGCTCTCGGCCCGGCCGGCGTGGGGGATGGTCAGCCAGCAGTCGACGGGCGCGTCGGCGGGCAGGCCGTGCGCCTCGTTGCCGACGGCGAGGGCCACCCGGCCGGTGAGGTCGGCGTCGGTGTAGGGGGTACCGGAGGCTGCTGACGTGCCGAGGATCCGGAGGCCGGCGGCCCCCAGCTCGCCCAGCTCGACGTGGTCGATCACCGGCAGCAGGAACAGCGCACCGGCCGACGCCCGCACGACCTTCGGATTGGTGGCGTCGACGGTGTCAGGGGTGAGCACGACGGCGTCGGCCCCGGCGGCTTCGGCGGTCCGCAGGATGGTGCCGAGGTTGCCCGGATCGGACAGGCCGACCGCCGCCACCACGAAGCCGGCGTCGGCCAGCACGTCGGACCCGGCGGAGCGGTAGCGGACGACGGCCAGGAGGGGATGTGGCGCCTCGGTGGTCGCCACCCGCTCCAAGACGCCCGGCGCCAGCGTGACGCAGGGCGCACCGGCGAGGACCCCGCGAGGCGGCGGCACGCCCTCCGGAACGTAGACGGCCTCGAGCTCGTAGCCGGCCTGCACGGCCACCTCGGCCAACGACGCGCTCTCGAGCACCAGCGCGCCCTCCTCCCGGCGCGCACTGCGGCGCCCCAGGAGGCGCCGCAGCTGCTGGACCTTCGGGTTCGAATAGACCAGTCCGCTCAGGAGGCGGCCTCCAGGCCGCCCTGGGCGGCTTCGACGAGGGCACCGAACGCGTGGGGATCGCGCACGGCCAGGTCGGCCAGCACCTTGCGGTCGACCTCGATCCCGGCCGAGTGCAACCCGGCGATGAACCGGCTGTAGCTGACGCCGTTCTCGCGGCAGGCCGCGTTGATGCGCTGGATCCAAAGCCGGCGGAACTCACCTTTGCGGGCGCGGCGGTCGCGGAAGGCGTACTGCCCTGACCGCATGACCTGCTCGTTGGCCGCTCGGAAGGACCGGCTCTTGTTCCCGTAGTACCCCTTCGCCCGCTCGAGGACCTGACGGCGGTGCTTCCTCGATCCGACGGCGCGCTTGACCCGTGCCATGGTGCGTGTCTCCTGTCTCTTCCGCTCAGCTCGTCCGGTTCAGCGCTCGCCGAGCAGGCGCTTGATCTTCTTGATGTCGCCCGAGTGGACGTCGACGTCGCCCTTCAGGCGGCGGGTCCGGGTCGACGGCTTCTTCTCGAACAGGTGCTGGCGCATCGCCTGCTCGCGTCGGAGCCTGCCGCTGCCCGTCTTCTTGAACCGCTTGGCGGCGGTCTTGCTCGTCTTCATCTTCGGCATGGGTGTTCCCTTCGATGTCGACCGGGATGCTCCCGGTCCTTGTCCCCGTCGGGGGTGCCGTGCCCGACCGGGCCGGCTCGGCCGCTCAGGCGCTAGGGGTCTCGGTGGTGACGCCCGCGGGCGCCGGCTCGGGCGTACCGGGTGCGAGGCGGTCGGCCGTGGCCAGCACGGCGTCGCCGGCCACCCCGTCCCCGGCCCGGCCATCGTCGGCCGCTCCGCTGCGCCCGTCCGTGCGGCGGGTCGCCACCTTCTTCTTGTCGGGAGCGAGGACCATCGTCATGTTCCGGCCGTCCAGGCGCCCCTGGGTCTCGACCTTCCCCACCTCGGCCACGTCCTCGGCGATGTGGTCGAGGATCTTGGCGCCGAGCTCGGGGTGGAACACCTCACGGCCTCTGAACATGATCGTGACCTTGACCTTGTGGCCCTCGGAGAGGAACTCGGCCACCTTCCTGGTCTTGGTGTCGAAGTCGCCGACGCCGATCTTGGGTCGGTACTTCATCTCCTTGACCGAGACGTTGGAGGCCTTTCGGCGGGACTCCTTGGCCCGCTGCTTCTCCTCGTACTGCCACTTCCGGAAGTCCATGATCCGGCACACCGGCGGCGTGGCCAGCGGGGCCACCTCCACCAGGTCCAGATCGCTGTCCTGGGCCATCTTCAGGGCGTCCGGCAGGGGCACGATGCCGACCTGCTGGCCGTCCTGGCTGATGAGGCGGACCTCACGGGCGCGTATGCGGTCGTTGATCCGGTGCTCGTTGGCCGTAGCTATGGCCGATCACTCCTGCGCAATGGGCTGCTCCTCCCGGGAGACGATGGGGCGGACGCCGAGCACCAAGCCGACGTCGCACCGCCCGTTGCCATCAACGATCCGTGGGGACCGGGACGGCGGGAGCGCCTCGAGCATCGACCCGACGCACGCCCTCGTCGCCCTGTTGATCGAAGCCGATCGAGGTCCGCCGACGGGTGGCCGGGTGGGGGCCGGTGCCGGCCAGGCCGGCGGGACCCCGCTTGGAGTTCAGTTGTCCCGGGTAGGTTAGCGGCTGTGAGCAGCCTCTGGACACCTGGTGGCGAACACCCCGTCGGAGACCGCCGGGACCCCGAGGGCTCTGGCGGCGACGTGTCCCGGCCCGATCGGGCTCCGACCGACCTGGACGACGACGGCGAGCGCATCGACGAGGCCGCGCTGCGGGCCCAGATCGACGAGGCCCGCGCCCGGGTCGCCGAGGTGCCGGCCGAGGTCGTCGTCATCAACCACGCCATGGGGCTGTACGAGCTCGCAGCGATCCACCTCTCCGCCGCACCGCCCGACCTCGCGGCGGCCGCCCTGGCCATCGACGCCTTCGCCTGCCTGGTCGAGGGGCTCGGCGACCGCTTGGGTCCCGACGTCGCCACGCTGCGCGATGCCCTGGCGCAGATCCGCATGGCCTTCGTCCAGGTCAAGCAGAGCGCAGGCGTCGCGGCGCCGACCGACTAGGAGCGGCCGAGGGACCCCGACCGACGGGCGTCGCGGGCGGCCCCCGGCGGACGGACCCGGCCGCGGTGGCAGGATGCGGCGACGGTGCCGGGAGGTCGAGCATGGATGCGCCGATCCTGTTGGTGGTGGACGAGGACCCGGGAGCGCTCGAGGCGCTCAGCGGCGACCTCGCCGAACCCGAGCAGTGAGTGCGGCCGGTGGCTCACCCGTGCTCGCGGAAGCGCCCCACGGGGGCGCGCACGACGCGACCGCCACGGACGACCACACCCTCGGATCGCAGACGGCCGGCCTGCTGCGCCTCGTGCCTGGGGACCAGGCGCCCGTTCGAGGTCACGACCCGCCACCAGGGCACCGCCTCGTCCGTGACCGCGAGGATGCGGCCGACAGCCCGGGCCCGACCGGGGAACCCGGCGTCCTCGGCCACGTCGCCGTAGCTGACCACCTCGCCCGGGATCAGCGCCCGGAGGACGTCCAGCACGCGGTCCTCGAGGTCGCTCACGCGCCGCCACCGGCCTTCTCGATCGCGGTCGCCTCGTAGCGGCCCAGCTTGGGCAGGACCTCGAAGCGGACCACCTGGCCGACGTGGATGGTCCGGGTGCCGTCCGCGATCTGGGTGCAGTGGAAGGGGTAGACGCGACCGTCGTCCGCGGTGATCGCGCCGAGGCCCCGAGGGTCGTCGAAGGCGGTGACCGTGCCGTTCACGTCGCGATCCTTGGCATCAGTGGACGATCTTGGAGATCGGCAGCTCGAGGATGCCGGTCGCCCCGGCGTCCTTGAGCGCCGGGATCAGGGTGTTGATCTGGTTCTTGGGTACGACGGTCTCGATGGCATAGCCGCCGTCACCGGCCAGCTCCGACACCGTCGGCGCCTTCAGCGCGGGTACCAGCGGCAGCACCCGGTCGAAGTCGGCCCGGCTGACGTTGAGCTTGACGAGGACCTTGTCGCGGGCCTCGAGCGTGCCGGTCAGGAGCGTCATCAGCTGGCCCATGGCGTGGCGGCGGGCCGGGTCGGCATACGACTCGGCGTTGGCGACGACCTCGGTGTAGCTGACGAGGATCGTGTCGATGATCCGCAGCCCGGCCGCCCGCAGCGCCCTCCCGGTCTCGGTGATGTCGACGATGCAGTCGGCGATGTCGGGGATCTTGGCCTCGCTGGCCCCGTACGACACGCGGACGTCGGCCTCGATCCCCCGGCCGGCGAAGTAGCGGGCCGTCAAGCGGGGGTACTCGGTCGACACCCGCACGCCCTGCGGCAGGTCGTCCACCTTCTCCGCCGGGGAGTCCACGCCCACGGCGACCACGACCCGCACGGGGTTGGCGCTCGCCTTGGAGTAGCGCAGCTCGCCGAGGCTGACGACGGGACTGGCCGTCTCCTCCACCCAGTCCCGACCGGTCACCCCCACGTCGAACAACCCCTCGGCGACGTAGCCGGGGATCTCTTGAGGGCGAAGGATCCGGACCTCGCTGACCCGGGGGTCGTCGATGGTGCCCCTGTAGTCCACGCTCGACGAGCGGCCTACGCCGAGGTCGGCGGCCTCGAACAGCTCCAGGGTGGCCCGCTCCAGCGAGCCCTTCGGGAGCACGAGGCGGAGCACGGGCGGCGAGTCTAGGAGCGGCGGCCGTTTCAGCCGCCTCGGTTCCTCGGCGGTCCGGTGGCTCCGCGACACTGGCGCGCCATGGACGATCTGATGGAGCGAGCGCTGGACCTGTGGCAGGCGCCGGTGCCGGAGGGCGACGCCGGCGTGGCGCGGTTCCGCACCGTCTACACGGATCCCGTCACGGTGAACGGCATGCCGACCGACCTCAGGGTGCTCGTGGATCGCGCCCGGATGTTCCAGCGGTGCTTCGACGCCATCGGCCACGAGGTGGACTCGTGGTTCGCCGCGGACGGACGGTGCGCGTTCTCCTTCCGGCTGTTCGGCCGTCAGGTCGGTCCGCTGGCGACCCCGCTCGGGGAGCTGGCCGCGACGGGCCGGCGGCTCGAGGCCCATGGCATCGACATCTTCGAGATCGAGGATGGCCGGGTGCGCGGGATCTGGGCCGTCCTCGACTGGCTCGGCCTGCTCACGCAGGCCGGCGCGCTGGCCATGACCCAAGGCTGAGCCCGAAGCACAGCGGCCTCAGTGGTCGGTCGGTGTCTCGGCCAGGAGGCGGAGGGCGTGGGGCAGGACGTCGAGCACCGCCTCCAGCTGCTCCACGCAACCCTTGGGCGAGCCCGGGGTGTTGAGGATGACGGCACGGCCGCGGATCCCGGCGATGCCTCGTGACAGCCGGCCGAGTGGGCTGACGAGGCGCATGGCCTCGGCCAGGCCGGGTGCCTCCCGCTCGACCACTGCCCTGGTCCCCTCCGGCGTGAGGTCCCGTGGCG
>JBKPRL010000245.1:0-4005 GCA_046734535.1 bacterium | reverse complement strand
CTCGGAGACCTCGAAGGCGGCTCTGCGGTGGGCCGCGGTCATGGCCCGCGCCCTCGGCGTGGAGCTGGAGGCCGTCAGGGCATTCCGCTACCCGCCGGCGCTGCACGATTGGAGTGCGCTGCCGTCGAACTACGGTTTCCTCCCGGAGCTGCCGCCGGAAGACGTCGTCGAGCGTGGAGTGCACGACGACCTGGCCGACCTCGTCGCCGCCGAGCTCGGGTCAGACTCGCGGGTCATCGTGCGGGTCCGACGGGGTCATCCAGCGGAAGTAGTCCTCGAGGCGGCGGCCGACGCGGTGGCGCTGGTGGTGGGTCGCAGCGGGCATGGCGGCCTGACCGAACTGCTGCGTGTCGGGTCGGTCGCCCGGTCGTGCGCCGAGCATGCGCCGTGCCCTGTGGTCGTCGTCCCAGTGGCGGCGGCCCACGGTTCTCCGTCGACGTAGTTGGGACTGGGGACGTGTCGAACGATCACTGAGCCCGGGTCTCGTGTCGGCGCCGCCCATCGGGGACGAGTACCCGGTCTAGGGACGTGACTCCCCTGGGTCGACTGCGTGAGTGATGCGGCGATGTGACCGCTGGGGTCGGCCGCTCGACGCCGACCGGTTGGATCGCCGGGGCACACGTCCCGGCGATCCAACTCTTGTCGCTTCCCCTCGACGAGTGGCACTACATGCGCCACAACGAGACCGTTCGCGTTCGGTGGCGACCAGCGTGTTGACGAACGCCGTGCAGCGGGGTGGGCGCCCTGGAAGGAACCTGGAGCAGGGTGCTCCCGATCCCTCCAGTTGGACGGAGGACGACGCATGGTCCACGAGTTGGTCCACGAACTGCTGGGCACTCCTGCCACTCGTGCTCCATCGCTCACCGATGCGGCGTACCGGCGCCCGGTACGCCGTACATGAGCGCGACAGCATCCCGACATACACAGAGCCGGGTTTGGCTGTCGTCGGGATTACGTCGACGGGGTGCTCGACGGCATTCCGACCTGGAGCGTGACGGCCTCCTGGCGGCGCGGCGTCCTACACTCGCGCGGTGTTCTTCGTCCTCGGCCTTGGCACGAAACAGCAGCACCTCGGCCCGGGACAGACCCGAACCTGCCCGCGTTGCCACAACACCACGCAGCAGACGCGGGTGCGGGAGTTCCGGCAGTTCACCGTGTTCTTCGTCCCGGTCGCGCGGTGGAAGCGTCGGCTGTTTGATTCTCAGCGAACAACGGCGGTACCGGCGGCGCCGCGAGCACGTCGCGGGTGGCGTCGGACGCGGATGTGACGCGCACTCGGCCGGTGAACGCCGGGTGGGCCGCCACCCGGACGCCCGGGGCGAGATCGACTGCGTCCTCGGCGCTCACCTGGACCCCGGGCCGCGGCCGGACCGCGACCACCACCAGGTCCCGCGTGAACCAGTCGGCCAGCTCTTCGTCCCCGGATTCCGGCTCGGCGCGACGGGTTGACATGCGCTGCACCAGCCGATCCAGCGTGGAGGCGAAGCTGGCGCGCGTCGACGTCACTTCGCGGGAGCGCGTCACGTCCAGGTCGTCCCGCTGCAGGTTCCGTGGGTCGAACTGGGCGGAGCTGACCACGTTTCAAACACCCTAAGCCGGTCCAGTCGGCCGCAGACAGGTAAATCGCGCTCTCCCCGCAATTCGCAGCATTGAACATGATCGCGCCGGCGACGGGCGCCCACGTACCGACCATCCTGCGGAATGCTGCCCCTGCCATGCTCGATCCATTCGTGATGGAGGCTCTCGTGACCCTTCCCGGATCACCCCGCGCTTCGCCGGGAGAGCTCGCCGACCGACCACGCCACAAGGTCGTACGGCGGATGCTCACCGAGGCGGCCGACAGCAAGGCCCGCCGCAGGTAGAGGCCGTTGTCGTCGATTGCTCGGGCGCGTACGCTGCCCACACGCCGCATCGGTGCCGGGACATGCTCGCGGCCCTCCGGTGACTGCGAGCGACCTGTGTTCCGAGGCGGCTGCCCCATACCCCGGCGGACCGGACGATCCGTGCGCGGATGGGGGGTCCAGCGTGGCAGACGAGATGCCGCTCAGCAGAGCGACGACCGGGCGCGAGTGCACAACGTCCGGCCCGTCCTGCCATCGATCAGATACATTTCCACCTGCGCAACCCAGCCGAAAGCGGCGCACGAAATCTGATTTCACCTCGCCGGACGAGGTGCACTAAGGCAACGACCTTCCGCACTGTGTCGGCCCCTTACAGGAGGCTCCCGTGGCCCGTAACGGCACGCCCATCAGCTCACTAGGCGAGCTCGGGGATCTCACGATCAGCAAGGTCAAGCGACGAGTTCTACCGCTGATCGTATTCCTCTACTTCATCGCGTTCCTCGACCGCAACAACGTCGGCTTCGCCAAGCTCACGATGAGTGAGGACATCGGGCTCAGCGCCACCGCGTACGGTCTGGGCGCGGGCATCTTCTTCATCGGCTACGCGATATTCGAGATACCGAGCAATGCGGGCATGCACCGGTACGGCGCCCGGAAGTGGATCGCACGGATCCTGGTGTCCTGGGGATTCTTCGCCACGATCATGGCGTTCGTTCAGGGCGAGACGACCTTCTACATCATTCGCTTCCTGCTGGGCGCGGCCGAAGCCGGCTTCTTCCCCGCGATCATCCTCTACCTGACCTACTGGTTCCCGGCGAAGCAACGTGTCGCCGTGCTGGGCGTCTTCATCCTCGCGCAGCCGCTGGCCAACGCGATCGGCGCGCCCATATCGGGCCTGCTACTGAAGATGGACGGCATCTGGGGCCTCGCGGGGTGGCAGTGGATGTACATCATCGAGGGCGTTCCGGCCATTCTCATGGGGTTCGTCGCCCTGGTCGCGATGACTGACCGCCCGAAGGATGCGATGTGGTTGGCTCCCGAGGAACGCCGCTGGCTGCAGGAGACGATGGATGCAGAGGACGCGGCGAAGGCGTCGACGGGTGAGCACAGTTTCATGGCAGGCCTGAAAGATCGCCGGGCGCTGATCTTCGCGGCCCTGTACTTCGGCCTGGTGATGGGCATCTACGGGCTGAGCCTGTGGCTGCCGTCCATTGTCAAGGCGATGGGCAATCTGTCCACGACCCAGGTCGGGTTCATCGTTCCCATTCCCTACCTCTTCGCCGCCCTCGCCGTGTTCTTCTGGAGCCGGCACTCCGACCGGACCGGCGAGCGCGTGGGCCACACGTCGGGCGCAATGCTGCTGGGCGGTATCGGTCTGGTGGCGTCGGGATTCCTGCTGCAGGGCAGCCCGGTCCTGGCGATGGCGGCGATCTCGGTCGGCGCGATGGGGATCTTCTCGGCGATCTCGCCGTTCTGGGAGCTCCCGTCCGCCGCGCTGGCCGGCGCGGCCGCCGCATCGGGCATCGCTTTGATCAACTCGCTGGGTAACCTCGGCGGATTCGTCGCACCGTTCGCCGTCGGCGCGTTGGTCGATCGCACCGGTGACGCCAAGTACGGCCTGCTGCTGCTGGCCGCGGTCCTGTTCATCACCGCGGTCGCTACGTTCCTGTACGGACGCAAGATCCACGCCGGCACGGTGCCGACGGGAACGCACGAGGACGTGCTGGCGAAGGAGGCGGCGGCGTTCGCGCTGCCCGCGGACGAGTTGCACCACCGCGGAGACCCGACCGACGTGCCTGAGCGCAGGAATCGGTGATGACCGACCACCGTTCCCGGCAGTGGTACGCCGGTGAGGACCTGCGCAACAACTATCTGCACCGGGCGTGGATGCGCCGCGGCGTGCCCGACCACGCCTTCGATGGCCGACCACAGATCGCCATCGCGAACACCGCGTCGGACCTGACACCGTGCAACGCCCACCTCGACGAGGTCGCCACCAGTGTTAAACAGGGCGTGTACGAGGCGGGTGGGACCCCGCTGAACATGCCGGTGATGTCGCTGGGCGAGACGCAGATGCGGCCCACCGCAATGCTGTTCCGCAACCTCGCCGCCATGGAGATCGAGGAGATCCTGCGGGCGAACCCGGTCGACGGCGTGGTCCTGC
>JBKPRL010000244.1:0-6578 GCA_046734535.1 bacterium | reverse complement strand
CGACCTGCTGACCAACGCCGTGCGGCTGTTCCGGGAGCACCCCGACGTGCTGGCGCAGTACCAGGAGCGCTTCGAGCACATCCTGGTCGACGAGTACCAGGACACCAACCGGGCCCAGAACGAGCTGATCCTCACCCTGGGCGCGGTGCACCGCAACGTGTGCGTCGTCGGCGACTCCGACCAGAGCATCTACCGCTTCCGCGGCGCCGACCTGAGGAACATCCTGGACTTCGAGGAGGCGTTCCCCGACGTCACGGTCATCGTCCTGGAGCAGAACTACCGCTCGACCCAGACGATCCTCGATGCCGCCAACGCCGTCATCGACCACAACAGCGCCCGAAAGCCCAAGCACCTCTGGACGGACCAGGGGCAGGGCCCCCGCATCGTCCGCTACCACGCCGAGGACGAGGGGGACGAGGCCCGATGGGTGGTGCGCACCCTGGCCGACCTGCACGAGCGGGAGGGCTACCGCTGGGGCGACATGGCCATCTTCTACCGGACCAACGCCCAGAGCCGGGTGGTGGAGGAGGCCCTCATGCGGGCCGGCTCGCCGTACAAGGTCGTCGGCGGCACGCGCTTCTACGACCGGCGGGAGATCAAGGACGCGCTCGCCTACCTGCGGGCCGTCGTGAACCCGGCCGACGAGGTCAGCGTCAAGCGGGTGCTGAACGTGCCCAAGCGCGGCGTCGGCGAGACGTCGGTGGCGCGGCTCGACGCCTTCGCCTCCGCCGAGGGGATCACCTTCGCGGAGGCGCTCCGGCGGGCCGACGAGGTCGGCGTGACGGGCTCGGCAGCGCGGGGTGTCGCGGCGTTCGTGGACCTGCTCGACCACCTGACGACGCTCATCCCGGACGGTCCCGGGGACCTGCTCCAGGGCGCGCTCGAGGCCAGCGGCTACCTGGCCGAGCTGGAGGCCGAGCACACGGTCGAGGCCGCGGGGCGGCTGGAGAACGTGGGCGAGCTCGTCGGCTCCGCGCGGGAGTTCTCCGAGGTGGCCGAGTTCATGGAGCAGGTGGCGCTGGTGGCCGACAGCGACGAGGTCGACGGCGACGAGAGCCGCATCATCCTGATGACCCTCCACACGGCCAAGGGGCTGGAGTACCCGGTCGTGTTCCTGGTCGGGGCCGAGGAGGGCGTGTTCCCCCACATCCGTGCCCTCACTGAGCCCGACGAGCTCGAAGAGGAGCGGCGTCTCGCCTATGTCGGTATCACCCGGGCTCGCGAGCGCCTCTACATCTCCCACGCGTGGAGCCGGACGCTGTTCGGCTCGACGCAGTACAACCCGCCCAGCCGCTTCGTCGACGAGATCCCGGCCGAGCTGGTCGAGGCGATCGGTGAGCGCGTGGGTCGGGGGAGCGGCCGGGCGAGCTATCGGGAGCGGGAGCGCTGGCGGCGTCGGGACGACGACGAGGGCTGGGCCGACCACCGCGAGCGGGTCGTCGAGGCCGCGCTGCGCGCCGGTCAGCGTACGGATCCGAAGCCGACGGGTGCAGAGGCGCTGTCGCTGCGGCTGGGCGACGACGTCCGGCACGCCACGTACGGCGAGGGCGTCATCGTCGACATCGTGGGCCAGGGCGAGAAGGCGGAGGCCCGCGTCCGGTTCCCAGGGATGGGTGAGAAGACCTTCCTGCTGGCCTGGACGCCACTGCAGAAGGTCTGAGCGTCAGCCGGTCCCGGCCGACGGGTCGACGACCCGGCCCTGGAACACGACGGCTCCGGTGGCGACGTCGCGCACGAAGAAGAGGAAGGGCCGGTCCACCACCAGCGACACCGGCCCGGCCGTCGCGGTCTGGCCGCTCGCCACCGAGTCGACGGAGGTGGCGGCGCTCGAATCGCTCCCGGCCTCGTCGACGGCCAAGCTGGCCTCGTGCTGGACCGTGGCCAGGAACAGGGGTGAGCCCACCGGCGCGTCCGGCTCGATCATGGCCGTGAAGTCCGCGCTGCGGCGATCGAAGGCCGACGGCATGCCCGCAGCGGCGAGGGCGTCGTTCGCCGCGACCGAGGACTCGATGCTCCAGCGGGGCAGCGCCAGCTGAACAGTCCGCAGTGCCTGCGTGGCCACCACCGTCGTGAGCAGATCGGGGGTGAGCTGGGCCTCGATGGTGCCGAGCTGCCCGGGGTCGGGCACCAGGATGGTCATCGTCAGCTCGTAGCCCGCGTAGGGCAGGTCGACCGCCTGCCAGCCCGGCCCAGCGGTGTAGGCCAGCTGGGTGGCGGAGTGCAGCGTCGGGACCGTGATCGCGGCGCCGTCGGCGCGGGTGAAGGCGGCGTCGGCGGTGCCGGTCGACTCGAACGGCGTGAGCCATGGGGCGCGGAGGTGGACGGCGTCGAGCAGGAGGAGGGTCGTCCGGCGGTCGATCGCGCCCGCGGGAAGGACCTCCTGGACCCGGCCCTCCGTGGCCGTCCGGACCCAGTCGTCGATCGTCGCGCGGGCGTCGCGGGGGGCGGTGAAGTCGGTGGTGTGGAGCCCGGCGCCGTAGCTCTCGGCCAGCTGGTCGAGCAGCTCCTGCGACCAGGGCAGCTCGCGCTGGACCCACAGCGCCCGGACGAGGTGCATGGCGACCTCGATCGGGTGGGTGCCGGAGGCGTCCGGCCGGGTGCCGGAGCGAGCGGCCAGCGACTGGTCGAGCGCGTTCATCGCCGGGGCGAGCGCTGCGGGGTCGACGGCCCCGAGCACGTGGTCCATCTCCGTCGCCGTCACGCCGTCGGCGCCGATGCGGGCGATGGCCAGCGCGATGCCGAGGCTGGCCGGCGCCAGCACCAGGTTCGCCGCCGGCTGGGCCGTCGCCGCGGCGCGGTGCAGGATGGCGCCCAGGTCGTTCACCGCGTGCACCGCCAGCTCGGTGGATCCCCCGCCGGGCGCGCGGGCGATCGTGGAGTGCAGCTCGCCCGCTTCCGCGGTCGATCCGCTGTCGTTCGCCCTGTCACACGCCACCAGCAGAGCGGCGAGAGCGGTACCGATCAGGAACTCACGACGCTCCATCGGGCCCCGACGATGGCACAACGACACCGTCGGCCACCGTCACCGGCAGCTGGACCCGGAAGGTGGCCCCTCCGCCGGGGGTGACGTCGACCGTCGCCGTGCCGCCGTGGGCCCGCACGACGGCGTCGACGATGGCCAGCCCGAGCCCACTGCCACCCTGGACACGGGAGCGGGACGGGTCAGCTCGGTAGAAGCGTTCGAACACCTGATCGGCCTGCTCCGGGCTCAGGCCGGGGCCATGGTCCACGACCTCGACCAGCGCGCTCGTTCCCTCCCGACCGACCCGGACCGTGACGTCGGTGCCGGCCGGGGTGTGGCGCTGCGCGTTGGCCACCATGTTCACCAGCACCTGCGTCAGGCGGTGGGCGTCGCCGTCGACGACGACCGGGGACGGTGCGTCGAGGTGCAGCGGGTGCCCGTCCTCGACCACCCGGGCATCGTCGACCACCTTCGCGGCGAGCTCGGCCACGTCGACCGGGGCGCGGTCCAGCGGACGACCCTCGTCCAGGCGGGTGAGGGTGAGCAGGTCCTCCACCAGCTGGCTCATCCGCCCGGCCTCGGCCTCGATCCGCCCCATGCTGCGAGCCACCTGTCCGGCGTCGTCACCGCCTCGCCGGTACAGCTCCGCGTACCCCCGGATGGAGGTCAGGGGCGTGCGCAGCTCGTGCGACGCATCGGCCGCGAAGCGCCGGAGCTTGGCCTCGGTCGCCCGCTGCGCGGCGAACGAGTCGTCGATGCGGTCGAGCATCGTGTTCAGGGTGGCGCCGAGCTGGCCGATCTCGGTCCTCGTGGACGGGTGCTCGATGCGCTGGCCCTGCCCTGGCTCTCCGGTCTCGGCGATCTCCTGGGCCGTGTCCTCCATGCGCCGCAGCGGGCGCAGCGCGACGCCGACCAACCACCAGGTGAGGCCGGCGACGCCGAGCACCGCCGCGCCGATCGCCACGACCTCGATGGTGATGACACGGCGGACGGTGGCGTCCACCTCGGTCATCGGCAGCCCGATGGCGTAGGTCACCCCGGGATCGAGCCTGCTGTCGATCACCATGACCCGGTAGCGACCGGACGCACGGCCGGAGACCGTGAACAGCTGCTCGTGCACGAGGTCGAGGTCGTCGGGGAGCCGGGGCGGGTTCGTCGCGGCCTGGCCGTCGAGGTTGCCGCCGGCACGCGTGCCGTCAGGACCCTGCCGCTCGACGTAGAGCGGCATCGCGTTGGGCGGCCGGGGCCGGTTGGGCTCGTCGCCGGGCAACCCCGGGTCGAGGAACCGGATCGCCGCGGGAGCCAGGTCGCGGAGCTGGTCGTCGAGGCGGTCGGTCAGGAAGCGCTCGACCAGGATCGGCACGACCACGCCGGCCGCCAACAGGCCCACGCGGCCTCGTTGTGGGTCCGGCGGAGGACCGCGTGGATGCGGGCGACCAGCTCGCCCAGGCTGAAGGGCTTGGTCAGGTAGTCGTCGCCACCGAGGGTGAGCCCCCGGACCTTGTCCTCGACGGTGTCGCGGGCGGTCAGGAAGAGCACCGGGGTGCGCTGGCCCGACGCGGACAGCCGCTGCTGGACGGCGAAGCCGTCGAGGTCGGGGAGCATGACGTCGAGCACGACCAGGTGGGGGCGAGTGGCCTCCACGGCGGCCAGCGCGTCCCGGCCGTTCTCGGCTGTCGCCACCTCGAAGCCCTCGTAGCGCAGCACCGTGGTCACCAGCTCGCGAATGGCGGGCTCGTCGTCCACCACGAGGATCCGGGGGCCGACCGGCGTGCGGTGTTGGCTGTTCGGGGCGATCGTCGCCTGCGGTGTCGTCGCCGCAGTCACCCGGTCAGTCAACCAGGCCGGCCTGGTCTGGGACTGGGTCCATCCTGAGCGTTCCCTGTGGATGGGCGAACAGGCCCGAGGGCGCCTGGACCGGCGATGATGGGGCCGTGATGGCACGCACGCGGCTGGCCCTGGGCCCGAGCCTGACCCTGGGCACGGTGGCCGAACGGCTGGCCGCGGTCTACGGCGAACGCGTGCTGGTCGACGAGGACGGCTGGACCGTGACCCATGCGGACGCCGCAGACCTCGTCGACCGGTGGTCGATCACCCTGGCCGCACGCATCGCTCCGGGCGACAGGGTCGTGCTGGCGACGCCCAACGGTCACCGCCAGCTGCTGGCCACCTTGGCGGCGTGCCGCGCCGGCGGGGTGGCGGTCCCCGTGAACGCGCAGATGCGTCGAGCCGAGGTGGACCACGTCGTGGCCGATGCCGGCGCGTCGGTCGTCATCCGTGAGGTGGCCGAGCTGGAGCCATCGGGCCTGGCCTCGTCGAGCACCGGGGTCCGCCCAGCGGCGCGAGCCGATCCCGACGACCTGGCCGCGCTCTTCTACACCTCGGGCACGACGGGCCGTCCGAAGGGGGTGCGGCTCAGCCACCGGGCGCTCATCGGGGCGTCGAGGCTCGGGGCGCTGAACCTGCTGCCGGCCCCGACGGCCGTCATGGCCCTGCCGATCGCCCACATCATGGGCTTCGCCTCAGGGCTCGGCTTCGCCCTCGCCGGTGTGCCGGTCGCGGCGCTCGGCCGCTTCGACGCCGCCCGGATCCTCGACCTGATCGAAGCTCGCAAGGCGGCCATCTTCATCGGCGTGCCCGCGATGTACCGGCTCCTGCTGGAGGCCGGCGCCGAGGACCGGGACCTGCGCAGCGTCCACCTGTGGTTGTCGGGAGCCGATGTCATGCCACCCGACCTGGCCCAGCGGTTCCAGCGCCTCGGCTCGTCGTTCACGATCCCGGGGGTGGGTCCGGTCGGGCAGGCGGCGTTCGTCGAGGGCTACGGCCTGGCCGAGTCCGCCGGGGCCGTCGCCATGAAGGCGCACCTCCCGGTGCCGGGCATGGCCCGCGTGCTGACGGGGGACGCCGTCGGCGTGCCCCTGCCCGGCGTGCGCTTCCGCATCCGCGACGGCGAGCTGGAGATACGGGCGCCCACCGTCACCAGCGGCTATTGGGGCGACGCGGCGGCGACGGCCGACGCGCTGACCGACGACGGCTGGCTGCGGACGGGCGACCGGGCGGAGCCCGGGTTGTTCGGGACGGTCCGCTTCCGGGGCCGGGCCAAGGACGTGATCAAGGTCGGCGGCTACTCGGTCTACGCGGTCGAGGTCGAGGCGGCGCTGACCGACCACCCGGCGGTCGCCGAGGCCGCCGTGTTGGGCGTCGCGGACGAGCGCCTGGGCGAGGTGCCCGTCGCGGCCGTCCGCCTGTTCCCGGGCGCGGACACCTCGACTGACCCCGATGAGCTGCTGGCCGAGGCGACTGCGGACCTCGCGCCCTACAAGCGGCCACGGCAGCTGGTCATCGTCGACGAGCTCCCGCGGACCGGCTCGGGCAAGGTCCAGAAGGACCGCCTCCGAGCGCTCTTCGAGTGATCCAAACGTTCTGGTCGCGATTTCGCCGCTCAGAGCGGCAATCTCGTGACCAGAACGGTCAAGGGCGACGAAGATTCAGTTGCAGGTGTTGTCGCCGGCCATCCGGACGCAGATCTTGTTGACGCTCGCCTTGAAGGGGTCCGGGTTGCCGTCGTTGTCGATGGCCCACGCGCTGACCCGGTAGGAGTGCTCGTGGTCGTACG
>JBKPRL010000243.1:0-5892 GCA_046734535.1 bacterium | reverse complement strand
CGTCGTCCCCGGCAACGTCTACATCTCTGGCATCACCGCAGTCACCGACGACCTCAACGCCCAGCTGTCGGCCAAGCTGCCGCTCTTCATCGGAGCCGTCATCGCGGTGTCGTTCCTCCTGCTGATGATGGTGTTCCGGTCCATCGCCGTGCCGCTGAAGGCGGCGGTGATGAACCTGCTGTCCATCGGCGCCGCCTACGGTGTCCTGGTCGCTGTCTTCCAGTGGGGCTGGGGCGCCACCCTCCTCGGGCTCCAGGGTCCAACCCCGATCACCTCGCTCATCATCGTCATCATGTTCCCGATCCTGTTCGGGCTCTCGATGGACTACGAAGTGTTCCTGCTGTCGCGGATCCGAGAGGAGTACGACCGGACCGGTGACAACACCGAGTCGGTCGCCCGTGGTCTGGCAGGCACGGGTCGGGTCGTCACATCGGCGGCCCTCATCATGGTCGCGGTCTTCCTGAGCTTCGTCTCCAGCCCGGTTCCGTCGCTGAAGATGCTCGGTCTCGGCCTGGCGACCGCCGTGTTCGTCGACGCAACCGTTGTCCGCATGGTCCTCGTCCCGGCGACGATGGCCCTGCTGGGCAAGGCGAACTGGTGGCTCCCCGGCTGGCTCGACCGAGTCCTGCCTCACCTTGCCGTCGAGCACTCCACCACTGGAGCACACGCCGACACCCCCGTCGCCACGGCCGTCGGCCGCAACACCGAGGAGCTCGTCATCCGGTGACCTTCCGCCCCGTCCGTCGGCGCCGCATCCGCGGCCCGACGGACGGGGGCGTCGAGCCGCAAGCCCTGGTGCGACGACATGTCGACTGCGCTACCGGACTCGCTTGACCGGGATGATGGCGGCGGCTCCAGCAACCGCGCACGCGCCCGCCACGGCGAACAGCACCGTGTAGCTGCCTCCGCCGACCGCGAGAATCGCCGGGGCGATGGCAGGGGCGAGTGAGAACGGAAGAGCTCCGGCGATGTTGAGCACGCCGAGATCCTTCGCCACGTGGTCGGCGTCGGGAAGCACGTCCACCACCAGGGCGAGATCGACAGCCATGTACATGCCGAACCCGACACCTCCCACAGTCATCCCAATGAGGTAGCCGGTGACGTCGCCGGCGCCCGCGACGATGAACATCGCCCCGGCGTAGACAAGAGCGGCGGCTCCGACGAACGCCTTGCGGCGCCCGGTGTAGTCCGACAGCTTGCCCATGACCAGGGCTGTGACGACAAGCGCAACGGACTGGCACACCGTGCCGAGGTAGATCTGGTGAGGGACGTCCTCCTCACGGCTGCCGAGATGCTCGAGCAGGTAGTAGGCCTGGTAGGTGACCAGGAAGGCGTAGGCCGTGACCAGCAGAAACCGGCTGAGGAACGCCCAAGCGAAATCCGGGCTGCGGCGAGGGTTGAAGTAGAACGTCGTCACGAACTCCCGCACCGACCACGAAGGTTTGTCGCCTGGATCCAGACGCCGGTCCGTGAGACGCGCGACGAACTGCAGGACGAACATCCCGCCGACAGCACACGGCACCAACAGCATGGTGAGAACGTTCTGGTCGAACCGTTGGACCAGGAAGGTGCCCACCACGGACGCGACCGGCAAGCAGACCGCCACGATCCCGGAAACGACACCGCGCTGACCCTTGGGGATCTGGTCCGGCATGACTGCGGCCATCGCGGCAAGCAGGGCGTTGAAGAACACCTGGGCAACACACCAGCCGACCACGACGACTGCGACGTTCGGCGCGAACGCGACCGTGAGGATCCCGAGACTGCCGCCGACCAGGCCGACCAGCATCCAGGGCCTGCGCATCCCAAGTGGGGATGTGGTGCGGTCGCTGAGTCGGCCGAAGAACGGGTTGGCGACGATCGCCAGCAACGCGCCGACGCTGGTGACCACCGCAAGCCGGCTCGGCGCCGCCTCGACACCGACAAGGTCGTTGACCTTCAGCGCGAGCGACACCAGCAACGGGGCCAGGAACAGCAGCGACGTGCCCGTGTAGGCGAGCACGTACTGGCCGACGAAGACCCACCCCACCCGCGCGGGTCCCGGGGACGCGGCGGCCTCGGAGGGTGACAGACCGGTCCGGTCGCTGCTCAAGACCGTCTAGCCACGCGGATCGGACCCTGCATGCAGCACCCCCTGAGTGGCTGGAGCGCGAGCCGCGCCCTCTTGCCGACCCAACCAGACTGTCCACCAATCCCTCCCGGAGTACTCCCTGGACAACAGCTCCGGACTCATCCGGAAGGGTGAAAGAGACCGAGGGTGACTCGGTCGCACGCGTCCGCCGCGTCACGGGCGGAGCCCGACGCGGCTGTCCGCCCTCACCCGAGCTCATTGGCCGCGTGCGATGGTCAGCGGTCGTCATCTTCTGCATTGCTTGGGGGT
The DNA here is from genome assembly GCA_046734535.1 of bacterium. GTDB lineage: Bacteria > Actinomycetota > Acidimicrobiia > Acidimicrobiales > Ilumatobacteraceae > DASTFY01. The sequence goes on along the minus strand of JBKPRL010000243.1, from coordinate 3,512 downwards.
AGGTCAGTTCCCTCAGCAGCGCCAACGGCGCGCTTCGTTCGGCGTCTGGGACGTCCGCGTTCGGGTCGGCGGCGCCGCCCCTCCTTCAAATGATTTGGGCCGGGGGTCGGCTCCTCAACGAGGACCGTCCGGAGCCACAGCTCCAACCGCAAGGAGCCTTTGAACTCGACGGAAGCCGCGACCCCGCTCATCCGCTCCCGGCCCGGGAAGGAGGTCGAGGACCGCAGGTCCATCACACGACGACGATCAGCCTTTGCCATCGACCGCCAGGGCCCGGAGACGCTCGATCGTGACGAATTTGACCTGCGCATTCTCTGGTTCGGCTGGTGACCTCGCCTCTCTTTGGGACATGTTCCGGCGTTGGTTGGAGCATCAACGAGGTGGAACCGGAACTAGGGCACCACGCCAGCGCCCGGCCATGGGTCATACCGGCCCCTATGACGCGGGAGCCCGTCCCGAGAGCGTGAGCAGAACTGCTCCCATAGAAGGGGGCGCCGGCTCACTCGCCGTCGGAGGCGCTGCGGACGGAGCGGGCCAGGTGCCGCGCCTGGCGCAGCGGCTCCGGTGTGCGGCTCTGTCGGGTGGTGCTGGCCACGACCTCCACTGCGGTGGCCAGGTCGACCCGCCATCCCGGATGCACGACGAGAGGACGAGCCCGGGAACGCGTCCGCATCCAGCATCCGACGACGGTGTCCCCGAGACGGAGCGGGCTGGTGTCGCCGCGACGGTCTCCGGGCCACTCCCCGTGTGCGAGAAGCGGGCGATGGGTGACGCCCACCGTGGGCAGGCCGAGCGCCGCACCGAGGTGCAGTGCCAACCCGGCCTTGCGCGGATGATCGTGGGCCGTCGCGTCGACCAGCAGCACGTCAGGAGGAGTCGACAGCGCGCGCACGGCCGCGTCCATGAGCGGACCGATCCTCAGGGCCAGCAACCCGGGAAGGTACGGCGCACCCGCGACGCCGCGCCGCAACTCCCGATCGAGCGGGACGCCTGCGCGCATGACCACAGCCGCGACCCATGCCACGTCGCCCGCATCCCCCCGCCCGGTGAGGCCACGCGGGAAGCACACCCAGCAACCGCCGATCCGCTGCTCACCGCGAGCGGGCCGCCACTTCTCCGGATCGGCTCGTGCCAACTCCCGCTGGAGCTCGATCAGCGACTCGGCGTCGGTCGGCCACATGTGGCCATCCTCGCGTGGCCGGCGGGTGCCACGATGGCCGTGTGGTCACGCTGTGCCTGACCGGTGACGTGATGACGGGCAGGGGCGTGGACCAGATCCTGCCGTCGGCGGGTGACCCGCGACTGTGGGAGCGGTACGCCGCCAGCGCCAGGGAGTACGTCGCCCTGGCAGAGGCAGTGTCCGGGCCCATCCCCCGGCCGGTGGACTGGTCGTGGCCGTGGGGCGACGCGTTGCAGGTTCTCGACGAGTGGGCGCCGGATCTCCGCATCGTCAATCTGGAGACCAGCATCACCAGCAGTGACGATGCGCAGCCCGGGAAGGCCGTGCTGTACCGGATGCACCCGGGCAACGTCGGCTGCCTGACGGTTGCCCGGCTCGACGCCTGCGCGCTCGCCAACAACCACGTGTTGGACTTCGGCGTCGGTGGACTGGAGGAGACCCTCGACGTACTCACCGGCGCGGGCCTGGCACCGGTGGGCGCGGGACGCGACGAGAAGCAGGCATGGCGTCCGGTCGTGCTCACTGCCGACGGCCATCGGGTCCTGGTCTGGTCGATCGGGTCCGCCTCCAGCGGCGTGCCGCACAGCTGGGCGGCAGGACCGGAAGTCGCCGGAGTTGCCTTCTTCAGCGAGCACTCCGACGTCGACGCGCTCTGCGAGAGGGTGCGGCGGCTGAAGCAGCCCGGCGACATGGCGGTCGTGTCCGTCCACTGGGGCTCGAACTGGGGATACGAGGTTCCGCGGGCGCAGGTCCGCTTCGCCCATCGACTCATCGACGGCGGCGTGGACCTGGTCCACGGGCACTCCTCGCACCACCCGCGCCCGGTGGAGGTCTACCGGGACCGGCTCGTGCTCTACGGCTGCGGCGACTTCGTCAACGACTACGAGGGAATCGGAGGTCTGGAACGGTTCCGTGGTGACCTGCGGTTGTTGTACGTCGCCCGGCTCGACCCGGCCGGCGGCCTTGATGAGCTGCGGATGGTCCCACTGCAGTCGCAGCAGATGCGCTTGCGGCACGCCGCGGACGTGGACGCGAGGTGGCTGCGCCGCGTCCTGAGCAAGGTCAGCGGTCGCTTCGGATCGCGGGTCGACCTCGCGCCGGACGGCAGCCTGCGGCTGGGCCGTTGAGGCGTACCTCGCCGGGCAGTCGATGGTCACCCAGTCGTTGCGACCATCGCCTGCGCGGACTCGGTGCCGGAACACGAGTGCCAGTGCAACGTCGAGCCGCCGGAGAAGTTCGCGTCGGCCGGGTTCGACGTCGACAGCAGCTGGCCGTTCGCGATCGCCGTGCGGCCCGGGTTGACAGTGCCGTAGAAGTCGTACGTCGGGCTTGGCACTCGGGTGGTTGTTCAGCGGCATCCAGGCCGCGGTTCGACCGGCTCCGTGGTGTCGAAGCTGCCGTCCTCGCGAGGGTCGTCGGAAACCAACCCTCGGCGCTTCCGTCCCCGTCGAGATGCACTCCTGGCCGCCCGATGCAGGCGATGCTCACCTGGAAGACCTCGCCCTCGTGCAGCGAGTGCTGCGGAGTGATGACACTGAAAGCCTTGCTCAGCAAATGGTGCCTTCCCGCTGGAGCCGAAGACACCTGAGCAACGCCGCGACCTTCTCAGCTGGAAGATGACGCTCTGAGCCCGTACGCCTGGTGGCCACTCGGGCGAGGGTGCTGATGCCGACGAAGATCGTTCGTCATTTCCTCGGGAGCCTGTGGCACAGGCACTCGGCGCGGAGATCAGTCCTTCCGGCCCTGGACCGCCGCGGTGAGGAGCACCACGGTGTCTTCCAGCGCCTCGAACGCGTCCCACTCGAGCGGGATCACGGTGTAGTCGCCCGCAGCCAGCACCACCTCGTCGGCGTCTGCGACGACCCTGGCTCGGCCGCTCAGCATTTGGAGCGTGATCTCACCGGTGTTCTGGTGCTCGTCGAGTCGATGCCCGGCCGCGACCCCGATCGCGGTCTGCCTCAGCGACATGACGTGTCCGCCGTGGATGGTGACCGACGACCGACCGCTCGAGGCCGATCGGGCCTCAGCCAACAGCTTCTCGCCCAGGGCGCCCAGCGCAACGATCTCCACGAGGTCACCGTAGCCGTGCCACGCGGACTGCACAGCCCAGCCTCCGCGCCCAAATCTGCTGTGCGCCGGGGCCGCCGGGCGGTTCACTTCAGTCGCGGTTCGCGCACTCATCGGTGCGTCCTACCGCCGCCTGTTGGGCATCACGCACCTGAGCAGTTGATCCCCGCCGTGGTTCTTCGCGCAGCGGCGATCGAGTTGCGGTCCGGGAGGGATGATCAACCTGCCGGGCCCGCCGACCACAGCACCGCGGTCGGTGAGGCAG
>JBKPRL010000242.1:0-13070 GCA_046734535.1 bacterium | reverse complement strand
GCGCTGCGGGATCCGCTGCGGCGCGCCCGCCTCGCCCGCACCGCCCGCGTCTGGCGCCTGAGCGCGCGGCGAGGCGCAGACTGGACCGCCCATCGGGTCCGGAGGGCCGGCGCCTCGGACGAACGCAAGGCCGAGCTCGACACCCGCTTCGTCATCCGGTCGGCCGAAGACGCGGCCCGCGAGCTGGGGCAGATGAAGGGGGCGATGATGAAGATCGGGCAGCTGCTCGGCTTCATCCTGGAGGGGCTCCCCGAGGACGCGCAGCGGGCCTTGGCGACCCTGCAGGCCGACGCCCCGCCGATGGCGCCTGGCCTCGCGGCCTCGGTCGTCCGGCGGGAGCTCGGTCACGAGCCCACGCGCCTGTTCCGCCGCTGGACGGCCGAGCCGGCCGCCGCCGCCAGCGTCGGTCAGGTCCATCGCGCCGTGCTCCGCGACGGTCGTGCGGTGGCGGTCAAGGTGCAGTACCCGGGCGTCGACACGGCCATTCAGGCCGACCTCGACAACGCGGAGGTGCTGTACGGCCTGTTCTCGGCGTTCGCCCTCAAAGGACTCGACGTCCACGCGCTCGTCGACGAGCTGCGGGAGCGCATGGGCGACGAGCTCGACTACCGGATCGAGGCCGCACACCAGTCGGAGTTCGCCCGCGGCTACCGCGGGCACCCCTTCATCACGGTGCCCCCGGTCGTCGACGAGCTCTCGACGCAACGGGTGCTGACGACCGAGTGGGTCGACGGTGTGGCCTGGGCCGACTTCCTCGCCACCGCGGACCCGGCACAACAGCAGCGAGCGGGCGAGGTGCTCTTCCGCTTCGCCCAGGGCTCGATCCACCGTCTGGGCGTCTTCAACGGGGACCCCCACCCCGGCAACTACCGCTTCCTCCCGGACGGACGCGTCGCCTTCCTCGACTTCGGGTTGGTCAAGCGCTGGACGCACGGCGAGTGGGAGCGGCTGTCGCCGTGCCTGGACGCCATCCTGGCCGGCGATCCCGATCGCCTCGTGGCGGCGATGGAGGCGGTGAGCTTCCTGCCGGCCGGCCACGGACTCGATCCTCGAGCCGTGTGCGACTACGTCAGCACGCCGTACCGTCCGTACCTGACCGAGCGCTTCCGGTTCACCCGGGAGTTCGTCGCCGACACCGTCCAACGCGTGGCCGACGTCCGCGGGCCGTACGCAGAGGTCGTGGCCAAGCTCAACCTGCCGGCGAGCTTCGTCATCCTCGACCGTGTGGTCTGGGGCGTGTCGGCGCTGCTCGGCAAGCTCGAGGCGGAGGGTCCCTGGCGGGGCATCCTGGCTGAGTACAGGGAGGGCGCGCCGCCCTGTACGCCTCTCGGCGAAGAGGACGCCGCGTGGTGGGCCGCCCGCGGCGCGGTCTCCGCCTGACGCCGCCCGATCGCCGTCCCCAGCCGCAGCGGCGGGCGTGCGGCGGCCCCACCGTCCATGGCGGCGGCGACCGCACTCCTTGCGGCGAGATCGGCCATGAACGCCGTAGCGGAGTGTGACCGCTGACGGCGTGGCCTGTGACCAAGCGCACTTGAACGACGGGTCAAGGGTCCGGGTAGATTGCCGAGACGCCTGGGGCAGGCCGGGTGCAGACACGACAAGGGGCGCGCGAGACCGATGGCTGATCCGTACAAGGCCCGAGCGCCGTTCGCGCCGTGGGACCGCCGGGAGCTCCCTGGCCTGTTCGACGTCGAGGAGTCGGCCCGTCGAGTCGGCAGCTACAAGTGGGCCGAGATGCGGCTGTTCGAGGCGCTCGGCGGTTGGGTGGCCACGATCCCCGAGCTCGACGTGAAGATGCGCCTGGGCACCCACTGCTACAAGCACGCGTGGCACGCCGAGCTGTGGCACAAGCGGCTGCCGGAGCTGCGGGAGATGAACCCGGACCGCCTGACCAAGCCGGCCAACGAGGGGATGGAGCGCTTCGTCGAGGCGCTCACCGAGCCGGAGGCTCCCGAGCTGACGCTCGAGAAGCTGGTCGGCGTCTACCGGGTGCTCATCCCGCGCTTCATCGCGGCGTACACGTACCACCTCAACGGCACGAGCCAGATCACCGACGCGCCGACCATCCGCTCGCTGCGCTTCATCCTGCAGGACGAGTACGACGACTGGCGCGACGGCGAGATGATGATCCAATCGCTGATCGAGTCCCCGGAGGACGTCGAGCGGGCGGCGGCGCATCAGGCCCGGCTGGAGCGCATCATGGTCGAGGCCGGCGGCATCGCCGGCTCGGGCAGCATCGGGGCGGCGGCCGGCGAGGCCGGCCAGGTGGCCTGAGGTCACGGAAGACGAGGACAGCGGGCACAGGCAGGCAGCAACCACGTGGCAGCCGAGGTGCGGCAGTGAGGAGGAACGAACGATGAGGCGCTTCTTCCCCGTCGAGGAGCTCGCTCGCGACGATCGCTTCAACAAGACGACCATGCGGGACCGCATGTCCGACCCGCGCAGCGCCTTGATGGACAAGCCCGGCCGACCTCGGCCGGGGTCGAACCGGCTCGTCCCGTCCCGGCCCGACGCGTCGGACGCCGCCAGGGCGCTCATGCACGGCATCTTCGTGGGTGAGATCCAGGCGCTGGAGGGCGCGGGGCGCACCTGTTGGGACTTCACCGTGGACGAGGTACCGTTCGCCCTCAAGCTCGACATGGCCCGGCAGTGCTGGGACGAGGCCCGGCACGTGGAGATCAGCGTGAAGCTGGCCGACTGGATGGGCAGCGAGATCGGCCAGTACGCCGAGAACACCGTCCTGTTCGAAGCGGCCTGCAGCCACGACCCGGTGCTGCGGCTCGCCGGCGTCAACCGCGCCCTCGAGGGACTGGCCATCGACGTGTTCACGACGATGAAGGACTTCGGTGACGCCGCCGGCGACCCCTTCCTCGAGTTCTGCGAGGACTGGATGCTGGCCGACGAGGTCACCCACGTGAAGATGGGGTCGGACTGGTTGCGGCGGGTCACTGAGGGCGATCCGGAGCGGCGGGCCAAGGCGCTCGAGTTCCAAGGCGTCGTCGACAAGCTCTTCTCCTATGGTGGGACCCGGTCGGACTCGGACGAGTCGCCCATCGGCCTCGCTCGCCGCTTCCGGGAGCTGGCCGGGTTCACGGACGAGGAGATCGACGACATCGCCGAGGTCTCGCTGGCCGCCCTCGGCGAGCGCAAGCGCCAAGCCGCTCGTCTGCAGTCAGAGGCGGCAGCGGCGTTGTCCAGCACCGTGGCCGGAAGTGCCGCCGCCTTCTCGAGCGCAGCCGGCGCGGCAGACAGCACCGCCGACGGGTGAATCGGCTGGGGTCGCGGAGGGTCGGATGAGTAGCGTCGAGGGCATGGCCGTCACCGTGTCGCCGGAGCAGTTCACGATGGTGCTGTTCGACGCGGCTGCCATCAGGAGGTGCGCGGAGTCCCTGCTCAGCCGGCTCGACATGGAGCAACACAGCCTCCACATCGAGGTCGACGAGACCACGCCCATCGCTCGCGTGCAGAGCGAGATCGGCGATCCGATCGTGGTCCGCGCCGAGAGCGGCGCCTTCGAGGACACCCGCCGCCCCCGCGAGCTGTCGGAGACCGCGGTCAACACGGCGCTCGGCCGCACGCTCCTGCGGGTGCGGGACCGGCTGTCCGGCCGGTTCGACGAGGCGCCCGCCGACGGCGACCTCGACCTCGCGCAGGTCGCAGCGTGGGACACGTACTCCGTCGGGCGGCTGGCCCGGCTCGGCTACCCGGTCCACCAGCCCCGGTGGATCTACAACTTCCGCAACCGCCACGGCTTCACCGATCAGGCCGACGAGTCCTTCGCCGAGATCTGGTCGGCCGACGGCTTGTCATGGGAGGAGCTGTCGGCGCTGTCCGACCGCGCCGCCAACGCGACGACCTCGGTCTGAGCCGGACCGGCTGTCGGTGACCGAGCCGATCCGTCACCGCATCGCGGCCGTCAACGGCGTCGAGCTGGCCGTGATGGAGGCCGGCGATCCCGGCGCGCCGCCGGTCATCCTCTCCCACGGCTTCCCCGAGTCGGCGTGGTCGTGGCGCCACCAGCTCCCGACCCTCGCCGCCGCCGGCTACCACGTCATCGCTCCCGACCAGCGCGGCTACGGCGGCTCCAGCTGCCCGACCGACGTCGCGGCGTACGGCATCGACGCGCTCTGCGACGACCTGCTCGGCCTCGTCGACGAGACCGGCCACGACCAGGCTGTGTTCGTGGGGCACGACTGGGGCGCGCTGATCGTGTGGGACCTGGCCCGGCTGCACCCGGAGCGGGTGCGGGCCGTCGTGGGGGTCAGCGTGCCCTTCACGTTCTGGCCCGCCCGGCCGACCGAGTTCCTGCGGGCCGTCATGGGCGACCGGTTCTTCTACATCCTGTACTTCCAGGACGTCGGTCCGGCCGAGCGGGAGCTCGAGGCCGACCTGCGTACGACGCTCTCGACCATCCTGTGGGGCGGTTCCGGCGAGGGGTTCTCGCCCCGTGAGCCGCTGCCGGCCGAGGGCGCGGGCTTCCTCACGGGCGCGTCGCCGCCCCCACCGCTGCCGTGGCGGTGGCTGTCGGAGGAGGACCTCGACCACTACGTCGACGCGTTCGCGCGGTCGGGCTTCTTCGGCCCGATCAGCTACTACCGCAACCTGGACGCCAACTACGACCGGGTCTCACCGCTGTCGCCCTCGCGCCTGACGATGCCCAGCTGTCACATCGCGGGTGACCGGGACCTCGTGCTGGCGATGGCGGGCGACGTCGTGCCGCGCATGGTCACCGAGCTGCCTGGCTTCCGGGGCCAGACCCTGCTGCCGGGCGTCGGGCACTGGACGCAGCAGGAGGCGCCGGCCGCCTTCGACGAGGCCCTTCTCTCCTTCCTCGCCGACCTCTGAGCCGCGCCCGTCCCCATCACCCGCGATCGGGGGGCTCCCCGACCTCCTCGAGGCGGCGACGCAGGAAGCGCTCCTCCGGACCGGTGCCGACCAGCGCCAGTGCCCGTTCGTAGGCGGCGCGTGCCTCCGCCGCGCGCCCGAGTCGTCGCAGCAGGTCGGCGCGGGCCGAGTGCAGCAGGTAGGACCCGGACAGCTCGCCTTCGCGATCGAGGTCGTCGAGCAGAGCCAGGCCGGCGCCCGCGCCGTCAGCCATCGCCACGGCGGCGGCACGGTTCAGGCTGACGACGGGCGAGGGCGAGATCCGGGCCAGGACGCCGTAGAGCGCCGTGATCTCCGTCCAGTCCGTGGCCTCGGCCGAGGATGACGTGGCGTGGACCGCGGCGATCGCCGCCTCGAGCTGGTAGGGCCCGATGCGGCGGCGACCGAGCGCCTGCTCGACCAGCGCCGCGCCCTCGGCGATCTGCGCGTGGTGCCAGCGGGAGCGGTCCTGGTCGGCCAGCAGCACGAGGTCGCCATGGCCGTCGACGCGGGCGTCCCGGCGGGCGTCGTGCAGGAGCATGAGGGCGATGAGGCCGTCGACCTCGGGCTCGTCAGGCACCAACGCCCGCAGCACCCGTCCCAAGCGGATCGCCTCGGCGCAGAGCTCTCGGCGGACGAGATGGTCGCCGGCGGTGGCCGAGTAGCCCTCGTTGAAGACGAGGTAGATCACGTGGAGGACCGCGTCGAGTCGCTCGGCCCGCTGCGCCGGCTCCGGCGCAGCGAAGGGGATGCCGGCCACCTTGATCTTGCGCTTGGCTCGTACCAGGCGCTGGGCCATCGTCGCCTCGGGGACGAGGAACGCTCGGGCGATCTCGGCTGTCGTGAGCCCGCCGGACGTCCGCAGGGTCAGTGCCACCTGGGCTTCGGGTGCGAGCGCCGGATGGCAGCACGTGAAGATGAGCCGCAGCTGGTCATCGGCGATGGTCGCCATGTCGATCTCCTCCACGAGGTCGGCCGGGTCCGAGGTCGGTGGTCGGACCTCCCGCCGCTCGGCCGCCTCCTCCTTCGGCGCCCGCCGGGCGTCCCGCCGGAGGCGGTCGCGGGCGCGGTTGCGCGCCACTGCCACCAGCCAGGCCACCGGACTGTCCGGGCGGCCGTCGCGCGGCCAGCGCTCGAGGGCGACGATGAGGGCCTCGTGAAAGGCGTCCTCGGCGGCGTCGAAGTCGCGCAGCAGGCGGATGAGCGGCCCGAGCACCTGGCCCGCGTGCTCGCGGTACAGCTGCTCGATGAGCTCACCGGTGGCGTCCACTCAGGCGGTCGGCATGTCCGCCAGCTCGGCGATGGGGCGTACCTCGATGGAGCCCACGGCGGCACCGGGGATCCGGGCTGCGACCTCGATCGCCCGGTCGAGGTCCTTGCAGTCGACCAGGTAGTAGCCGCCGAGCACCTCCTTCGTCTCGGCGAACGGGCCATCGGTCGCCGCGGTCTTGCCTCCCCGGACCCGTACGGTGGTCGCCGTCTCGAGGCCTTGGAGCGCCTCCCCGCCGAGCAGCTCGCCGCTGTCGGCGATCTCGTTGGTGAAGGCGGCGTAGGCCTCGTGCATGGCCCGGCGCTCGTCGGCCGTCCTCGCGTCGGAGGACTCCTGGTCGGCGTAGATGAGGAGCAGGTAGCGCATCAGTCGTTCCTTTCGTGGGTGGATCCTCCCCGAAGACGAACGAGCGGCCGGCGGATCGACAGCTCGGTCAGTGCAGATCGTGCGCGCTGGGGCCGTCCCAGAGGTCGATGTCCGGCGGCCCGGACAGCAGACCGCGGCAGGCCTCGGCCATCTCGACCATCGTCGCGGAGTCGAAGTGTGCGCGCTGCGCGTCGGGTGAGTCCCACTTCTGGATGAGGAGGTAGCGCCCAGGCGAGGTCACCGACGCGCAGAGGTCGACGTTGCGGCAGGCCGGATCCATGCGGGTCAGGACGACGTACTTGGCGAGGACGGGCAGCAAGGCGCCGGGGTCGGCCGCATCGAAGCGCATCGTCACGATGGTGAGCTCCACCTCGTTCCGTGGGGGCGCGGCCATCCGCCGCCCATCGTGCCACGGCCTCGAACCACCGCGCGCCGGCGCGGGAAGAGTACGCTGAGCAGGACCTTCGGCAGGGCCACCGGGGTGGGCCTCGCGGCAGGGAACGGACAGGAGGAGGGGGTTGACCGCCCCGGTATCGTAAGAGCCGTCCAAACTCCCTGACCCGCCGGCCGGTGGCAGCAGCCCGGCCTCCCTTGCGAGGAGCACCTCTTGGCCAAGGAGCGCGTCGAGCGAGATGAAGAAGATCTCGTTCGTCTCTATCTGACTGACATCGGTCAGTATCCGTTGCTCACCAAGGATGACGAAGTTCGGCTGGCCAAGGCCATCGAGTTCGGCAAGAGCGCAGGCGACGAGCTGCGCAAGGGAGGCAAGGACGTCACCGCGGCCCGCAAGCGGGAGCTGCGGCGCACCGCCCGGGACGGCGAGGACGCCGAGCGCACGTTCGTGCAGTCCAACCTGCGGCTGGTGGTGTCGATCGCCAAGAAGTACCAGGCCTCCGGTCTGCCGCTGCTCGACCTGATCCAGGAGGGCAACCTGGGCCTGATGCATGCGGTCGAGAAGTTCGACTGGCGCAAGGGCTTCAAGTTCTCCACCTACGCGACGTGGTGGATCCGCCAGGCCATCACGCGCGGCATCGCCAACACCGGCCGCACCATCCGTCTGCCCGTCCACGCCGGTGACACGCTGGCCCGCCTGCAGAAGGCCCGCGCCCGGCTGGAGCTGAAGTACGGCCGGCCGGCCACGCTCTCGGAGCTGGCCGCCGAGGTCGAGATGCCCGAGGACAAGGTCACCGAGGCGCTCCGCTTCGCGGCCGAGCCCCTCTCGCTGTCCGAGCCACTGCGGGAGGATGGCGACGCCGAGCTCGGCGACGTGGTCGAGGACCGCTCGGCCGAGTCGCCCTTCGAGGTGGCGGCGACCGCGCTGCTGCCCGACGAGATCAACCGCCTCCTCGCCCCCCTCGACGAGCGGGAGCGGGAGATCCTCAAGCTCCGCTTCGGCCTCGACCGGGGCGAGCCGCGCACGCTCGAAGAGGTCGGCGAGCACTTCAACCTGACCCGCGAGCGCATCCGCCAGATCGAGGCCCGGGCCATGTCGAAGCTCCGCCATCCCTCGAGCGACACCGGCGCGCGGGACCTGCTCGCCGTCTGAGCCCGACCGGACAACCGAACTGCCGCGCCTCGGCCTGCCGGCCGCGCCCTCCGAGCCTGCCCGCGGCGCGAAGTGTGCACGCAACGCGCCAGAAATGGCGCGTTCGCGCCGCACTTCCCGGCTGACGGACGACTGAGGACCGGCACGCCGCCACCAGGTCAGCTGGTCCTCGCCGATCGTGACATCCGTCTCTTCGGAGCCCGTCGTCCTTGACTCCGTTGCCACCCTGGTTAGAACACTGCACGAGAATTCGATCGACGATCGAGCTCCACCGCTGATCGAGCGCAGTCATCGATGCATGCCCCGCCCTGCCATGTGCCCATGCCGCCCGAAGCTGACCTCGACCAGTCGCCACGGCCGACTCGGAGAACGCCGATGGCGTCACCGACCGGTGACCGAGCAGTGATCAGAGCTCCGACGATCGCGGGTCCGGTCGGCCCGAGCTGCGAATCGACCGATGAGTTCGCGGCGGCTGCCCGGTCGTATCCGACCACGAGTGAAGACACCGAAGCGGATCGACCGCGAACCGCGACGTTCCTCCGCCCTCGAAAGGATCTGTGATGTTGAAGCGCCTTGGTCAGTTCTGCTTCCGGCGGCGCCGCGTCGTCCTGCTGTCGTGGGTCCTCGGCATCGTGCTCCTCGGGACCCTCGTCCAGACCGTAGGCACCAACTACCGCTCCGACTTCTCCCTGCCCGACGTCGAGAGCAAGCGGGGCTTCGACATCCTCGACGAGGGCTTCGGCGGTCTGGGCGGGGGGCAGACCGGCAACATCGTCTTCCGGGCCGACCAGGGAGTGGGAGCTCCAGCGGTGAAGGCGGCCATGGAGCCGTTCTTCGCCGAGGTGGCACAGCTGAAGAACGTCCAGTCGGTGACCAGCCCGTACCAGCCCGGTGGTGAACGGCAGATCTCCCAATCAGGGGACATCGCCTTCGCCGGGATCGAGGCTCCCTTCGATGCCTCCTTCGAAGAGACCGCCGAGGTCGGTCGCCAGATCAGGGAGCTGATCCCCCACGTCGACGGCGTGCAGGTCGAGCTGGGAGGCGCTGCCTTCGCGGAGTTCGAGGTCCCGTCATCGGAGGTCCTCGGCATCGGCTTCGCCATCATCATCCTCATCATCGCTTTCGGTTCCGTGCTGGCGATGGGCCTGCCCATCGGTGTCGCGCTGGCGGGCATCTTCAGCGGCTCGATCATCGCTGGCCTGCTGTCCCACGTCGTGAGCATGCCGGACTTCGCTCAGACGATCGGCGTGATGATCGGTCTGGGCGTCGGCATCGACTACGCCCTGTTCATCGTCACCCGCTTCCGAGAGAACCTCCACAAGGGCCACACGGTCGAAGCGTCCACCGTGGTGGCCATGGAGACGGCGGGACGGGCCGTGCTGTTCGCCGGCACCACCGTCGTCATCTCGCTCTTGGGCCTGCTCATCATGCAGCTGAGCTTCATCTCCGGCCTGGCCATCGGCATGGCTGTCGTGGTCGCCTTGACGCTGATCGCCTCGCTGACGTTGCTCCCCGCTCTCCTCGGCTTCGCCGGCGAGAGGGTCGAGGTCACTCGCCGGCGCGGCCTGATCGCTGCCGGCCTGATCGCCCTGGGGCTGATCGGGGTCGGGTTGGGCGTGTCGGCGCTGTCGGCAGTGACGTTCCCGTTGGCGATCATCGTGCTGCTGGCCAGCTTCGGCGTCTCCTGGTTGCGCCAGCGGGTGCTGGAGCGCCCGCCCAAGCCGCTGCGGGAGACGGTCTCGTACCGTTGGAGTCGCGTGATCCAGCACCGGCCGTGGACTGCGGTGATCGTCGGCGTGGTCGTGCTGGTGGCACTGGCGCTGCCGCTGTTCGGGCTGCGGCTGGGCTTCTCGGACGAGGGCAACTACCCCGCGGACACCACCACCCGCAAGGCCTACGACCTGCTGGCCGAGGGCTTCGGACCCGGCTTCAACGGTCCGCTGATCCTGGCCGCTGAAGTGCCTGAAGGTACCGACCCGGCCACCCTTCAGGCGGTGTCCGACGCCATCCAGGGTGATCCCGGGGTGCAGTTCGTGAGCCCTCCGAGCACGAACGAGGCCGGAAACGCTGCCCAGTGGACGGTGATCCCGACCACGGCTCCGCAGGACGCGGACACTACGGATCTGGTCAACCGTCTGCGCTCCGATGTCCTGCCCGCGGCGACCGACGGCACGGGATTGGACGTGGCGGTGGCCGGTGGTATGGCCATCGGCGTGGACTTCACCAACTACCTGGCCGACCGGCTGCCGTACTTCTTCGCCGCGGTGCTGGGCCTGTCGTTCCTTCTTCTGATGGTGGTGTTCCGCTCGTTGCTGGTCCCGCTCAAGGCCGTTGTCATGAACCTGCTGTCCATCGGCGCCGCCTACGGCGTGGTGGTCGCGGTGTTCCAGTGGGGCTGGGGCGGTGGGCTGCTCAACATCGAGGGCGCACCGATCGAGCCGTTCGTGCCGATGATGCTGTTCGCCATCGTGTTCGGCCTCTCGATGGACTACGAGGTGTTCCTACTCTCACGGATCCGGGAGGAGTGGGATCGCACCGGTGACAGCCGCATGTCGGTGGCCGACGGTCTGGCCTCCACCGCCCGGGTGATCACCGCCGCCGCGGCCATCATGGTGGTCGTCTTCGGCAGCTTCCTGGGCGAGTCGGACCGGGTGGTCAAGCTGTTCGGTCTCGGTCTGTCCGTGGCCGTGCTGATCGATGCCACCATCGTCCGGCTGCTGTTGGTGCCGGCCACGATGGAGCTGCTGGGCGACCGCAACTGGTGGCTTCCCCGCTGGCTGGCGCGCATCCTCCCCCGGGTCGCCATCGAGGCGCCGACCGACCTCGACGCCGAGCTGGCCGCTCTCGACGAGCAGCAGAAGGCGCCAGTTGGCGAGCCCTGAGCACGAGTCCTCGACAGCCCCTGAACGTCTCATCTTCGAGTCGGGCGATGGCGCCCTCGATGCGCCGGGAGCGTGGGCCAAAACGGCACTGCCTGGGACTTCGTGGCGGAGGTGGACGGGAATCGAACCCGCCGAACGGGGATCGCCCGTTCCAGCCGCTTTGAAGGCGGTGGAGCCCACCAGGTGCCCAGACACCTCCGGTCCCGACCCTATCGGTCCGGTCGAGGCCTTGCTGCGGTCGTGAACACCCGCTAACTTGCCCGCTCCTTCCCCCAGACCTGGTCGACGAGCCCCGCTGACGCAACGTTCAGCAGCGGCTCGGCCTTCGTCCCTCGGGGGTCAACGTGCTCACCTGTTGCTGGTCCGTCAAGGGCGGCAGCGGCACCACCGTGGTCGCCGCGTCGCTGGCCCTGCTCGCGGCCTCGGCGCCCGGCGGCGCCCTCCTCGTCGACCTCGCCGGTGACATCCCGGCCGCGCTCGGTCTTCCGCAGCCGAGCGGGCCGGGCGTACGGGACTGGCTGAGCGCCGACGCCCGGGTCGAGGCCGACGCCATCGGTCACCTGAGCGAGCCGGCGACGCCGGGCCTGCGCGTCGTGCCCACAGGTGCGGACGGGGCTGACCACTGCGCCTCCCGCGCCCGGGTCGAGCTCCTGGCCCGCACGCTCGCCGAGCAGGACACGGAGACGGTCGTCGACATCGGCGTGCTGGCGCCGGCCTGGCAACCACTGCTCGCCCGGGCCGACACGTCGCTGCTCGTCATCCGGCCCTGCTACCTGGCGCTGCGCCGGGCCACCGCGCTCACCACCCGGCCCACTGGGATCGTCCTCGTGCGCGAGCCCGGGCGGGCGCTCGGCCAGCGCGAGGTGGAGGACGTCACCGGCGTCCGGGTGCTGGCCGAGATCGATGTCGAGCCGTCGATCGCCCGCGCCGTCGACGCTGGCCTGCTGGCCAGCCGGCTGCCCCGTGGGTTGGCACGCCCGCTGCGGGCCGCGGCATGACCGCGCTCCCGAGCTCGACGCTCGTCGGCGACATCCACCGGCGGCTGCTGGAGGAGCCGACCGCGGATCTGGCCGCCGCGGCCGAGCGCCACGTGCGGTCACTGGCCCCGCTCCTGCCGGCCGACGAGCGTCGGCGGGTCGTCGGCGCGGCGCTGGCCCACGCCCACGGTCTCGGCCCCCTCGAACCGCTCCTGGAGGACCCCACGGTCACCGAGATCCTGGTCAACGCCGGGCGCGAAGTGTGGGTGGAGCGACGGGGCCGGCTCGAGCGCGGCGACGACCTCGCCGAAGGTGTCGCGGCGTTGCTGATCGAGCGGATCGTGGCGCCTCTCGGCCTCCGCATAGACAGGAGCAGTCCCATCGTCGATGCCCGTCTCGCGGACGGCTCCCGCGTCCATGCCGTGATCCCCCCGGTCGCCGTCGACGGACCCTGCCTGGCCATCCGGCGCTTCGCCGCTGGCGGCGTCCCCCTGCCGGCCTTCGCCGCGGCCCCCGTCGTCGAGCTCCTCGTCGGGCTGGTCGTCACGCGCGCCAACCTCGTGGTGAGCGGTCCCACCTCGTCGGGGAAGACGACGTTCCTCAACGCACTGCTCGGGCACGTCCCGCCGGGCGAGCGCGTCGTGACCATCGAGGACGCGGCGGAGCTGCGCCTCGCGACCCCGCACGTCGTCCGGCTGGAGGCCCGGCCGCCGTCGGTCGAGGGCATCGGCGAGGTCACCGTCCGGTCGTTGGTGCGAGCCGCGCTGCGGCTGCGGCCAGACCGGCTCGTCGTCGGCGAGGTTCGGGGCGCGGAGGCCCTCGACATGGTCATGGCCCTCAACACCGGCCACGATGGCTCCCTCACCACCTGCCATAGCAACAGCCCCGATGACACCTTGCACCGCATCGATGCGATGGTGCTCATGGGCGCCCCAGCGTGGCCGCCGTCGACCGTGCGGGACCACGTCCGGCGGTCGATCGACGTCGTCGTCCACCTCGGCCGCGGCCAGGACGGGCGCCGGGTCGTGACGCAGATCATCGAGGTGGCGGCCGATGGCCAGGCCCGGCATCGAGTCCTGGCTCGCGGTCCGGCCGTGGTCGGCGACCTCGAACGCGCTCGGAGGATGTCGTGAGCGGGGCCGCGGCCGCTGCCGTCGCGGTGCTCC
>JBKPRL010000241.1:0-20777 GCA_046734535.1 bacterium | reverse complement strand
GGCTGGGGATGATCGGGATCGGGCGCCTTCCGTTGGCCGCGCTGGCGATCACCCTCGACCGCATCGAGGCGCTGGCGGACGGCCCGGTCGGCGCCACCTTCATCGTGCCGTTCCTCGACCCGCACCTGATCGGGGTGGTGGCCGAGCGCCTGCCGGTGGTCGAGTTCTTCTTCGGCTGGCCTGACCCGGCGCTGGTCGCGGCCGCGCCCCGCGTCGGCTGGCAGGTCGGCTCGGCCGACGAGGCCCGCGCCGCGGCCGACGCCGGTTGCGCCTACGTGATCGCGCAAGGTGTCGAAGCGGGCGGGCACCTGCGGGGGCGCCAGGCCATGGCACAGGTGCTCGACGAGGTGTGCGCCTCGGTCGACGTGCCCGTCGTGGCGGCCGGCGGCATCGGCACGGCCGAGGCGGTCCGGGCCGCGCTGGACGGGGGCGCGGACGCGGTCCGCGTCGGCACCCGGTTCGTCGCCGCGGCCGAATCCGACGCTCACCCGCTGTACGTCGAGGCGCTGGTGGCGTCGACCGGCGCCGACACGGTCATCACCGAGGCCTTCAGCGTCGGCTGGCGCGACGCGCCGCACCGCGTGCTGGCCTCGGCCGTCACCCGGGCCGAAGCCACCACGGTCGACCCGGTCGCCGAGATGCTCGTCGCCGGCCAGGGTCTCGTCCCCGTCCCCCGCTTCTCGACCAGCCCGCCGACGAGCGCGACCACCGGCGACGTCGCGGCGATGGCGCTCTACGCGGGCCTGGCCGTCGGCGATGTCCGCCGCCGGCAGCCCGCGGCCGAGATCGTCGCCGAGCTGACCGCCGCCCTCTGACCACCGCCGCGAGGCTGGGGAGCGAGCGCACGGAAGGCCGCCGGGCGAACACCTTGCTACCGTGCCGCACGAGACGCTGAACCGGGAGGAGACGTGGACGGCCTGCGCATCGTCGTCACCGGCGCGGCGCGCGGCATCGGCAAGGCGGTGGCCGCTGATCTCGTCCGGCGGGGCGCGTCCGTCGTCACGCTCGACGTGAACCCGGCCGGGGTCGACCACGAGTGCGACGTGAGCGATGCGGACCAGGTCGAGGCCACGTTCGACGCCATCGGCGAGGTCGACGGCCTGGTCAACAACGCCGCGCTGCTGGTCAACCGGCAGCGGTACGAGGACATCTCCCTCGACGAGTGGAACCGCATGCTGGCCGTCAACGTGACCGGCACCTTCCTCTGCACCCGCGCCGCCGCGGCCCGGATGCCCCGCGGGGGCGCCGTCGTCAACATGGCGTCGGAGACGGCGTTCACCGGTTCGCACGGCTTCGTGCACTACGTGGCCTCGAAGGGGGCGGTGGTGTCGATGGGACGGGCCTTCGCCCGCGAGCTCGGCCCTCGCGGCATCAGGGTCAACACCGTGGCTCCGGGGTTCACGCCAGAGACCGAGGGGGCCGGCGTCCTCGGCTCGGCGGAGACCTACGACGTCAGCGGCACACCCCTCGGCCGCGTGGCGACGGTGGCCGACATGCTCGGCGCCATCGCCTTCCTGCTCTCGCCCGACAGCGCGTTCGTCAGCGGGCAGGTGCTCCTCGTGAACGGCGGCCGCATCGCGCACTGAGGACGATCGCCCGCCCCGATCATGTCTGCCTCGATACTGTTCCTACGGTGGATCTGCGCCGGGTGCGCTACTTCGTCGCCGTGGCCGAGGAGCTCCACTTCGGCCGGGCCGCCCAGCGCCTCCACATCTCCGCGCCGCCGCTGTCCCAACGGATCAGTGAGCTGGAGGCGGAGCTCGGCGTCCGTCTGTTCGATCGCACCAGCCGCCACGTCGCGCTCACCCCGGTGGGTGAGCGGCTGCTGGTCGAGGCCCGCGCGGTGCTCGCCGCGGCCGACCGCTTCGAGCGCACCGCACGAGACCACCACGACCGGGACCACCCGACCATCGCGGTGGGGTACTGCCACGGCAGCGAGCTCGGCACCTTCCGGCTGATCCGCGCGTTCCGGTCCCGGCAACCGAACACGCCGGTGCGCCCCGACGCGCTGACGTCGCTGCGCTCCCTCGACGCCATCCGCGCCGGGCGGTTGGACGTCGCCGTCGTCCGTCCCCCCGTCCCCGATCGCACCGCGTTCGCCTCACGCCCGCTCGCCCGCGTCGCGATGGACCACGTCGCCGTCCCGGTCGGTCATCGCCTCGCGGCGCGCGACGTCGTCGAGGCGCACGACCTGGAGGGCGAGCCGGTCCTGCTGGTCGACCGCACCGACGCGCCGACCGCGCACGAGGAGACGGTCGCCTACTGCGCCGCGCTCGGCGTGCAACCCGCGTGGGTGCTGCACCCGGCCACGCAGGCCGAGCGGATGCTGGACATGGTCGCGCTCGGGACCGGCATCGGCTGGCTCAACCGCTGGCAGGCCGAACAGGTGCGACGCGACGACGTGGCCGTGCGGCGGCTGGAGCCCGTCGTGCGCATCGACGACTTCCACCTCGTGTGGCGGGTCGGCGACGCGTCGCCGACCGTCGCCGCCTTCGTCGCGCTCGCCGAGGAGCTGGACCACCCGGCGGCGTGAGCGCTCGGCCGGGGCGTGAACGCTCGGCCGGCGCCGTCGCCGTGCGAAGTACGGTGCGCCGGATGCCGACCGCCCCTGCCGTGCTCTCCGTCGCGGAGGCGGCGGCTCGAGCCGCCGGCGCCGTCCTGCGGGACGGGCAGCGCCGCCCGAAGGAGGTCATCTCGAAGGGCCGGACGGACATCGTCACGTGGGCGGACGGTGCCGCGCAGGCTGCCATCGTCGAGGTCGTCGCCGCGGCCTTCCCCGACGATCGCGTCGTGGGCGAGGAGGGCACCGTGGGCGACGCGTCCGCGGCACGGACCTGGATCGTCGACCCGCTCGACGGCACGTCCAACTACGCCCACGGCATCCCCTTCTTCTGCGTGTCGGTCGCGGTACGGGAGACCGACGGACCACTGCTCGCCGGGGTCGTCTACGACCCGCTCCGTGACGAGTGCTTCGCGGCCGAGCGCAACGGGGCGTCGGTGCTGGCGGTCTCGACGACCGCCACCCTCGACCGCGCCCTCGTGACCACTGGCCTCCAGAACGACGACCCAGACGCCATCGCCCGCTACAGCGTCCGCCTGGCGGCGCTCTACCGAGCCTGCCGGGGCGTGCGCCTGCTCGGCTCGCCCGCGCTGACGATGGCCTACATCGCGGCGGGCCGCGTCGATGGGATGGTGCAGCGCGATGCGCTGTTCGCGTGGGACGTCGCCGCCGGCATCGTGCTCGTCGAGGCGGCCGGCGGGCGGGTGACCGGCTTCGAGGGGGAACCCGTCGTCGTCGAGGGGCGCGTGGACGTCGTCGTCAGCAACGGGCTCCTCCACGACGCCCTCCTGGCCGTCAGCCGCTGAGACCCTGCAGCCGGCCCGGCCGCCGCCCGGATACGGCTTCTGGTGAAAGAACGTCTCACCGGCGCCACGATCTCGCGCCAGAACCCGACGGGGCGGCCGCACGCGGACCCGGAATCGGGCTTCTGGTGAAAGATGTTCCCGCCAACGCAACGATCTCGCGCCAGAACCCGACGGCGGTGCCCTCCGCCCGCATCGAGCGGGCGCCGAGCGGGCGCTCAGTGGGGGCGGCTGACCGTGCGAAAGGGTTGGTCGCGGTCCGGTTGGGGCTCGCGGGGCAGCCCGAGGATGCGCTCGGCGACGATGGTCTTCTGGATCTCGTCGGTCCCGCCGGCGATCGATTGCGCCGGCGTGGACACGAGCACCTCGGCGACGATCCCCTCGTTGGGCGCGTCGGGGCAGGCCAGCAGGCCGTCAGCGCCGGCGAGATGTCCGTGGGCCGTCGCCGCCGCCCGGGCGACGCGGCTCATGGCCAGCTTCCCGAGCGAGCCCTCTGCGCCCGGAGGCCGGCCGAGGGCACGGGCGGCCCGGGCCCGTTCCGCCGTCCAGCCGCTCGTGCGCACCATCGCCTCCACCGCGCTCACCTGCTGGCGCACGGTCGGCTCCGCGGCCCGGCCGGCGGCGGCGCAGAGCGAGGCGAGGAGGTCAGGACGGCCGGCCCGCTGTGGGTACCACCGATAGGTGCGATCGTGGGCGTCGACCTCGGCCCGATACTCGGCGGCGGCCCGACCGGGCCTGCCCGCCACGCCCCGCTCGCCCACGACCGCGCCGTACCGCCGCTCGTGGGCCAGCGTCGTGAGCGCGACCGCCCAGCCGCCACCGACCTCGCCCACGACGTGGTCGGCTGGGACCCGTGCGCCGTCGAGGAAGACCTCGTTGAACGACGCGTGGTCGTTCATCTGGCGGAGGGGTCGGACCTCGATCCCGGGCTGGCGCATGGGCAGCGCGAAGTACGTGAGGCCGCGGTGCTTCGGGACGTCCCAGTCGGTGCGGGCCAGCAGCAGGCCGAAGTCGGCGTGGTGGGCGCTCGTCGTCCAGACCTTCTGCCCGGTGACGATCCACTCGTCGCCGTCGCGCTCGGCGCGGGTGGTGAGCCCGGCCAGGTCCGAGCCGGCACCGGGCTCGCTGAAGAGCTGGCACCACGTCTCCTCGCCGGTGAGGATCGGCTGCAGCAGGCGTCGCCGGAGCAGGTCCGATCCGTGGGCCAGGACGGTCGGCGCGGCCAGCGCCATACCGCCGCCGAGCGGCGGCCCGACCGCGCCGACGGCGCGGCGCTCCTCGCCCACGACCCGCTCGGCCCACGCGGGCAGGTCCCGCCCGAACCACGCCTCGGGCCAGCACGGCACCATCCAGCCGGCCGCCACCAGCGCCCGTCGCCACTCGACGAGGGCCAGGTCGGGATCCCAGTGCACCTGCAACCACTCCCGGACCTCGGCCCGGACTGCCTCCGGTGAATGGGCCGGCGTCACGCCGCGGCTGCCCCCAGCGTGAAGGAATCCATGGACAGCGATCCGAGGGCGAAGCCCTCCACCAGCGGCTCGCAGCGCTCTCCGGCGGCCATGGCCAGGCCGGCCAGGTAGAGCACGGGCAGGAAGTGGTCCGGGGTCGGCGCGGCCAGCGGGTAGTCAGCGTCGGCGTCGAGGCGGGCCACCGACGCAGGATCGCCATCGACGAGCCGGTCGGCCACCGCCGCCCCGAAGCGCACCGCCCAGTCATAGCCGGACTCCGGACGGCTCTGGTCCAACCTGCCGAGGTGGTGGACCGTGTTGCCGCTGGCCATGATCAGTACCCCCTCGTCCCGCAGCGGCGCCAGCCGGGCGCCGAGATCGAGGTGGTACTGGAGGGGCTTGGTGCCGTCGAGGGCCAGCTGCACGACGGGGACGTCGGCGGCGGGGAAGGCGTGGACGAGGACGGACCAGGTGCCGTGGTCGAGGCCCCAGCTGTCCTCGTCCCGCCCGATCCACACCGGGTCGGCGACCCGCTGCACGGCACCCGCCAGGTCGGGATCGCCCGGCGCCGGGTACTGCATGGCGAAGAGCTCGTCGGGGAAGCCGAAGAAGTCGTGGATGGTCCGGGGCGCGGCCATCGCGGTGACGGCCGAGGCGTTGATGAACCAGTGGGCCGAGATCGACAGGATGGCCCGCGGACGTGGCACCGACGCCCCGAACGCCGACCAGGCCTCCGTGTAGCGGTTCGTGCCGAGCGCGTTCATCGGCGTCCCGTGCCCGAAGAACACGGCCGGCATCACCGGCTCGCTCACCGGCCGGCCTCGTGCGTCACGCCGTCGATCATGCCCCGGCCCACGCCGCGCCGCCATCGATCTTGATGGTCGCGCCCGTGGTGTAGGAGGAGGCGTCGCTCGCGAGGTAGAGCGCGGCGCCCACGACCTCCTCGGGCTGGCCGCCCCGCCCGAGCGGGATGAAGCGACGGGCGGTCTCGGCGAACTCGTCCAGGTCCCACGCCTTCGAGATGTCGGTGAGGAACGGCCCGGGCATGAGGGTGTTCACCCTGACCTTCGGCGCGAACGCGTGGGCCAGTCCGACCGTCAGCGCGTTGAGGCCGGCCTTCGCCGCGGCGTACGGCAGCTCGACCGGCGACGGCTGGAGGGACGCCACGCTGCTCACGTTGATGATCGACCCGCCAGCACCGGCGGCCATGTGGTCGCCGATCAGTGCGGCCAGCCGGAACGGGCCCTTCAGGTTCACGGCCATCACCTTGTCGAAGAGGTCCTCGCTCACCCCCGGCAGCGACGGATAGAGCGGCGACATGCCCGCGTTGTTCACGAGCACCCCGATCGGACCGAGCTCGGCCTCGACCCGCTCGACCAGCGCGTCGCACTGCTCCCACCGGCCGACGTGGCAGCCGACGGCCAGGGCGCGGCGCCCGGTGGCCTCCCTCACCTCCGCCGCCACGACCTCGCAGGCGTCGACCTTGCGACTGGCGATGGCCACGTCGGCGCCGTGGGCGGCGAGGGCCAGCACCATCGCCCGCCCCAGGCCACGACTGCCGCCGGTGACCACGGCGACGCGCCCGGTCAGGTCGAAGAGGCCGGATGACGGGTTCACGCGCGACCGACGAGGCGGTCGACGACCGGCTTGACCTCGAGGACCCGCTCGAGGTGCTCGGCGTGGCTGCGGCCCGGGTGGAGACGGCGGTTGAAGCCGATCGAGAGGTCCGAGAAGCCGAGCTCGGCGGCCTGCTCCGCGCGGGCCTCGAAGCCGTCGTCCAGGTAGACGCGTCCGTGGATGGGCAGGCTGGCGGGGTCCCGGCCCGCCTCTTCGGCCATCGCGCGCAGGCGGGCCACCGCCTCCGCGAGGTCGACCCGGTCCAGCCCGGGGAGCAGCAGCGGCATCCACCCGTCGGCGCAACGGACCACGCGGCTAAGTGCGCGGGGCGACGCACCACTCCCGATCCAGACCGAGATCGGTCGGGTGGGCAACGGGTTGATCCCCACCCGGTCCAGATGGTGGAAGCGGCCGTGGAAGGTCACCAGCGGCTCGGTCCAGAGGAGACGCATGACCTCGATCTGCTCCTCCAGCCGCTCCTCGCGTGTGGCGAAGTCGACCCCGAGCCCTTCGTACTCGGCCCAGCTCCAACCCACGCCGACGGCCAGCCGCAGGCGGCCCGCGCTGAGCAGGTCGATGGTCGCCACCTGCTTGGCCACGAGCGCGGCCGGTCGTTGCGGGAGCACGAGCACGCTCGTCACCAGCTCGATGCGCTCGGTCACCGCGGCCAGGTGGCCGAAGAGGACGAGCACCTCGTGGAACGTGTGCTCCTGGGTGTACGGCGCGGTCGGGAAGGCGCCGACGCCGTCCGGGTACAGCTCGCCCGACGCGCCGAGGACGTGGTCGTAGGCCATCAGGTGGTCGAACCCCGCCGCCTCGGCGGTGCGGGCCCAGTCCCGCATGGCCCCCGGATCGGTCCCGCTGTCGGCCTGGGAGAAGATGACGCCGACCTTCACGCGGCCGACCTCACCCCGCGAACGGGCATGGCCGGCAGAGTACCGCCGAGGCCCGGCACGATCGCCGTCCCCCCTGGTGGACACGGCTACAGTCGCCGAGGGCTTGAGCAGCGAGGAGCCACGCATGCGGACGACTCGACTCCTGGTGGCCGGCGCTGCGGCGGTGGTGCTGGTCGCGACCGCAGCCACGCCCTCCGGCGCGGTGTGGGACCCCGGCCTCGGCGGCGCGCGGGGCACCGGACCGAACACCGAGATGGTGATGAGTGGAATCGGCTCCGGCCAGGGCGTCAACGGCTCGATCGGTCCGGCGGGGACGGTCTCCGATCCCGGGGTTCCCTATCCCACGACCATCCCGCCCGGCTTCACGTCGCATCCCGAGGGCTTCGCCGGCATCATCCTCGGCACCCCGACCCAGCCCCCCAACGCCCAACCGTTGCAGATGTACTGCATCAACATCCTGACGAGCACGTTCAACGGCATCGGCTACGAGCTCGGGGACTGGACGGCGGCCAACGTCAACAACATCGGCTTCGTCGCCCAGATCCTCGACAACTACTTCCCGAGGACCACCAACCCGCTGTTGCTGGCCAGCAACAACGAGAAGGCGGCCGCGGTGCAGGCCGCGATCTGGTACTTCGCCGACAACTATGTGCTCGACCCGAGCGATCCTCTGCAGCCGACGGTCGCGGGCATCGTCGACTTCGTCCGGGCGCTGGGTCCGGTAGTGCAACCGCCGCCGCCCGACCTGCAGATCACGCCGTCCACCGTCGCCGGGTCGACCGGGGTGCCCACCGGCCCGTTCACCGTCACGACCGGAGGGGGGCTCGCAGTCGTCCGGGTCGACAAGGGACAGATGTTCTCGGACGCCGCCGGCACCACGCAGATCCCGAACCTCACGCCGGTGCCGTCCGGGACCACCATCTGGGTGAGGGACGCAGCGGCCGGCACGGTCACCCTCTCCGCCGTGGCTGCGGCCGTCGTGCCGTCGGGCAACGTGTACCTCTACGACGGCAACTCACCGGGCATCACCGCGGCGCAGAAGCTGATCCTGGCCGCGCCAGGCGTCGTGAGCACCACGGTCAGCGCAGCCGCGCAGCTGACCCTGCCCGGTTCGCTCACCGTCACCAAGACCATCGGCGGGAGCGCGGCGGGCCAGCAAGGTGAGATCCACATCGACGTGAGCTGCAACGGCGTCGGCCTGGAACCGTTCATCATCCCGGCCGGGACGACCGGCACGCCGAGCAAGACCTACGACAACCTGCTCGCCGGCTCGACGTGCACGATCACGGAGACGGCCGACGGCTCGACGGCGACGATCGGCGTGGTCACCGTGCCCGCGGGACCGGCCACGATCAGCCCAGGCACCACTGTGCCCGCAGCCGTGTCGGACGAGTACACCGCAGGGACGACGACCAGCACGACGACGACCAGCACGACGACGGTGGAGCCGACCGTCGCCCCGAGCAGCGTGGAGCCCGAGACCCTGCCTCCGACAGGACCCGGTCCCGGCACCCTTCCGCTCGCGCCCTTTGCCGCACTGCTCCTCGTCGCCGGCGGGGCGGTGGTCATCCTGGTGCGTCGGCGACAACCGGGCTGACGACGTCCGCTCGTCCCCGCGCTCGTCTTTGGCGACGGACCTGGACCGATTCGGACGATGACAGGGTGATGGTCCCACCGAGCCAACCGGCCGCTCCGCGATGAGCCAGCGCCAGGAGTGGCAGCTCTTCAGCGCGCTGCACCGCGCCGCGCCGGCGTTGTCCACCATCTGGTGGTTGCTCCTCGTCCTGCGCGGCGTGCTGCCGGCGGTGTTCGCCGTCGGCACCGGGGCCGTCGTGGGCGCCGTGGAGTCCCATGGCTCCCTGGCCGGCCCGCTGGCCTTCGTCGGTGTCACCTTCGTCGTGCTCCAGGTCGTGCCGCCCGGCCATCAGGCCGTCGGGGCCAATCTCGGCAGCTGTGCCTCGGCATGGCTCAACGACCGGTTGATGGTCGCGTGCAACGGTCCGGCCGGGATCGCCCACCTGGAGCGGCCCGACCTCGCCAACGACTTGACCATGGCCCGCGACTTCGACCTGGGCATCACCGGGCCGCCCCTCAGCATCGCCATCGACTTCATCGCCCGCGGGCTGGTCGAGCTCCTCGCCGGGCTGGCCGCGGCGGTGGTGCTCGTCCGCTTCTCGTGGTGGGCGCCCCTGCTGCTGGTCGGGGCGTGGGGCTCGACGCACTGGCTGCTGCGGGAGAGCGCGGTCTGGCGGGACCGCAACACCGACGAGGTCCGATCGGCGCAGCGCCACGCCGACTACGCCTACCGGCTGGCTGTCGATGCGCCCGCGGCGAAGGAGCTGCGACTGTTCGGCCTCTCGGACGCTAGAGCTCTCTTCGTCGCCAGTCTCTTCGTCGCCATCCTCCGCGGAGCGAGGGTTGGCTCCTACTCGCCTCGCTCGGCACTGCGTCAGGCGCCGCTGCCGTGCGCCGGCCGACCCGGACGCACCGGGTCCGCCAACCGCTACAGCTGGGCGACCGGGGGCGCCTCGCCGACGCCGGGGTCGTCCGCCTCCGCCGGCACGTCAGGGCCCGGGGGTGGCGCCCGGCCGGTCAGCTCCTCCTCCGTCTCTGGCACCTCCGGCGGCAGCTCGGCGACGATGAGCCGGCAGCCCGGCGGGAAGGTGCTCCCCGGCCGGACGCTCCAGCCGCCGTGCGCGTCGACGACGGCCAGCACCGACGTGCCCACGGGGGCGGTGTGCCGGAGCTCGGTCCGCACGGCGCGGGACGACCGGATGGCCTGGAGCCGCTCCAACGTGACCTCCGGCGAGAACGGCCGAGGGACCTTCACGTCGGCGTCGTGATCGACGTGGTCGTGGCGGCGGGACGCCGCGCTGGAGAGCAGCAGGACGTGGCCCCGGCCGAGCGCCTCACCCAGGACCCCGACCGCGTACAGGTTCGTCTCGTCGTCGGGCGAGGCGATCACGGCCAGGCGGGCATCCGCGACGATCTCGGTCTGCGGCAGGTCGCGGACCAGGCCGGCGTAGACGCGGAAGGCGAGGTCCGACCGGTCGGCCAGGTCCCACCGGCCTCGGGCGACGAGCGTGGTGGGCACTCCGGCCGCCGTCAGCTCGCGGGCCAGACCGATGGCCCAGGGCTGCGGGCTGATCAGCAGCAGCCCGTGAGGGCGAGGGCGGGCCACCTTGAGGATGCGGGCCGACGGCTTCGCGCCCAGCCCGTAGATCACGGCCAGCACGATGATCACCGCGAAGGTCACCGGCACGAGGATGGGGCTGGGCTGGCCGATCTGGTCCAGGCGCAGCGAGTAGAAGGCGGCGGTGGACGCGGCGACGATGCCCCGCGGCGCCATGCAGGCGAGGAACGCCCGCTCTCGCGGCGCCAGCAGCCGGGAGCGGAACGTGCACAGCAGGACGACCAGCGGGCGAACGACCAGCACGAGGAAGCCGACCAGGACCAGCGTGGCGGGCAGGTGGTCCAGGATCGATCCGGGCTCGACCCGGGACGCCAGCACGATGAACAGCGAGCCGATCAGCAGCGAGACGATCGGATCCCCGAAGATGCGCAGGTTCCGGACGCTGACCAGCCGTTGGTTGGCGAGGATCACGCCCATCGCCGTCGTGGCGAACAGGCCGGCCTCCGGGCGCACTGTTTCGGCCGTCACGTAGGCGGCCACGACGAACATGATGGCGACGGCCACCTCGAGGTCGGTGGGGACGAGCCGGCGGCGGAGGGCGAGGATCAGCAGCGCGGCGGCCGCCGCACCGGCGGCCACGCCGGCCAGGGCGACGACGACGAACTCACCCCAGACGTCGCGGACCGACAGCTCGTCGACGAAGAACGCACTGAAACAGAACAGGCTGAGCGTGGCGCCGAGAGGATCGATGATGATCCCCTCCCACGTGAGGATGCTCGCCACCGGGCCGACCGGGCGGGCCATCCGCAGCAGCGGGATGACGACGGTCGGTCCCGACACGACGAGGATGGCGCCGAGCAGCACGGAGACCCGCACCGACTCGTGGAACAGGAGGTGGACGGCGCCCGTCGTCAGCGCCCAGGTGACGAGTACGCCGACGGTCACGAAGGCCATGACCGGTCGGCGGGCGGCCGCGCCCAGCTCGCTGAAGCGCAGCTCCAAGCCTCCGACGAACAGGAGGAGGCCGACCGCGAGCGACACCACCGGGAAGAGCGCCGCTCCCAGGATGCGGTCCGGCTCCACGAGGTCGAAGATCGGCCCGACCAGCAGCCCACCGGCCAGGAGCAGGATGATCGACGGGAACTTGAGGCGCCGCGCCAACCACTGCAGCCCCACCCCGAGCACGATGATGACGCCGATCCCGAAGAGGACGTCTGTCTTCACCGGGAGCCAACGGTACCCGGACCGCGGGAACGGGCCGGGCCCCCGCCGAGTACGGTGCGAACGTCCCCCGCCCAGCCGGGCCGGGTCCACGGATTCGAAGGGAAGGGACAGGATGAGGTTCGCTCGCCAGCTCGTCGTCGCCGCGGTCGTGGGGGCGGGGCTCGTCGTCGCCGGAGGGGGCGTCGCCGGCGCTCAGCTCGTCAATTGCACTGGCAACAAGGTGATCGACCACGCGCCCTACGCCTGCACGGACACCAAGGTGATCACCGGGATCACCTTCACCATCACGCTCAACGTGGACGCCGCCGGCCAGGCGACGGTCGACTACACGATGGATCCTGTCCAGACCGCCGTCGTGCCCATCGCCGTCCACAGCTACACCGACATCAACCTCGGCCCGAAGCAGTTCATCACCGGCAACATCGCGGCCGGTGCGACGACGGCCACCCTGGTCGTGCCCCGCATCGAATGCGGTCAGCTCGACATCAAGGCCGTCAACACCGCGCCGGGCGACTCCTCCGGCAACATCGCGGGCCCGGTCGTGACCTGGGGCGACGTCTGCCAGACCGCGCCGACCACGACCACGACGACGACCACCGTGGTGCCGTCGAGCGTGTCGCCGAGCAGCGTCTCGCCGTCGTCGGTGTCGCCGGCGACGATCCCCGCCACGGGGACCGCGGGCGTGGTGCCGTGGACCTGGGCGCTGCCGCCCCTCGGCCTGGCCGCCTTCCTGATCTTCCTGTCCCGCCATCGCCGCCCCAGCCCGCGCTGAGGTTCGGACCGCCGCGGGCCGGAGGAGGCGTGGCGCAGCACGAGATCGAGGTCATCCTGACCCGTGAGCTGGCCGGCCACCTCGCGATGGCCATCTTCGTGGTGGACTCGGCCGGGAGCCTGATCTTCTACAACGAACCCGCGGAGGCCCTGCTCGGGACTCGGTTCGAGGAGACCGGCCCCATGGAGATGGAGGACTGGGCCCGCGTCTTCGACCCCCGGGACGAGGACGGCAGGCCGCTCGACCCGGAGTCTCAGCCTCTCGTGATCACGCTCCGGGAGGTCCGGCCCACGCACGGCCGGCTCTCCATCCGCGGCCTCGACGGCACCCGCCGCCACCTCGAGGTCACCGCCATCCCGCTCATCGGGCTGGGCGGCCGGCTCCCCGGCGCGGCGGCCATCCTCTGGGACGTTGGCGCCGGGTGAAGGCCACCTTCTGGGGCACCCGTGGCTCGCTGGCCAGCCCCGGGCTCGACACCGTGCGCTACGGCGGCAACACCTGCTGCGTCGAGGTGCGAACGGACGCCGGCGACCTGGTCGTGCTCGACGCCGGGACCGGGATCCGCCGCCTCGGCCAGGCCATCCCCGACGACGCTCCCCGGGTCGACGTGCTGCTGTCCCACCTCCACATGGACCACATCCAGGGACTCGGCTTCTTCGACTGCCTCTACCGGGACGGCCTGCCGGTGCACCTCTGGGGCCCGGCCTCGACCACCATGCCCCTGCGGGCGCGGCTCAGCCGGTACCTCTCGCCGCCGCTGTTCCCGGTCCGCCTCCGCGACCTGCCCTGTGAGCTCTTCCTGCACGACGTGGGCTTCGAGCCCTTCGACATCGGCGGCTTCACGGTGGCCTGCAGCCTGGTCTGCCACCCGGCGCCCACGGTCGGGTACCGGCTGGAGGCCGACGGCGTGGTGCTCACCTACCTGTCAGACCACGAGCCCGCGCTCGGTGTCCGTGACTTCCCTCCCCCGCCGGAGTGGACCTCCGGCTACGACCTCGGCCGCCGAGCGGATCTGCTCATCCACGACACGCAGTACTCGCAGGAGGAGTACGAGACGCGGGTGGGCTGGGGTCACAGCACGGTGGAGCAGGCCGTCGCGTTCGCAGCCGCCGTCGGCGCGAAGGCCTACGCACCGTTCCACTACGACCCGACCCACGACGACGCAACCCGCGACGCGATGCTGGCCGAGGCGGCGGCCGCCCTCGAGGGACGGTGCCAGGTCATCCCCGCGCGGGAGGGCGACACGGTCGTCATCACGCAGCAGGGCGTGCACGTGCCGGGCGACCTACCCTGACCCCAGGCACGAGCACATCCTGAGGAGGCCATGGCTCACACCCGCGTGTACCGAAAGGGCGTGCTGGAGGCGGAGGACTTCCCGGTCGCCGACGTCTCCGAGTACCTCGAGGAGCCGGACACCATCGTCTGGGTCGACCTGTGCGTGCCGTCGATGGACGAGCTGCACGAGCTGGCCGACGAGCTCGGACTTCACCCGCTGGCCGTCGAGGACGCGCTCGAGCCTCACCAGCGCTCGAAGCTCGACTACTACACCACGCACTCCTTCCTGTCCTGCCAGTACGTCACGGTGGACATGGACGAGGGCCGGCTCCAGACGACCGAGGTCGACAGCTTCATCAGCCCCCGCTGGTTCATCACCGTCCGCCACGAGGAGAGGTTCCCGATCGAGCGCGTGGTCGCGCGGTGGGACCGCTCGCCCGACCTGCTCGTGCACGGCGTCGGCTTCCTCCTCTACGGGCTCCTCGACGTCGTGGTCGACGCCTACTTCGACGCCGTTCAATGCTTCGACGACTACTACGACCAGGTCAGCGAGGGCATCTTCTCGGAGACACCACTCCAGCCCTCGCAGCAACGGCACTGGTTCCAGATGCGCCAGGCCCTCGTCCGGTTCCACCGCCTGGTCGTCCCGATGCGGGAAGCGGTCAGCGGGCTGATGCGCCGCGAGCACCACTCCGTCGCGGAGGACCTCTACCCCTACTTCCAGGACGTGTACGACCACGTCCTGCGGGTCAGCGAGTCCACCGAGGCGCTGCGGGACCTGGTCAGCACGATCGTGGACACGAACTTGGGCCTACGCGACTACCGCCAGAACCAGGTGATGAAGAAGGTGACGAGCTGGGCCGCCATCATCGCGGTGCCCACGCTCATCACCGGCTACTACGGGATGAACGTCCCCTACCCCACGTCGGGGCAGACCTCGGGGGTGATCGTCTCCCTCGCGCTGATGTTCGGGTTGGCCGGCGCGCTGTACGTCATCTTCAAGCGCAAGGAGTGGCTCTAGCCGAGCTCACGGCGTCGCCGATCCGGGTCAGCCGGCGGGTGCTCCGCGCTCGACCAGCGCTCTCCAGAGCGGGTCGATCGCTGCCACCCTCCGAGGATGTCCGCCAACCACCCACGGAGCGGGTAGATCGCTGACAACCTTCGGGGAAACCGGAGCTGGAACGAAGCCGGAGCCGGAGCCGAGCGGAGCCGGCCATGGGGCGGGCGGGCCCCTCGGGTCAGCCGGAGGTTGTGGTGGTCGTGGTGTCCGAGCCGAGGTCGACGAGGCCGGCGGGGGCGTTGAGGCAGTCGAAGCCGGCGGCTGCCGCGACGGCCGCGGAGACGTCGCCGAGGTCGAGCAGGTCGGCGGCCTGGGGATGGGCGGCGGCGAACTCGCTCGCCAGCTGCGAGAAGCGCGGCACACCAACCGCGCCGGCCACGTCGCCGGCCAGCGCGGGGAGCACGCTGACGCTGTCGTAGCCCGTCACCTCGCCGAGCCGCTCGTCGGCCTTGTCGGCGAGGGCGTCGATGCCCGCGGCGTCGACCCCCGCGTCGTGCAAGGTCTGCACCCCGGCTCGCGCCCGGTCGAGGACGGGTTGGATCCGCGCCTTCAGCTCCACCGGCGCGGCGGCCACGAACTCCGGTAGGTGGCGCGCCAGGACAGGAGCGAAGGCCAGGTCGGCGCGGCCTGCTTCGTCAGCCGGCTCAGAGGCGAGCGCCAGCGCCCAGCCGTACAGCATCGTGCGGGCGTCGCCGAGCGCGGCGCAGAACGCGGCCGGGTCACCGCCGGTGAGCGCCGTGATCGGCGCGAACGTGAGCGCGGGGCCCGACGCCGCGGCCGGCGTCCCACCGGCCGGGACCGTGACGGCCGCGGGCGTCGTCGTCGAGGCCGGCGGGTTCGCCGCGATCGACGGCCCGCTGACGGACTGGATGAGGTCCGCCAGACGGCCGTTGATCTCCTCGGCGGTCGAGACCAGGTCGCCCCGGCCGGCGAAGTCGACGGCGACGATGTTCGGCATCAGCCCCCGCTCTCGCAGGCACCGCTCCAGCCGGTCCGTCAGGACGTCACGCCGGTTGGCTCGCGACGCGGCGCTGGGGCTGGCCAGCCCCTTCTCGCTCACCCAGTGGTTGACGAGGAACATCGGCGCCGCCGCGGTCCCCCGGTGGGGCTGGCAGTCGAACGCGTCGGCGCTCGGGTAGTTGTAGGGGGTCTCCTGGAACCACTCGTACATCTGCTGGTACCAGGGCGGCCCGCCGGACCCGCCCACCTCGGCGAAGACGAGGAGGTTGGTGCGGGCGTCGATCAGCTCTCGCAGGGTGGGAAGCGCCTCGCCCTTGGGGAGCACCGCGGCGCGGTCGGCCAGGCCGGCCTTCTCGATCGCGGCCGCGGTGTCGGCCGGGCTGGTGGCGTCCTGGATGTCGAGGATCACGACCTCGTCGGGACGGGTCTCGAGGAACGACCTGACGTCGGCGAGGACGCTCGAGAACCTCACCGCACCGAGCTCGCAGTAGTTGTGGCAGAGGTAGATGTCGCGCTGCGCGTCGGCGGCCCTCGGGGCCCGGGCGGCCAGCTCCGCGGCGCGGGCGGCCACCTCGGGGTCGATCTCATCGCCGGGGGGCGCCACCTGGGCGCCGGCGACCCGGTCGGTCAGCACGATCGGCGTGTCCGATCCGGGCAGGCGCGACGACGAGGGCACGCCGTAGTGCGTGTCCACGAGGAGGGCCCGCACCCCGGCGTCGAGCTGCTCGCTGATGGTATTGAGCTGCTCGCCGAAGAGCCAGCCGGGGTACAGCGCGGACGACATCGAGTTGTGGGTGCCCGGGAACAGGACCTGGTTGAGGCGCAGGTCGCACCTGCTGGCCGAGCCGTTGCACTGCGCGACGCCGGCAGCAGCCGCGCGCTGCGCGGCGCGCCGCGTCGACACCACGACCCCCGCGGTCATCAGTGCGAGGACCACGACCCCGACCCCCGCGCCGATGGCCAGGTTGCGGACGCGGCGCGGGCGCTCCGCCGCCGGTGCGCCGGCACGACCCTCCGCGCCCCGGCGGATGAGGGAGACGAGCTCGACCACGGCCAGGTAGGTGACCCAGAGGCCGACGAGCACCACCACCAGCTCCACGTTGCCGCTCGGGTTCTGGATCAGCACGAGGCCGAGCAGCAGACCGAGCACCGCGAGCACGACAGTCCCCCCGGTCGTGGCCCGCTGGCGGCCCACCCAGCCCGAGAAGCGCTCGCGAGCCACCGCCGGCGTGAGCTGGCCGGCCTTGCTCCCGAGCGCGCCGGCGGCCGCCGCGACGACGACGCCGTAGCCCATCAGCCAGAACGCCAAGGTGTTGAGGTCCGACGTGCCCCGGGCCAGCGCGCCCTGGACCGCCTGCGACAGCGGAGGGTCGTGGATGCGGCGGCCGGCGTAGACCCCGTCGAGCTTCAGGAGGGCGATGATCACGGCGCCGTCGATGACGAGCACCCAGCCGAGGGTGGCCACCCGGTGCCGCCGGTCCCGGCTCAGGGCGATGGCCAGGGCCGCCAGCGCGGCGGCGCCGAGGGTGCCGACGAAGGCGACGGTGGTGGTGATGGCGTCGAGGTCCCAGATGTGCAGCCGGCCCAGCCGTTGGGTGACGTCGGCGAGGCTCTGCCCGAGGCCACCCCCACCCGAGCCCGAGCTCGTCTTGGCGGCGGTCGGGGCCTGCAGGCTGGCGGCGACGATGGCGAAGGAGTCGGAGAGGTCCAGGCCGCTCGAGCCGGTGCTCCCGTGGAGCAGCGCCTGATGCGTCCGCCGGATGGCGGTCCGGAAGATCGACCGGAACGTGTCCGTGTCGACGACGGCCTCGATGGCCAAGACGACCGCGGGTCGGAAGGCGATGGCGCTCTGGTTGCCGCTGCGGGCCATCTGCGCGGTCAGGCGCTCCGCCAGCTCCCGGCGCACCGAGGACGAGTCGAGCACGCTGACCGCTCGTTCGCTGAAGGCCTCGCTGTCGTAGATGGTCGAGTGGGCCCACGCGGCCACGACCCCGATCGGGAGCATGATGGCCACGATGACGAGCAGCGTCGTGCTGGTCATCGACCGCAGCCGCCCCATCGCGCGGAACCTACTATCGGCGCTCACGGCGCCGGACCCGGCCCGCGTGCCGGCCGCATCGGCGGCCGCGAGTCGACGGGACGCCTCCGAACGGTAGCGTCGTGGGTGATGAGCACCGCCGACGAGAAGCCGATGTCGGGCACCACGTTCCTCGTGATGACCGTGCTCATGGTGCTCGGCGCGCTCTTCCTGTTGCGCTGGTTCCTCAGCACGGTCGCCTTCCTCTTCAACACGCTGATCCTCCTCGCCCTCGTGGTCGGTGCCGCCTTCCTCTTCGTCAAGGCGCGCGGCCGGACCTGACGTCGCCGCCCGGCCCTACCATCCGGGCCGCATGGATCACTGGAGACGCTCGGCCGCCGAGCTCGCCGACGGGTACGAGCGCGGCGACTACACGTGCGCGGAGGTGATGGCTGACGTCGTCGCGCGCATCCGCACGGTCAACCCCGATCTCAACGCCATCGTCGTCGACCTGGGCGAGTCGGCCATGGCCGCCGCGGAGGCCGCGGACGAGGCCCGGGCGGCCGGCGCGCCCCGGGGGCCGCTCCACGGCGTGCCCGTCACGATCAAGCAGAACCTGGACGTCGAGGGCCAGCCCACGCCCAACGGCCTGCCGGCCCTCGCCGGCACCATCGCCCCGGCCGACTCCGCCGTCGTGGCCAACCTCCGCCGGGCCGGGGCCATCTTCGTCGGCCGGACCAACGTGCCCGAGCTGTCGATGCGCTTCACCACGTCCAACCCCGTCGACGGTGCGACCCGCAACCCGTGGCACCCGGAGGCCTCCCCCGGCGGGTCCTCGGGCGGCGCCGGCGCGGCCGCCGCGGCAGGGTTCGGCCCGATCCACCACGGCAACGACATCGCGGGCTCCCTGCGGGTGCCGGCCTGGTGCAACGGCGTCACGACCATCAAGCCGAGCCAAGGTCGGCTGCCCGCCTACAACCCGACGGCCACGGCCGAGCGGGGATTCCTGTCGTCGCTCATGTCGGCCCAGGGAGTGCTGGCCCGGACCGTCGCCGACGTGCGCTTGGCCACCCGCGCCATGGCCGTCCGCGACCCCCGAGACCCCTTGTGGTTGCCGGTGCCCTTCGACGGTCCTCCTCTGGAGGCACCGTTGCGGGTGGCGGTGACGACGAACCCGCACGGCTACGCGATCGACCCCCGGATCGCCGCTCTGGTCGAGCGGGCCGCCGCGCATCTGGCCGACGCCGGCTACGCCGTCGAGGAGGTCGAGCCGCCGCCGATCACCGAACCCGCCCGAGGGTGGATGAGCACCGGCATCACCGAGATCAAGCTGACGCTCGACGGTTCCGTCCGGGCCCACGGCAGCGCCGAGCTGGGCGCGGTCTTCGACGCGTATTACGCCATGGGTGAGCTGGTCGACCTGGTCGGCTACCGCGCCGGGCTGTCCGACCGCACGCGCATGATGCGTGACTGGAGCCTCTTCCTCGACCACCACCCGCTCGTGCTGACGCCGCTGCTCATGCGGCCCGGGTTCCCGTGGGACTACGACGCGCAGGGGCCGGCGGCCGTCGAGGACCTCTTCCGCTCGGCCATCTACAGCTACGGCGTGAACTTCCTCGGGCTCCCGGCCGGCGTCGTGCCGATCGACGTGGTCGAGGGCCTGCCGGCCGGTGTCCAGGTCATCGGGGCCCGCTTCCGGGAGGACCTGGTCCTCGACGCCCTCGAGGCCATCGAAGCTCGCGCCGGCTCCCTGGTCGAGCGCCTCTGGGAGAGCTGGCCCTCCTGACTCGGCCCGACCTGGCCGACCGCCAACTGCCGACCGCCGGCTGGGTCAGCGCTCAGGGACCGAAGGCGGCGCCCAGGTCGGCGCTCGAGATGGCGCGCGCGGAGTAGGTCGACGTGCCGGCGTCGCGCAGCTCGGTGGCGGCGCTCACCAGGGCCCCGTAGGCGGCGCGCGCGAGGAGGCCACCCGTGGAGATGCGCCGGACGTCGACCGACCTGAGCTCGGGGACGGACGGCCCGCGGGGCAGGGCGAGGACGTTGACCGGGCGGTCGACCTGCTCCACCACCCGCGCGATGTCCTCCAGGCGGGCCAGGCCGGGTGCGTAGACGACGTCCGCGCCCGCGGCGGCGTAAGCCTGGAGGCGGGCGATGGTGTCGTCGAGGTCGGGATGGCCGTAGAGGTGGTTCTCGGCCCGCGCCGTGAGGACCAGTCCGCTCGCCCGGGCCGCGGCGACGGCCGACGCCACCCGAACGGTGGCCACGCCGAGCGGGAGGATGGCCTGGGCCGCCGGGTCGTAGTCCTCCAGCGAGCAGCCGGCCGCGCCGGTCTGACCGATCAGCTCCACGGTGCGGGCGACCCCGCCGGGGTCGTCGGCGAAGCAGCCCTCGGCGTCCACGTTGAGCGGCACCTCGACGGCGGCGGCGATCGCCTCGGCGTGGGCCAAGAGCTCGTCCCGGGTCACGTGCTGGTCGAGGCGGCCGAAGGTGGCGGCATGGCCGGAGCTGGTCGTGGCCAGCGCGGGGAACCCGAGCGAGGCGAGGATGCGAGCGGATCCGACGTCCCACGGGTTCGGCATCACGAACGTGCCGGACTCGTGGAGGGCGCGGAACTGGGCGGAGCGATCAGTCGTCATGGAGCCCTCGACCCTACGCGGGTGCGGGTCACCCGCTCACCCTGGGCTCCGACGACCACTCGCCCGAGGACCACCGGCGGGGCTGGTCGAGCAGCGGCTGCAGCGCCACCTCCCCGGCGCCGAGCAGCACCCCGTCACCGGCCAGACGGGCCGGGCAGATGGGGACGTGGCTGGCGGCGCTGAGGAACGAGCGCTCCCGCACGACCGCGGCCACCCGGCCGGGGACGACGTCCAGGAGCTGCGCGTGGAGGCCGCCGAGCACGATGCGGTCGGGGTTGAAGAGGTTGACCAGACCGGCCAGGCCGGCACCGAGCCGGTCCGCGACCTGCTCGGCCGCGGCCCGGGCGCGCCCGTCGGTGGCCGCGGCCTCCAGGAC
>JBKPRL010000240.1:0-8169 GCA_046734535.1 bacterium | reverse complement strand
GGCACGCGCTGCTCGACCGTGACGTGCTGATCCGCGACTGCTCCAGCTGGCCCCGCCTCTCCGGCTGTCTGCGCGTCACCGTCGGCACGCCGGCCGAGAACGACGCCTTCCTCACCGCGCTCACCGAGGTCCTGGTGCCGTGAGCAGGCGGGGCGAACGGAGCCGCCGCACCAAGGAGACGAACGTCGAGGTGGTGATCGACCTCGACGGGGATGGCACCACCTCGGTGAGCACCGGCCTGCCCTTCTACGACCACATGCTCGACCAGCTCGGTCGCCACGGCGGCTTCGACCTGACCGTCCGCGCCGAGGGCGACCTGCACATCGACAGCCACCACACGGTCGAGGACGTGGCCATCGCGCTCGGCGAGGCGTTCCGCGAGGCGCTCGGGGACAAGGCCGGCGTCCGGCGCTTCGCCAGCGGCCAGTACCCGCTGGACGAGGCGCTCGTCGAGGTCGCGCTCGACCTGTCCGGCCGTCCCTTCGTCGTCTGGGAGGTCGACCTGCCGGAGTGCCTGCCGCTCGGCTCGCCACCGTTCGACCCGCAGCTGGCCGAGCACGCGGTCCACAGCTTCGCCACCGCGGCGGGCATCACGCTCCACGTCACCCTGCGCCGCGGTCGCAACGTGCACCACATCATCGAGGCCACGTTCAAGGGCCTGGCCCGCAGCCTCCGCGACGCCGTCCGGGTCGAGGGCGGCGCCACGGTACCGTCGACCAAGGGCGTCCTGTGAACGCGGCCGGCGGGACGCGGCCGCTCGTCGCCGTCCTCGACTACGGGATCGGCAACCTCCGCTCGGCCGAGAAGGCACTCGTCCACGCCGGCGCTGACGCCCGGCTGACGGCCGATCGCGGTCTCATCGAGGACGCCGCCGCGGTGGTGCTGCCCGGGGTCGGCGCGTTCGGCCGATGCCTCCAGGCGCTGCGGACGGCGGGGCTCGAAGAGGCTGCCCTCGGCGCCGCGGCCTCGGGCCGGCCGTTCCTCGGGATCTGCATCGGCATGCAGATGCTCTTCAGCGGGTCCGATGAGGAGCCGGGGGCGCGTGGTCTGGACGTCATCCCCGGGCAGGTCGTCTGGATCCCGGCCGGGGTGAAGCGCCCACAGATGCAGTGGAACCGCCTCGATGTCCGTCGCCCGGTCGATCCGGCGCTGACCACCCTCGACGACCGGCCGTGGGTCTACTTCGTCCACTCGCTGCACGGCGTGCCCGAGGACCCGGAGGCAGTGATCGCCACCTGCGAGTACGGCGGGACGATCAACGCGGCCTTCCGCCGCGACAACGTCGTCGCCACGCAGTTCCACCCGGAGAAGTCCGGGCGGGCGGGCCTGCAGCTCCTGGCCGCGTTCACCGCGATCGCGGCGGGCGTCCCGGCTCGCTGATGGAGCTGTTCCCGGCCATCGACCTGCGCGGTGGTCGAGCTGTCCGGCTGGTACGCGGCGACTACTCGCAGGAGGTCGTCTACGACGCCGACCCGGTGGCTCGCGCCGAGGCCTTCGCGGCGGCCGGCGCCAGGTGGATCCACGTCGTCGATCTGGACGCCGCCCGCACCGGCGAGCCGGTCAACCGGTCCGCGGTCGCCGCCATCGGCTCCGCCGTCGAGGGTCGGGCCCGCGTGCAGGCGGGCGGCGGCATCCGCGCCCTCGAGGACGCGCGAGCGCTCGCGGCGGCCGGCGTCGCCCGCGTCGTCATGGGTTCGGCCGCGGTCCGCTCGCCCCACCTCGTCGGCGCCGTGGCCGGCGTCGTCCCGGTGGCGGTCGGCCTCGACCACCGGGACGGCGAGCTGGCGGTCCACGGCTGGACCGAGGGCAGCGGCCAGCGCCTGCTGGACGTGCTCGACCGCTTCCCGGCCGCCGACGCGTTCATCGTCACTGACATCAGCCGCGACGGCACGCTGGCCGGGCCGGATCTCGCCGGCCTGACCGCAGTGGGCGCCGCGAGCTTGGTGCCCGTGATCGCGTCGGGGGGCGTGGGCTCGCTCGACGACCTACGGGCCCTCGCGGCGGTGCCCGGCCTGGCCGGCGTGATCGTCGGGAAGGCGCTCTACGAGGGGCGTTTCGACGTCGGCGCGGGACTCGCCGCCCTGGCCGGGGTCGCGCGGTGAGGGGATGAGGGTCGCCCGGGTCATCCCGTGCCTCGACGTGACGGACGGCCGCGTCGTCAAGGGCGTCGAGTTCGTCGGGCTGCGGGACGCCGGCGACCCGGTCGAGCTGGCCGCCCGCTACGACTCCGAGGGCGCCGACGAGCTCGTCTTCCTCGACATCACCGCCTCGTCGGAAGGCCGCCGCACCATGGTCGAGGTGGTGGCCCGTACGGCCGAGCAGGTCTTCATCCCGCTGACGGTCGGCGGGGGCATCCGTGGTGTCGAGGACGCGCGGCGTCTCCTGCGGCAGGGGGCGGACAAGCTCAGCGTGAACACGTCGGCCGTGCAGCGGCCGGCGCTGATCACCGAGCTGAGCGTCGAGTTCGGGGCGCAGTGCGTCGTCTGCGCGGTCGACGCTCGGCTCCGCCGGTCCTCTCCGGGCCGCGCCGGACGCGCCGCATGGGAGGTGTACATCCACGGCGGCCGCACGCCGACCGGCATCGACGTCCTCGCCTGGGTGGAGGAGGCCGAGCGCCGCGGTGCCGGCGAGATCCTCCTGACCTCGATGGACCGGGACGGCACGAAGGCCGGCTACGACCTGAAGCTCACCCGGGCGGTGGCCGATGCGACCGGCGTCCCGGTCATCGCCAGCGGGGGCGCCGGGACGCTGGAGCACCTCGTCGAGGGGATCGTCGACGGGGGAGCGGACGCCGTGCTCGCGGCCTCGATCTTCCACTTCGCCGAGCACGACATCGCCGCCGCGAAGGCGCTGATGGCGCAGGCCGGAATCGAAGTGCGTCCGGTCTGAGCCTTTCAGACGGTACCGTCGCCTGCCGTGGCGTCGTCGGACGACAAGCTCCCCATCAAGATGCTGAACGACCGCCTCCTGGTGCGCATCCCCCGGGAGGAGGGCGAGCGGCGCTCGTCCGGCGGGATCCTCATCCCTGCCACCGCCCAGGTGGCCAAGCGGCTGGTGTGGGCCGAGGTCGTGGGCAAGGGTCAGAACGTGCGGTCGGTGGAGATCGGCGATCGGGTGCTCTTCAGCCCGGACGACCGCTACGAGGTCGAGGTCGGCGGCGAGGACTACCTGATGCTGCGGGAACGGGACATCCATGCCGTGGCCGCGGAGCGGGTCGAGGGCTCGACCGGCCTCTACCTGTGATGGGGTGCCGATGATCGCGGCGACCGCCGACCAGCTGGACGGAGTGCGCTACGGGCCCGACGGGCTGGTGCCGGCCATCGTGCAGGAGGCCGGGACGGGCCAGGTGCTGATGCTGGCGTGGATGAGCCCCGAGTCGCTGCGGCTCACGCTCACCGAGGAGCGGACCGTGTTCTGGTCACGCAGCCGCCAGGAGCTCTGGCGCAAGGGCGAGACGTCCGGCGAGGTCCAGCGGGTGCGGGAGGCGTACTTCGACTGCGACGCCGACGTGCTCCTGTTCGTGGTCGACCAGGAGGGCGGCGGGGCCTGCCACACCGGAGCCCACAGCTGCTTCTTCCGCCGCTTCGGGGGCTGACGGCCGTGGTCGCGCTGCGCATCCGGCCGACCCGCGAAGACTTCTGCGGGCTGGCGACGACCCACACGGTCGTACCCGTGTGGACCGAGCTGCTGGCCGACCTCGAGACGCCAGTGGCGGCCTACGCCAAGGTGGTGGGCGACGGAACCGGCTT
Organism: bacterium; assembly: GCA_046734535.1. Lineage (GTDB taxonomy): Bacteria > Actinomycetota > Acidimicrobiia > Acidimicrobiales > Ilumatobacteraceae > DASTFY01. The sequence continues at coordinate 4,420 of JBKPRL010000240.1, read as the reverse complement.
CCTGCTCGAGTCGGTCGAGCACGGCGAGCGGTGGAGCCGGTTCTCCTTCGTCGGCCGGTCGCCGGTGGCCACGCTCGTGCTGCGGGGCGGCCAGGTCGAGGTCGACGGCGCGCTGCGCGCCGACGTGCCCCGGGACCGGGGCATCCTGGCCGCGCTCGACGTGGTGCTCGACCGCTACCGGGCCCCCCGCCTGCCGGACCTGCCGCCGTTGCAGAGCGGGGTCGTCGGCTACCTCGGCTACGACGTCGTGCGCGAGATCGAGCGCCTGCCCGACGTTCCACCCGACGATCGGGGGCTGCCCGACGCCGTCATGAGCGTCATCGGCTCGCTGGTCGCGTTCGACCACTGGCGGCAGCGGGCCTACCTGATCGAGAGCGTGCCCGTGCTCGGGCTGGACGGGCCGAGCCTCGACGCCGCGTACGACGACGCCGTCCGCCGGGTGGAGGCGATGTCGGCCGACCTGGCCCGTCCGCTGTCCTACACCGCCGTCGCTCCGCCCGACCCCGGGGAGGCGCTCCCCGCCGTCCGCTCGACGATGCCCGGCGGCCTGTACCAGCAGGCCGTCGAGGTGGCCAAGGAGCACATCCGCGCCGGCGACATCTTCCAGGTGGTGCTCGCCCAGCGCTACGACCTGCAGCTCGACGCCGACCCCTTCGACGTCTACCGCGTGCTGCGACAGGTGAACCCGAGCCCGTACATGTACTTCCTCCGCCACCCGGAGGTGACGATCGTGGGTTCGTCACCCGAGCCGATGGTCCAGCTGCTCGACGGGCGCGTCATCTCGCGCCCCATCGCCGGCACCCGGCGCCGCGGTCGCACCGACGAGGACGACCGGCGCATGGCGGGCGAGCTGCGGGAGAACCCCAAGGAGGTGGCCGAGCACGTCATGCTGGTCGACCTGGCCCGCAACGACGTCGGCCGCATCGCCCGCTTCGGCACGATGCACGTCGACGAGCTGCTCACGCTCGAGCGCTACAGCCATGTGATGCACCTGACCTCGCAGGTGTCGGGCGACCTGGTCGAGGGTCGCAGTCCCATCGACGTGCTGCGGGCCACGCTGCCCGCCGGCACCGTCAGCGGCGCGCCCAAGGTCAGGGCCATGGAGATCATCGACGCGCTCGAACCGGTCAAGCGGGGCCCGTACGCCGGGGTCGTCGGCTACGTGGACTTCTCGGGCAACCTCGACACGGCCATCGCCATCCGCACGATGTTCGTGGGCCCCCACGGCGCGTCATTGCAGGCGGGGGCCGGGATCGTGGCCGACTCCATCCCCGACGACGAGGATCTGGAGTGCCACAACAAGGCGGCGGCGCTGCTCGCCGCCGTGCCGGCGGCCCGGCGCATGACGGTGAAGCGGGCCGAGGAGGGCACACCCGCATGACCGGCTCGCCGTTCTGGGTGGCCGCACCGCGCGACGTCGTCCGGGTGTCGGGTCCCGACGCGCGCTCGTACCTCCAGTCGCAGGTCAGTCAGGATCTGTCGACGGCCGCGCCCGGCACGACGACGTGGTCCTTCCTGTTGCAACCAACCGGCAAGGTGGCGGCGCTGGTCCGCGTCACGGTCGTCGGCGACGACGCGGCGCTGCTCGACGTCGACGCCGGCTCCGGGCCGGAGGTGGTGGCCCGCCTGGAGCGCTTCCGCATCCGGGTCAAGGCCGACATCGAGGCGCTCGACTGGCGGGCGGTCGCCGTGCGCGGCGACGTTCCCGAGCCGACGCCGGCGGCGGGGGTGGTCGTGGCGCCGGCCTGGTGGGGTCCAGCGTGGGGCTACGACCTCCTCGGCGCCGACCCCGCGCCACCGGCGGGCGTGCCCGAGGCCGGCCCGGCGGCGCTGCAAGCCGCGCGTGTCGAAGCCGGTTGGCCAGCGATGGGCGCCGAGATCACGGAGCAGACCATCCCCGGTGAGCTCGGGGCGGTCGTGATGGCCGCGGTCAGCTTCACGAAGGGCTGCTACCCGGGGCAGGAGCTGGTCGAGCGCATGAACTCCCGCGGCGCGTCGGCTCCCCGCCAGCTGCGGCGGCTCGCGTCGACGGACGGCTCGCCGCTCGCCACCGGTTCGGCCCTGATCGAGGACGGCCGCGACGTCGGCCGCGTCACGAGCGCCGCCGGCGCCGCCGCCCTCGCGCTCGTCGGCCGAGCAGTGGAGCCCGGCGCGCAGGTCACCGTCGACGGAGTCGGGGCGACGGTCCTCGACCTCCGCTGACGCGCCATCAGGGGGCGCCGCCCGCCGCCGGGCGCGCCCCCGATGACGCGTCTCGCGGGGTTCTGTGGTCGTCAGCGGTACAGATCGCCGCGAGAACCGCTCGGGACGGCGGCGGAGGCGATGGGGGCGGCCGTCACGGCCGGGAAGGTCACCACCAGGCGGGCCCCCCCGCTGATCGCCCGCTCGGCCCGCACCGTCCCGCCCATGGCCGTCACCAGCTGCTGGACGATGGCCAGGCCGAGCCCGGAGCCGTTTTCGCTGCGGGTCGGCCGGTGGGCGGAGACGTAGAGGCGCTCGAACACGTGCGGCAGGTCCTCGTCGGCGATCCCCGGGCCGTCGTCTTCGACCGCCAGCTCGGCCTGCGTACCGTCCCCGGTGACCGTGACCGCGACGGCCGTGCGGGCGAACCTCTGGGCGTTCTCGAGCAGGTTGGCGATCACCTGCCCGAGGCGCTCGGGGTCGGCCGAGACGGTGACCCGCTGATCGGGGACGGTGACCGAGTACGCCAGCCCGAGGCGCTCCGCGTGGGGCTGTGCGGCGGTCACCGCACCCTCCGCAGCGTGCGCGAGGTCGACCTCGACGGGAACCAGCGAGAAGGAGCGGGCGTCGAGCCGAGCGAGGTCGAGCAAGTCGGCCACGAGCCGCTCGAGCCGCCTCGACTCCCGAGTGATCACCGCCGCGGCTCGGCCGACGTCGGGCGCGGTGCCGTCGCTGATCGCCTCGGCGTAGCCGCGGATCGAGGTCAGCGGGGTCCGCAGGTCGTGGGAGACGGAGAGGAGGAACTGCTGCTCGAGGGTGCGGGACCGCTCGAGCGACTCGGCCATCGTGTTGATGGCATGGGCGAGGTCGACCAGCTCATCGCCGGCCCGGCCCCGCGGTGGCGTGAGGCGGGTGCCGAGCTCGCCCGCGGCGATGCGGCGCGCCGCCTCGTCCGCTTCCCGGACCGGCCGGCCCAGGCGCCGTCCGACGAGGACCGCGACACCGGCCCCGATGGCCAGCGTCAAGAGGCTGGCGACCAAGAACCAGCCCGCCGTGTCGGCCAGCCCGGGGCCGGCGTGGCGGGTGACGACGGTGACGACGGTGCGGTTGCGGACCTGGACCGGGTCCGCAACCCAGACCAGGTTGCCCGATCGCCCGCTCTCGGTCGTGCCGGCCGCGAGCGCGGCGGGATCGAGCGCGGACTCCGGGACGCCGTCCGGTCGGTTGCCGAGCAGCCGCCCGGCCCTGGTGACGGTCATCAGCTCGATGCCGTCGAGGCGCAGCGCGCGCCGGAACGCGGTGATGGCGATCGGTCGGGCGGCGGTCGATGTCGGGCCGGACTCCGTGATGCCCTCGTTGATCGACGCCGTCAGCTCCCGGAGGTCGCGCTCCGTTCGGGAACGGGCCTGGAGGGTCGCGATGACGAACGTGGTGCCGCCGACCAGGAGCAGCGTGGCGGCCACCGTGGCAACGATCACGAGCACGAGCCGGCGGGTCATGGTCAACGCTCAGCCTGGCGGGAGGGTGTGAGGGAACTGTGAGCCCGGTCCTGGGATGCCGGGGCGGCGCGAGGCGAAGCGGAGTGTGCCGGTCCCGGTGCGTGGAGACGAGAGGGCGACCCGCTCCGCGCACTCTTGGGCGTTCTGGTCGGAAGATTGCCGCTCGGAACGGCCTTTTCGCGACCAGAAGCGCTTGGCCGGCGCACGGCGACGCAGACCTAACCCAGCCGGTAGCCGACGCCCCAGACGGTCGCCAGCGGGAGGTCCTCGCCCAGCTTCTTTCGCAGCTGGCGGACGTGGACGTCGACGGTCCGCTCGTCCCCGTACCAGTCGGCCCCCCACGCTCCGTCCAGTAGCTGCTGCCGGCTCAGCGCCTGGCCCTGGTGGGCGGCGAGGAAGGTGAGGAGGTCGAACTCACGGTTGGCCAGCCCGACCGGCTGGCCGGCGACCCGCACCTCGCGGCGGGCCAGGTCGACCTCGATGCCCTCGCCGACCTCGACCACCGGGCCGGGGCCGGCGGCGGCGGCCTCGCCGCGACGGAGGATCGCCTTGACCCTGGCCACGACCTCGCGAGGTGAGAACGGCTTGGTCACGTAGTCGTCGGCCCCCAGCTCCAGGCCGACCACCCGGTCGATCTCGCCGTCGCGCGCGGTGAGGAAGAGGATGGGCAGCGTGCTGTCCACGCGGATGCGGCGGCACACCTCCAGGCCGTCGATGCCCGGCAGCCCGATGTCGAGCAC
>JBKPRL010000239.1:0-25850 GCA_046734535.1 bacterium | reverse complement strand
GGGTGGCCCCACCCCAATCGGTGCTGGCTGGCCTCGAGGGCAAGGGTGGTCGTGGTGAGGGCGAGATCGCTCATGCCCGAAGGACGTGCCCGGCACCCGCCGATCCGGAAAGGCCGCCTTCGGCGAGTCACGGCGGTCGGCTTCTGGCGCGGCCACGACTCGCCGGTGAGAGGATCCCGCGCCGGAAGCCCGCGGCAGGGCTCGCCCGCTGGCTGAAGCCGGCCGCAGGGGGCGACCAGTGGCGAGGACGGACGGACGGTCGGGGCGGGCCCGCCACCGTCCGTAGTGGCGTCATGACGGACGGCGTCGGCCGTCTCTAGTGATGAACGAACGAGCGAAGGAGGTGGACGGTGTCGAGCATGACCGAGCTGGTGTCCGGTCCCATCGTCGAGGACGAGGTGCCCGCGTGGATGGCCGAGGAGTGGCTGTGGAGCCGCCCCAGCCCCGAGATGGAGCGGTACCTCGAGCTCGACCTGCCCATCGGCAAGCCCGCCCGGTGGCCGGCCTTCTCCTGGGAGTAGCCGGGCCGCGGCCCCACCGGTGAGTCGTCGGTGCACGAGCCGGGTCAGCCGGCGACGGCAGCCTCGATGGTCCTCGCGGCCGCGACGACGGCGTCGCCGAAGCGGGCTCCGGGCCGCCGCGACAGCCGCTCGATCGGGCCCGAGACGCTCACCGCGGCGATGACGGCGCCGTCGAGCCCCCGCACGCCCGCGCTGACCGAGGCCACGCCCGGCTCGCGCTCCTCGACCGACTCGACCCAGCCCGGCGGCCCGACCCCGTCGCCCGCCAGCACGTGGCCGGCCGAACCGCGGTCGAGGGGGAGGAGCGCTCCCTCGGCCACGATCCAGCGCAGCCCGTGCGGCGACTGGAGCGACAGCACGCAACGACGGCCGTCCTCCTCGGGCACGTAGAGCTGCACGCCTTCGCCGGTCTCGTCGCGCAGTGCTTCGAGGGCGGGGCGGGCGAGGGAGCGCAGCGGCAGGGAGCCCGCCGCCGCGTGGCCCAGGCTGATCAGCCGCAGGCCGAGCACGAACCGCCCGGCGTCGTCCCGGCCGACGAGCCCGTGGCGGCCCAGCGAGACGGCCAGACGGTGGGCGGTCGCCCGGGGCAGACCGGTCGCCGCGATCAGGACCGACAGCGGGGCCGGTCCGGCTTCCAGCGCGTCGAGGATGGCGGCCACCTTGTCGACGACCCCGGCCCGGTCCGCTACGCTCGCTCCCATGCAGCGAGCGTACCATCTCACTCTGTGGGAGCACCGGTCCAGCCGCCGGGGACGCCGGCCATGACTGCGGTGACGCTTCCCCAGAAGGTGTGGGATCACCACGTCGTCCGGTCCGCTCCGGGCGAGCCGGACCTGCTCTACATCGACCTCCACCTCGTCCACGAGGTGACGAGCCCCCAGGCCTTCGACGGCCTCCGCCTGGCGCATCGGACGGTGCGGCGACCGGACCTCACCGTTGCCACGGAAGACCACAACGTGCCGACGGCGCACATCGACCAGCCGATCGCCGACCCGATCTCCGCCCGGCAGGTCGAGGTGATGCGGGCCAACGCGGCCGAGTTCGGCATCACCCTCTACCCGATGGGCGATCCCGGCCAGGGGATCGTCCACATCATCGGGCCGGAGCAGGGACGCACGCAGCCGGGGATGACCATCGTCTGCGGCGACTCCCACACGGCCACGCATGGCGCGTTCGGCGCGCTGGCCTTCGGGATCGGGACGTCCGAGGTGGAGCACGTGCTGGCCACCCAGACGCTCCCGCAGGTGCGGCCGAAGTGGATGGCGGTCGAGGTCGAGGGCGAGCTGCCGGCCGGTGTGACCGCCAAGGACGTCATCCTCGCCGTCATCGGCCGGGTCGGGACCGGCGGCGGCATCGGCCACGTGATCGAGTACCGCGGGTCGGCCATCCGCTCGCTGTCGATGGAAGGCCGGATGACGGTCTGCAACATGTCGATCGAGGCCGGAGCCCGCGCCGGCCTGGTCGCGCCGGACGACACGACCTTCGACTACCTGGAAGGTCGCCCGTTCGCCCCCACCGGCCGGCGCTGGGAAGAAGCGCTCGAGCACTGGCGGACGCTCGCGTCGGATGCCGGCGCGGCCTGGGACAGCGAGGTCTCGATCGACGGCACCCAGCTCCGGCCCCACGTCACGTGGGGCACGAACCCCGGACAGGTGACGACCATCGACGGTGCGGTGCCCGATCCGGACTCCTTCGCCGAGCCGAACGAGCGCGAGGCCGCATCCCGGGCCCTGACGTACATGGGGCTGACCGCAGGCACCCGGATCAAGGAGATCCGTCCCGACACCGTCTTCATCGGGTCGTGCACGAACTCCCGCATCGAGGATCTGCGGGCCGCGGCCGCGGTGCTGGACGGCCGGCGGGTGACGGTGCCCAGGGTCATGGTCGTTCCGGGCAGCCACGCGGTGAAGGCGGAGGCCGAGGCGGAGGGGCTGGACCGCATCTTCCGGGCCGCCGGCGCCGACTGGCGGGAGCCGGGCTGCTCGATGTGCCTGGCCATGAACCCTGACAAGCTGTCGTCAGGCGAGCGCTCGGCCAGCACGTCCAACCGCAACTTCGAAGGGCGTCAGGGCAAGGGCGGCCGGACCCACCTGGTGTCGCCCGCCGTCGCCGCCGCGACCGCCGTCGCCGGTCACTTCGCGACCCCCGAGGACCTGGAGCCATGAAGGCCGTCCGCATCATCTCCGGGACGGCCGTGCCGTTGCGCCGGTCCGACGTCGACACCGACCAGATCATCCCGGCCGAGTGGCTGAAGCGGGTGGAGCGGACGGGCTTCGGGGCCGGGCTCTTCTCGTCGTGGCGGGACGACCGCAGCTTCGTCCTCAACGACGAGCGCCACGCCGGTGCCACCGTGCTCGTCGCCGGCGCCAACTTCGGCGTCGGTTCCAGCCGCGAGCACGCGGTCTGGGCGTTGCAGGACTACGGCTTCGACGCGGTCATCTCGCCCCGGTTCTCCGACATCTTCTTCAACAACTGCACGAAGAACGGCCTGCTGCCCGTCGTGCTCGCGGAGGACGTGGTCGTCCACCTGCACGACGCCATCGAGGAGGAGCCGACGCTGGAGCTCACCATCGACCTCGAGCGCCTCGTCGTCGAGGCTCCCGCGATCGGCCTGGTCGCCCCGTTCACGATGGACCCGGCCACGCAGCGTCGCTTCCTCGAAGGCCTGGACGACATCGGCATCACGCTGGCGGCGGAGCAGGAGATCGCGGCCTTCGAGGCCTCCCGGCCCTCGTGGCTGGTCGTCGAAGAGGTGTCGGGGGAGTAGGTTCGGTCCATGGCCGACGAGCGGAGGAGAGGTCAGGGCTGGCGCTCGGACGAGGTGCTGGCGTGGACCGAGCGGGAGGGGCCCGGGCGCGGCCCGAGCCAGGGAAGCCGGCGTCTCTGGTTCCTGCTGGCCGGCGCCATGTCGCTCGTGTTCCTCGGCATCATGTCCAGCGACACGCTCTGCCCGGAGCACCGGGCGTGGGTCCTGTTGCTCGGCGGGGCGTCGCTCATCTCCGCGGGTGTGGCGATCGTGGGCCTCATCGACGGCTGGGCCGGCGCGCCGCTGCTGGCGCTGGCCAGTGCGCTCGGGGGCGTGGGGATCGGACTCATCGACGCCGTCCACTACCCGAGCCGCGGCCGCTTGATCGCGCTCGGCTTCGGTGTCGCCTTCGCGATGGCGTGCGCCCTCGTCTGGCGTCAGAGCCGGCAGCGCCGGTGGGATCGGTCGGTGGCCCGCTCGCTGCGGCCGCCGCCGCCGCTCGAGGCCGAGATGCCGTCGTCGGCGGCTGCGCCCCCGGCCGGCGCGCCCGTCTCGCCGCCGGTCCATCACCGGAGCTGACGACCCGATCGGGCGCACGCCGGATCCCGCCCTCCGCCAGTACCTGCTGATCCGCGTGGGGATCGGTCTGCCGATCGTGCTCTTCGCGATCGTCACGCTGAGCGTCACGATCGTGCACTCGCGCGACGCCAGGGCCTTCGAGCAGCGCGCAAAGGTGGCGAGCGCGCGGATCGTGTCGGTCGCGAAGGACGACCAGAGCTGGATCCAGCACGTGACCGTCGAGTACCCCTCGGCCGGCGTGACCAGGCAGGGTCAGGCGCCTGTGTTCGATCCGGGGAAGTACCACATCGGCCAGTCCGCGCCCGTGCTGTACGACGACGGCGGCCGCGTGCTGCTGGACGCCGAGCGCTACGACGCCGCCAGCCCGGCGTTCTACGGCAGTGCGCTGCTCGTCGCCGGCGCGCTTCCCGTCCTGTTCGGTTGGTGGTGGGTGCGGCGGGTGCGCCGCATCGCCGGAGGCAGTGGTCCGGCCTTCGCCATGCAGGTCCAGGTCGCGGATCTCCGCCCGCGCTGGTGGAACCTGCGCCGGCCGTGGGTGACGCTCCTGCCCCTCGACGCCTCCGATCAGCCCGTGGGTTCCTACCCGCTCATGGGCGGCGTGCCGACGGTGCTCGGCGCAGGTTCGACCGGCGAGGTCAAGGGCCACGTCCGCGATGGCGGCCTCGTCGTCGCCCACGACGGACGCGTGCTGTGGCCCCGGGGACGGCTTCGGGAATGAGCGCATAGCCTGCCGGCCATGCCGTCCACGACGCTCGATCCCCGCACGCCGGTCCTCGTCGGGGCCGGTCAGGTCACGAGCCGGCCGGACGGGTTGGAAGACGCGCTCGATCCGATCTCGCTGATGGCCGAGGCCGTCGAGCGCGCGGCGGCCGATGCCAAGCTCCCCGGCGTCCCGACGGCGGACGTCGTGCGGGTCGTGAGCCTGCTGTCGTGGCGCTACCGCGACCCGGCCCACTTCCTCGCCGTGCAGCTCGGCCTGTCGCCGCGGGAGACGGCGGTGACCACACCCGGCGGCAACAGCCCGCAGATGCTCGTCAACGAGGCGGCCCTCCAGATCCAGCGGGGTGAGCTCGACCTCGCCATCCTCGCCGGCGGCGAGGCGTGGCGGACGCGGATGCGGGCGCGGAAGGCCGGTGCCACGCTGACCTGGCCCAAGCTGCCCGACGACGCCCCGCCACCCCACGTCATCGGCCACGAGCTGGCGATGAGCTCACCGGACGAGATGGCCCGGGGGATCGTCATGCCGGTCCAGGTCTACCCCATGTTCGAGACGGCCGTCCGAGCGGCCAAGGGCGCAGGCGTCGCGGGCCATCTGGTCGCGGTGAGCGAGCTGTGGGCCCGCTTCTCGGCCGTTGCCGCCGGCAACCCGTACGCATGGAGCCAGCAGGCGAGGACGGCCGAGGAGATCCGCACCCCCGGTCCGACCAACCGCATGATCGGTCTGCCTTACCCGAAGCTGATGAACTCGAACAACGACGTGGACCAGGCGGCCGCGCTGCTCATGTGCTCGGTGGAGCGGGCGCGATCGCTCGGCATACCGGACGACCGGTGGGTGTTCCCCCACGCGGGCGCGGACTGCCACGAGCACCCGTTCGTCTCGCACCGCTGGTCGCTGGCCGACACGCCGGCCATCCGGGCGGGTGGCCGGACCGTCCTCGAGCTCGCCGGCCTGGGCGTGGACGACATCGAGGTCGTCGACCTCTACTCGTGCTTCCCGTCGGCGGTGCAGCTCGGTGCCGCGGCACTCGGGCTCGGCCTCGACCGACAGCTGACCCGCACGGGCGGCCTGTCCTTCGCCGGCGGACCGTGGAACAACTACGTGATGCACGCGATCGCCACGGTGATGACCGATCTGCGGGACCGTCCGGGAGCGAAGGGGCTGGTGTGGGCGAACGGCGGCTACGTCACGAAGCACTCCTTCGGTGTCTACGCCACCGAGCCCGCTGCGCACGGCTTCCGCCACGCGTCGCCGCAGGACGAGGTGGACGCCGGGCCGGCGCGGGCCTTCGCCCCGCCGGCCGATGCGGCGGGCTCGGCCGTCGTCGAGGCCTACACCGTCATGCACGACCGCGACGGCCGGCCGGAGACCGGCATTGCCGCATGCCTGCTGGGTGACGGTCGCCGGGCGTGGGGGATGACGGGGACGGCGAACGGTGCCGCGGCCCTCTGCGACGGCGAGTGGGTCGGCCGGGCTGTGACCCTCGACGCCGACGGCACGCTGCACGTCTGAGCCGGACGACGGGAGGAACCACCGATGGCGGTGCCGGTCATCGTCGACTGCGACCCCGGCCACGACGACGCGATCGCGCTCGTCGTCGCCGCCCGCCACACCGAGCTGCTCGGGGTGACGACCGTCGCCGGCAACGCACCGATCGAGCGCACGACCCGCAACGCGCTCGTCGTCCTCGACCTCCTCGGCCACGACGCGCCCGTCCACCAGGGCGCGGCCCGGCCGCTGCTTGCTGCGCCCGTCCACGCCGGCTACGTGCACGGCGAGAGCGGACTGGATGGCGCCGACCTCCCCGAACCCGAGCGCAGCGTGGCCGGTGAGGACGCGGTGGCCTTCATCGTCGAGACCGTCCGCGCCCGGGAGGGCGTGTGGCTGGTGCCGACCGGACCGCTGACCAACATCGCGCTGGCCCTGCGGCGGGCGCCTGACCTGCCCGACCGCATCGCCGGCATCTCGCTGATGGGCGGCAGCGCCACGGTCGGCAACCGCACCGCGGTGGCCGAGTTCAACATCTGGGCCGACCCCGAGGCCGCAGCCGTCGTCTTCGACTACGGCGGACCGCTGATCCAGGCCGGCCTCCACCTGACGCACGAGCTGCAGACGACGCCCGAGCGCCTCGCCACGCTTCGCGCCATGCCCAACCGCCTCGGACCGCTGCTCGGCCAGCTGCTCGAGTTCTTCGCCTCCACCTACATCGCCCGCCACGACGGCTTCGTCGGCGCGCCGGTCCACGACGTGTGCGCCGTGCTCGCCCTGACCCACCCCGACCTGTTCACCCGCCGTGCCGCGCACGTCGTCGTCGAGACCGGCGGGCCGCACACGCGAGGGATGACCGTCGTCGACCTGCGCACGCTGAAGGACCGACCTCCGCCGAACGTCGAGCTCTTGATGTCGATCGACGAGGAGGCCGGCTTCCGCGTCATCCTGGACGCGGTCGCCTCGTTCCCCTGATCAGCACGCTCCTGCGCCGCACGCTCCATGGGCGCTGGCGGCAGCCCCCGCCTACGCTCACCGCGATGCGAGCCGCAGTGATGCGCCAGTGGGCGCTGACCGTCGACGACGTGCCCGAACCCGTCCCCCAGTCGGGCCAGGCGCTGACGCGGGTCCTGGCCTGCGGGATCTGCGGGAGCGACCTCCACCTCCTCGACCACGGCGAGGAGTCGCTGGCGCTGCGCGACGAGCTGGCCGCCGAGAACCCGCCCGGCCCGCTCGACCCGGTCCCCTTCGAGGCCGACCGGCCGACGATCATGGGCCACGAGTTCTGCTGCGAGGTCCTCGAGCTCGGGCCCGGGTGCGAGAACCTGGCCGAGGGCGACGTCGTCGTGTCCGTTCCGGCTGCCCTCGACGGCGCCGGCATCCACGCCATCGGCTTCTCCAACCACTACCCCGGCGGGTACGCGGAGCGGATCGTGCTCAACGACCTGCTGGCGTTGAAGGTCCCGAACGGCCTGGACCCTCGGCTGGCAGCGTTGACCGAGCCCTTCGCCGTCGGCGTGCACGCGGTGGCCAAGAGCGGGATCCGCAGCGACGACGCCGCGATCGTGCTCGGCTGCGGCCCGATCGGCCTCGCCGTCATCGCCGATCTCAAGCAACGGGGGGTGAGCCCTGTCGTGGCGGCCGACCCCTCGCGGGCGCGGCGAGCGCTGGCCGAGCGCCTCGGCGCCGACGAGGCCGTCGACCCCGGCGTCGAGCCGGCCATCGCGGCCTGGCGGCGCGTCGACGGCACCCGGCCGGTCGTCATCTTCGAGGCCGTCGGCGTGCCCGGCATGCTCGACGCCTGCATGCGGATGGCGCCGAAGGGCACCCGGATCACGGTGGTCGGAGCGTGCCTGCAAGCTGACACCGTGCGGCCCATCATCGGCATCGGCAAGGAGCTGTCACTGCAGTTCGTGCTCGGCTACGAACCCCACGAGTTCGCTTCGGCCCTGATGGCGATCGCGGAGGGCAAGGTCGATCTGGAGCCGATGATCACGGGCTCGGTCACGGTGGAGGGCGTGCCGCAGGCCTTTGCCGACCTCGGCCGCCCTGACGCCCACGCCAAGATCCTGGTGCAGCCATGAGCGGTGAAGGCTTGGCCACCGAGACCACAGCTCCCGTGCCGGAAGATGCGGATGGCGAGGGCGCCGCGCCGGATGCGGTGGCGTCGACCGCAGCGACCGCCGCGCCTGCGGCAGCCGCCCGCACCCGGTCGAACGACACCGCGTCGGCGGACACGTTCCCGCGGCAGTACGCCCGTACCCGCCGGCTGACCCTGGGCGAGCCCCGCACCATCACGGTCTCGCCCGACGGACGCCGGGTCGTGTTCATCCGATCCCGCGGCGGCAGCGACGCCATCGGATGCCTGTGGGTCCTCGACGTCCCCGTCGCGAACGACGAACCGGGCGGCGGTGAGCGGTTGGTCGCGGACCCCGTCGTCCTGCTCGCGGGGAGCGACGACGACCTGCCGGCCGCGGAGCGGGCACGGCGGGAGCGGGCCCGGGAGCAGGCCGGGGGCGTGGTCTCGTACACCGCGGACCAGGCGGTCACGGTCGCCGCGTTCGCGCTATCGGGCCGCCTGTTCGTGGCCGGCCTGCTGTCGGGCATGGCCCGGGAGCTGCCCGTCGAGGGGCCGGTGTTCGACCCGCGGCCGGACCCCCTCGCCCAGCGCCTGGCCTACGTCAGCGGACGCACGTTGCGCCTCGCCGAGCTCGACGGCACGAGCCGCGAGCTGGCGGGCGAGGAGGCTCCGGAGATCTCGTGGGGGTCGGCCGAGTTCGTCGCCGCCGAGGAGATGGGTCGGACCCGCGGCTACTGGTGGGCGCCGGACGGCTCGGCTGTCGTGGCCGCTCGCGTCGACACGTCGCCGGTCGCCCGCTGGTGGATCAGCGATCCCTCCCAGCCCGAGCAGCAACCGGTGGAGCACGCGTATCCGGCCGCCGGCACCGCCAACGCCGACGTCACGCTGTGGGTGCTCGGGCTCGACGGGCGTCGCCAGGAGATCCGGTGGGACCACAACGCGCTGCCCTACCTGGTCGACGTGCAATGGCCGGAGCCGGAGCGGATCGTGCTCACGGTGCAGAGCCGGGACCAACGCCACGTCGAGGTGCTGGCCGCCGATCCGGCGACGGGCACGACCACGGTCGTGTTCGAGGACAGCGACGACGTCTGGGTCGAGCTCGTGCACGGCGCGCCGGCGGTGCTGGACGACGGCCGGGTCGTCATGACCGCGGACCACGAGGGCGCCCGCCGCCTCGTCACGTCCAGCATGCCTCTGACGCCGCCCGAGCTCCAGGTGCGCGGCATCGAGGCGGTCATCGGCCACACGCTGCTGTTCACGGCCAACCCGGTCGACGACGCGACGAGCATCGGGCTCTGGCGCTTCAGCGACGGTGCCACGACCGAGCCGTTGGTGACCGTGCCCGGCGTGCACAGCGGCTGGGGCGGCGGCACCACGGTCGTCGTGCGATCGGCCACGCTCGACGACGAGCGCAGCGTGGTGCGGGTGCTCGGCGGCCCAGAGCTCGTGAACCACGCCGAGGTCGCGCTGGTCCGGCCGTCGGTCACGCTGCTGCGGGCGGAGCCGCGGGCCATCGCGACCGCGGTGCTCCTCCCGAACGTCGAGGACGGCGCACCACGGCCGGACGGGCCGCTGCCCGTGCTCCTCGACCCCTACGGCGGGCCGCATGCCCAACGTGTGGTGCAGGCGCGCACCAGCTACGCCACCTCGCAGTGGTTCGCCGACCAGGGCTTCGCCGTGGTGGTCGCCGACGGACGTGGCACCCCGGGCCGGGGCAGCGAGTGGGAGCGGGCCGTTCACCTCGACCTCGCCGGCCCGGTGCTCGAGGACCAGGTCGCGGCGCTCCATGCCGCCGCCGAGCAGCACCCGCTCGACCTCGAGCGAGTGGCCATCCGGGGCTGGAGCTTCGGCGGCTACCTCGCCGCGCTGGCCGTGCTCCGCCGGCCGGACGTCTTCCGTGCTGCCATCGCCGGCGCGCCCGTCACGGACTGGCGCCTCTACGACACGCACTACACGGAGCGCTACCTCGGCCCGCCGGCAGAGCAACCGGCGGCGTACGACCGCACGTCGCTCATCGCCGAGGTGGGTCGGGCCCGTACCCTGCCGGCCCGGCCGCTGCTGATCATCCACGGCCTGGCCGACGACAACGTCGTGGTGGCGCACAGCCTCCAGCTGTCGTCGGCCCTCCTGGCCGCCGGCCGGCCGCACCGCGTGCTGCCCCTGTCGGGGGTCACCCACATGACCCCGCAGGAGGTCGTGGCCGAGAACCTCCTGCTGCTGCAGCTCGACTTCCTGCGGGAGTCGCTGGGGATCAGCTTCTGACGGCGACAACGGTGTCGTCGACGTCCACGATCTCGATGTCGACGGCATCGAGGTGGTCGACGTCGACCTCGGCGACCTCGGCCCGATGCGTGGCGGCCCGGGCCGGGAGGAGCACGACGGCCAGGAGGGCGCCGAGGAACACGACGCCGGCGGCCACGAGCGAGGCGGCGCCGAGCCCGTCGACGAAGGCGGTACGGGCCGCGTTGACGATCACCTGACCTCCCTCGGGACCGGCCTGCTGGGCGACGGCAAGGGTCGCTCCGACCGAACCCTTCGCCGCCTGCAACGCCGGCGCCGGGATGGGCAGGCCGGAGAGGGCGTCCGCCAGGCGAGGGCCATAGACGGAGGAGAAGACCGAGCCGAGCACGGCGACTCCCAGCGTGCCGCCCAGCTCCCGGGTGGTGTCGTTGACCGCCGAGCCGACGCCGGCCTTCTCGGGCGGCAGCGAGCCCATGATCGACTCCGTGGCCGGCGCGGTGGCCAGTCCCAGGCCGACGGCGATGAGCACCATGGCCAGCACGACCGGGCCCCAGTACGGGGTGTCGATGCCGTTGGTCGAGGCGACGAGGAACCCGAGGGCCATCACGGCGAGACCGCCGGCCACGACGATCTTCGTGCCGACCCTCAGCGCCAGGCGGGCCGACAGCGGGGAGGCGATGCCGATGGCGACCGCGAAGGGCAGCGTGTGCACGCCGGCCGACAGCGTGTCGTAGCCCCGCACGACCTGGAAGTACTGGGTGATCAGGAAGACGAAGCCGAACAGGGCGAAGAACCCGAGGGCGACCGAGACGCTCGCCGCGGAGAACCGGGCGTTGGTGAACACGTGGACGTCGAGCATCGGGTGCGTGCTGCTGCGCTCCCACAGGATGAAGGCGGCGAGGACGGCGGCGCCGAAGGCGTAGGCACCGACGATGGTCGGTGACGTCCAGCCGTGGGAGGGCGCCTCGATCGTGGCCCAGACCAGTGACACGACGCCGGCGATGGAGAGGACGAGGCCGGCCGGGTCGAGCCGCGGGGCGTGGGGGTCGCGTGAGGTCGGGACCAGCACCCGGCCGAACAGCAGGGCGACGGCGGCGATGGGCACGTTGACCAGGAAGACGGCCCCCCAGCTGAAGTGCTCCAGGATCCACCCTCCGGTCACCGGGCCGAGGGCGACGGCCAGGCCGGTGACGCCCGCCCAGGCTCCGATGGCCTTCGCCCGCTCGGACGGGTCGGTGAAGACGTTGGTCAGGATGGCGAGCGTCGCCGGGAAGATGAGCGCGGCGCCGATGCCCATGGCGGCCCGGGCGGCGATCAGCTGCTCCGGCGTCCGGGCCAGGCCGGCGAGGACCGAGCACACGGCGAAGGCGACCATGCCCAGCTGCAGGGCGCCCTTGCGGCCGAAGCGATCACCCAGGCTGCCGGCCGCGAGCAGCAGACCGGCGAACACGAGCGAGTAGGCGTCGACGACCCACTGCAGCTGGCTGGTGCTGGCGCCGAGCTCCCGGCTGATGGTCGGCAGTGCCACGTTGACGATGGTGTTGTCGACGACGATGACGAACAGGCTGAGGCACAGCACGCCGAGGATCGCCCAGCGGCGACGTTGGATCGTGGCAGCATCCATGGTGAGGCTCCCTTGGTTGCGATCGGCTGCGATCGGGGGTTGCCTCCGTTCTAGAACATTGTTATAACAGTGTCATCATGACTCCTGTCACGCCGCCTCTCGACGAGCGGGCCGCCTCCGCGGATGGGGCCGCCGCATCGGACGCCCGGGGCGTCGCGTCGCGCCGGCGCGACGGCCGGGACGAGGTGGAGCAGGCGCTCCTGGCCGCGGCCGCTCGACTCCTGGCGGAGGAAGGGCCGGAGGCGCTGTCGGTCCGCCGGGTCGCCGCCGAGGCCGGCGTGTCCGCGATGGGCGTCTACTCCCGCTTCGGCGGCAAGCAGGGCCTGGTCGAAGCCCTCTTCCTGGACGGCTTCGTCCGCCTCCAGCAGGTCCTGGCCACCGTGCCCCGCGGCGACGACCCGATCGAGGAGCTGCTCGAGGGCAGCCGCCGCTACCGCCGCTTCGCCCTCGAGTCGCCCGCGGTCTACGCCATCATGTTCAGCCGGGCCATCCCGGAGTTCGTGCCCTCGGCACCGTGCAAGCTCGATGCCGCCGGCGCGTTCGGCGTGCTCGTCGACGCCGTCCGGCGCGGGATCGACAGCGGCGCGCTGCGGCCGAGCGACCCCGTCGACATCGCCGAGGGGATCTGGGCCACCTGCCACGGGCTGGTCAGCCTGGAGCTGGCCGGCATGGGCTTCGTCCCCGACCGCGAAGCCCACTTCGAGGCCACCAACGCCGCCCTCCTCCGCGGCCTTCGCGCCTCCCCTTCAGCCTGACGCGCCGCCGCTGCGTCCGTTCTGGTCGCGGAAGTGCCGCTCAGAGCGGCAATTCGCTGACCAGAAGCGAGCGGACGGCGGGCGCGGGCGGCGGGCGGTCGCGAGCGGTGGGCGGCTACGGGTTGGTGGCGACCAGGACTCGATCGCGGCCGGCGAGGTCGGGCTCGATGCGCGCGCCGCTCAGCCCGGCGGACTCCGCGAGGGTGACGACCGCCGTCCCCTGCGTCGCCCCGATCTCGCACAGCAGCGATCCGCCGGTGGCCAGCCAGCGCGGCGCGCCGGAGATCACCTCCCGCAGCGCGTCCAGTCCGTCCGGCCCGGCCAGCAGCGCGGCCGCCGGCTCCCACTCCCGGACGCGCGGCTCGAGGTCGACTTCGGTGGTCCCGACGTACGGCGGGTTGCTGACCACGAGGTCCAGGCGGCCGGCCAGGTCGGGCGGGAGCGCGTCGTACCAGGAGCCGGCCTCCATCCGGACGGTGACCGCGGCCCGGCCCATTCCGGCGAGGTTGGCGCGGGCCACGGCCAGTGCGTCCTCGGACACGTCCGTGGCCCAGACCGTGAGCGGGCGGGGGAAGAGCTCGGCGGCCAGCGCCATCGCGATCGCACCGCAGCCCGTGCCCAGGTCGGCGATGGTCAGCGGTCCGGTCGTCGATCGGGCGACGCCGAGCGCCACCTCGACCAGCTGCTCGGTCTCGGGCCGGGGGATGAGGACCCGCCGGTCGACGAGCAGGTCGAGCGTGCGGAAGGACCAATGGCCCAGCACGTACTGAAGGGGCTCGCCCCCCAGACGGCGAGCCACCATGGCGTCCAGGCGGGACACGGCCCGCTCGGTCGCCCGGTCCTCGAGCCCGAGGACCCAGTCGGCACCTTCCAGCCCACTGGCCTCCTGGCAGAGCCACCTCGCCTCGGTCCAGTCGCCCAGCCGGCGGTTGGTCTCGACCAGGAGCTGACGCCAGGTGAGCGCCCCGCTCACGTCTCGGCCGCGGCGAGCTGGCGGGCCCGCTCATCGGCCATGAGGGCCTCGACGACCTCGTCGAGGTCGCCGGCCAGGATCTGTTGCAGTCGGTACAACGTCAGGCCGATCCGGTGGTCGGAGACGCGGTTCTCCTTGAAGTTGTAGGTGCGGATCTTCTCGCTGCGCCCGCCACCGCCAACCTGTGACCGTCGCTCCGCCGACAGCGCGGCCGCCTGCTCGTCCTGCTTGGCCTTGAGCAGCCGGGCCCGCAGCACCGTCATGGCGCGGGCCCGGTTCTGCAGCTGGCTGCGCTCGTCCTGCATGGCGACGGTCAGCCCCGTCGGCTTGTGCGTGATCCGGACGGCGGAGTCCGTCGTGTTCACCCCTTGGCCGCCCGGCCCCGACGAGCGGTAGACGTCGATCTGGAGGTCGTTCGGGTCGATGTCCACGTCGACATCCTCGGCCTCCGGCAGCACCAGCACCGTCGCCGAGGAGGTGTGGATGCGGCCCGAGCTCTCGGTGACCGGGACCCGCTGGACCCGGTGCGGCCCGCCCTCGAACTTGAGGTGGCTCCAGGCGGTCTCGCCCTTCACGAGGAAGGTGACCTGGTTGATGCCACCGAGGTCGGACAGGTGGGTGGACAGGACCTCGACCGGCCAGCCCATCCGGGCGGCGTAGGCCTGGTACATCTGGAAGAGGTCGCGGGCGAAGAGGTTCGCCTCCTCGCCCCCTTCGGCCCCTCGGATCTCGACGATGACGTTCTTCCCGTCGTTCGGGTCCGCGGGGATGAGCAGCTCCCTCAGCTCATCCTGCAGCTGCTCGAGCTCCTCCTCCGCCGTGTGGGCCTCGGCCCGGAGCAGCTCCCGCTCCTCGCCGGTGGCCTCGCCCAGGAGCTCGTGCGCCGCGTCGAGGTCGGCCTGGCGAGCCACATAGCGCCGATACGCGGTGACGAGTGGGGTCAGCTGCTTGTGACGGCGGGAGGCATCCCGGAGCCGGTTCGGGTCGGCCAGCACGGCGGGGTCCGCGAGCTGGGCCTCGACGGCCTCGTACTCACCCTCCAGGTCCTGCAGCCGCTCCAAGCCCTGCAGACGCTCCAGCACGCGGGCAGGCTACGTGCCGGGCCGAGGAACGGGCTGCGGGACCGGCGCCGGAACGGGCACCACGTCGGCCGGCACCGCCAGCCGGGCCGCCAGCTCCCGGGTGACGGGGTGGTCGTCGCCCTCGGGGACCGCGAGCAGCAGTCGGGCGCCGGCCTCGGCCACGGCGTCACGCGCGTCGGCGGCGAAGGGCACGAGATCCAGGTCGATGCCGGCCGAGCACACCACGACGACAGGAAGCCCGAGCTCATCCGTGCCGAACGCGACGCACGGGACCGCGTCGGCCAGGTTGGTGCGCGCGACGGGAGGTGCGGTCGGCGTCAGCGACGTCAGCCCGACCAGCGAGGGGTCGGCCACCAGGCGATGACGCAGCGCACGCTCCCGGGCGAGACGGTTCAGCGCGTGGGGTGGCGCGCCCGGACGGCGGTGGGCCGCGACCTCGGTGACCACTTCGGCCAGCGCCGCGCCCACGGGCCGGTCGCCGTGGACCAGCCGGAAGGCCTCTCGGTCGTGCTCACCGATGCCGACGTCCAACCGCGCGATGGCCGCGCCGGAGCCCGGCTGGTCCTCGTCGAGCACGGCGCGGCAGACCTCGAGCCCGAGGACCTCGCCAGCCAGGATCCCGTGTTCCTCGACGGGCTCGGCGCCGGCGGCGAGGATGACGGGCCGCAGCTCCTCGGCCGCCGGTGGGACGGTCGGAGGGGTGGGCCGGGGTTCCGGGTCGGCCCGGTGCAGGGTGCGGCCCTCGATCCGCCAGACCTCGGGAGCCGGCGAGAACGCTCTGGCGCGCCGGGCCAGGAGGCCGGCATCGGACTCCGTGAGGACGTGAAGGCGGTCGACGCCCTGACGCGCGGCCCAGGCCAGCGCCCCGCCGAGCCCTGAGGAAGGGTCGTCCTCCAGCAGCACCCAACCCTCGCCGTCGCGGACCAGCGCGGCGCCGGCCGGGTAGGGCCGAGCGGTGCCGTCGGGCCCGCCGAAGTGGTCCCGGACCAGGGTCTGGAGCTTGAGCGCCCGCAGCTGGGCTCGGCGCTCGTCGGCCACGAGCGGCGCGGTCAGCTCTTGGCAGTCCGCTTGCGGTCGCCGTAGCGGCGCTGGAAGCGCTCGACCCGGCCGCCGGAGTCCACCAGCTTCTGCTTGCCGGTGAAGAACGGGTGGCACTCGCTGCAGAGATCGGCGTGGATCTCGCTGCCCTTGGTGGAGCGCGTCTCGAAGGTGGCGCCGCACGAGCAGCGCACGGTGACGGTCTCGTAGGTGGGGTGGATGCCGGTCTTCATGGCGAGCGTGCTCCCGATGCGATGAGGGGACGGTTCAGTCTAGCGGTGGCACCACCCGGACCCCCAGCCCCGCGCCGGCGCGTCACATGGACGGTTGCTTGGCGATCTCGGCCAGGAACTCGTCGTTGCTGCGGAAGGTCTTGAGGCGGTCCATCAGGAGCTCGAGGCCGGGGGCGGCGTTGCCGTCGGCGGCCAGGCCAGAGAGCACGCGGCGCAGCTTCCAGACCTGCTGCAGCTGCTTGCGGTCGAAGAGCAGCTCCTCGTGGCGAGTGCTCGAGGCGTCCACGTCGATGGCCGGGAAGATGCGGCGTTCGGCCAGCTTGCGGTCGAGGCGCAGCTCCATGTTCCCGGTGCCCTTGAACTCCTCGAAGATGGCGTCGTCCATGCGGGAGTTCGTCTCCACGAGCGCGGTGGCGAGGATGGTCAGGGACCCGCCCTCCTCGATGTTCCGTGCCGCGCCGAAGAACTTCTTCGGCGGGTACAGCGCACCGGCGTCGATGCCGCCCGACATGATGCGACCCGTCGCGGGGGCGGCCAGGTTGTACGCCCGGCTCAGGCGGGTGATGCCGTCGAGGATGACGACGACGTCGTGGCCCGACTCCACCATGCGCTTGGCCTTCTCGATGGCCAGCTCGGCGAGGTGGGTGTGCTCGTCGCTCGGCCGGTCGAAGGTCGAGGCGATGACCTCGCCCTGCACCGTCCGGCGCATGTCCGTGACCTCTTCGGGCCGCTCGTCGATCAGCAGGACGATCAGCTTGACCTCGGGGTTGTTGCGCTCGATAGCGGTCGCGATGGTCTTCATGATGAAGGTCTTGCCGGCCTTCGGAGGCGAGACGATGAGGCCGCGCTGCCCCTTCCCGATCGGGGCGATCAGGTCGATGATCCGGGCCGTCATGTTCGTCTGGTCGACCGAGCTCTCCAAGCGGAGCTTCTCGTCAGGGAACAGCGGCGTCAGGTCCTCGAACCGCGGTCGCTGGCGCATCAGCTCGGGATCGGCGTCGTTGACGGTCAGGATCTGCAGGAGCGCGGGGTTCTTCTCGTTGCGGCCGGCGATGCGCGACAGGCCGGTGACCCGGTCGCCCTTGCGCAACCCGTACTGCCGGGTCTGCTTGACCGAGACGTAGACGTCGTCCCGGCTGGGCAGGTAGCCGTTCACGCGGAGGAACCCATAGCCCTCGTCGCGCAGGTCGAGGTAGCCCGAGACCTGGACCGGCTCGCCGGCGCCCAGCTCCTCCAGCGGCCCGGACGGGCGCGGCTCGCGCTGCTCACGCGGTTCCCGCGGCTCCCGGTTGTCCTGGCGGTCGGCGCCCTGGGGACCGTCGTCCAGACCTCCGCCCTTCCTCCGGCGGCGGCGCCGGCGGCGGGAGCCACCCTGACCATCGGCCCCGTCCGAGCCGTCGGATCCCTCCGACCCGTCCCCGTTGCGGTCGTCGTGGAGCTCGGTGGACCGGTCCTGGTGCTCGTGGCGACCCGCCGGAGCGACCCCCGGGGCGGTCAGCGGCGTCGAGCTCGACGCGGGCGCGGGCTGGCGCTCGACACCCATCGCGGTGGCATCGGGCGTCGCTGCCGTCGTGTCAACAGGGGGTTCGTCGTCGCCCAGAGCCAGCTCCCAGTCGGCCGGCGGCTCGCCGTCCAGCAGGCCCGGACGGCCGGCGGACGCCGGCTGGTCACCTTGCGAGGCGTCGGCCGCGGCTGCCGGCAGGCCGGTCTCGGCAGAGGCGACAGCGTTGTCGCCCCCGCTGCCGTTGCCGTTCGTCGATCCGAGCGTCCCGGCGGCCGGTGCGGCCCCGGTCTGCTCGAGGATCCGATCGATGATCTCGCCCTTCTTCGCCCGGGAGAGGGCCTTGAGCCCCAAGGCGGTCGCGATGGCGATCAGCTGCTCGCGGTCCTTGCCTTCCAGCACTGAGCGTTCGAGGGTCTCCGCGCTCATGCGTACCTACTTTCCGACTGCATGACGAGGTTCGACCACCGGCAGGCCGACGGTGGGCGGGGTGGAACCCACACCAGCCTTCCCGCGGCCAGCAAGTGGGGGATTGGCAACGCAAACCTTCGTCGGAGAGGACGGGGATCCACCGCGGACTCGTGGGAACGACTGCCGAGCTTGGTGGGGCTGCCTGCTCGGGGCTCCGAGCGCCGCTACCTTATCGACGGCCGCCGTGACGTGCAACGACGGCCTCGACGGCAGCCAGGTCGTTGGCGACCACGGTGATGCGCTCGGGGCGCTCGAACAGGTCGGCGAGGTGGGGCGACAGCTCGGGCCGGTGGCCCGTGGCCTCCTCGACCGCATCGGGGAACTTGGCCGGGTGTGCGGTCGCCAGCGCGACCGTGGCCACGCCCGGCTCCCGGCCGGCCCGAGCCGCTCCGATCCCGACCGCGGTGTGCGGGTCCACCAGCAACCCGGTCTGCGCGTGCACGGTGCGCATGATGCCCAGCGTGTCGCGGTCGTCGAAGCGTGAGCCCCGGAAGACGGGCGCCAGCCGCTCCTCGTACTGGTCGGCCTCGACGGCGAGGTGCCCGGTGGCCCGCAGCTGGCGCATCTGCTCGGCGGTCATGCCGCCATCCCGGTTGTTCACCTCGAAGAGCAGGCGTTCGAAGTTCGACGAGACCTGGATGTCCATGCTCGGGCTCAGCGTGGGCACCACGTCGGCGGTCGCCATGATCCGGGTCGACAGGAAGCGGATGAGGATGTCGTTGCAATTGGAACCGATGAGCAGACGGTGGATCGGCGCCCCGGTGCGCAGGGCGATCCAGCCTGCGAGGACGTTGCCGAAGTTGCCGGTCGGCACCGCGAACGACACCGGCCGGCCGCCGAAGGCCGCCGCGGTCGTTGCGTAGTAGACGATCTGGGCCATCACCCGGGCCCAGTTGATCGAGTTCACGGCGGACAGCCGGTGCTCTTGCCGGAACCGCGCGTCGTTGAACATGGCCTTCACGAGGTCCTGGCAGTCGTCGAACGTGCCTTCCACGGCGACCGCCTGCACGTTCTGCTCGGCCACGGTCGTCATCTGCCGCCGCTGCACCTCGCTGACCCGGCCCTGGGGGTAGAGGACGACGAGATCGACGTTGGTCCGCCCGGCCATGGCGTCGATCGCCGCGCTGCCGGTGTCGCCGCTGGTGGCCCCGACGACGGTGATCCGCTCGCCCCGCCGGGCCAGCACGTGGTCGAACAGCCGGCCGACGACCTGGAGCGCCATGTCCTTGAACGCGAGCGTCGGGCCGTGGAACAGCTCGAGCAGCCACTCGTCCGGACCGAGCTGCACGAGCGGGCAGACGGCCGGGTGGCGGAACGCCCGCGGCGCCGCGAAGGCGTCGGCGCACAGGTTGTCGAGCACCGCCCGGTCGATCTCGTCGTCGACGTACGGAGCCATGACCGCGGCTGCGGCGGTCGCGTACCCGGCACCCGGGTCGATGAGAGGCAGGTCGGGCCACTCCGCGGGGACGTAGAGCCCGCCGTCGGCGGCGAGACCGGCGAGCAGCGTGTCGGCGAAGCCCAGCTCCGGTGCGCTCCCCCGGGTGGAGACGTAGCGCACCAGAGGACCTCAGGCGCCGATGACGCGCAGGAAGCCGCCCACCCGCTCGACCACGTCGAGGTCGCGCAGCTCCCGGAGCGTGGCCTGCACCGCAGCCTCCTGCGCCTCGTGGGTGATGAAGACGAGGCGCGCGTCGTCGCCGAGGCCCTCCTGCTCGGCCGTGCGGATGCTGACGCCGTGGCGGGCGAAGACACCCGTGACCGCGTGGAGGACTCCGGGCCGGTCGACCACCTCGAGCACCAGGTGGTATTCCGCCGTCGTCTCGTCGATGGCGCGGATGGGGACCCGGCCGAAGGAGCCGAGGGAGGCGTGGGTGCCGAGCCGGCGGTTGATCGCGGCGTCGATGAGGTCGCCGAGGACCGCGCTGGCCGTCGGCATCCCGCCCGCCCCGCGGCCGTAGAACATCAGCGATCCGACGGCATCGCCCTCGACGAAGACCGCGTTGTAGCTGTCGCGCACGGTGGCCAGTGGGTGCTGCTCGGGCAGCATGACCGGGTGGACCCGCACGGCCACGGAGCCGCTCTCGGGGTCCTGCTCGCAGATGGCCAGCAGCTTGACGACGTAGCCGAGGCGCTTGGCGCTGGCGATGTCGGCTGCGGTGACCTTGCTGATGCCCTCGTGGTAGACGTCCCCGGCCACGACCCGGGCGCCGAACGCGATGCTGGCGATGACCGCAGCCTTCGCGCCCGCGTCGAGCCCTTCGACGTCGGCTGTCGGGTCACGCTCCGCATAGCCGAGGCGCTGCGCCTCGCTCAGCGCCTCGCCGTAGCTGGCGCCTTCTTCGGACATCTTGGTGAGGATGTAGTTCGTGGTGCCGTTGACGATGCCGAGCACGCGCCGCAGCGGCTCGCCCCGCAGGCTCTCCCGCAGGGCTCGGATGAGCGGGATGCCGCCGGCCACAGCGGCCTCGAACAACAGGTCCCGGCCCGCCTCGTCGGCGGCGGAGAACAGCTCGGTGCCGACGTTGGCCAGCAGCTCCTTGTTGGCCGTGACCACCGGCTTGCCGTGGCGGAGCGCAGTGAGGATGAGCTCCCGTGCGGGCTCGATCCCGCCGATCACCTCGACGACGACGTCGATGTCCGGATCCTCGACCAGCGCGTGGCTGTCGCGCGTCAGCAAGCCGGGAGCGAGGTCGACGTCACGCTCCCGGGCGAGGTTGCGCACCGCGACCCGTGCCACCTCTAGGCGCAGACCGGTCCGGGACTCGATCACCTTGGCCTGCCGGTCGATCAGCTCGACCAGCGCCGCGCCGACGTTCCCGCAGCCGAGCACGCCGACCCGCACGACCTGAGTGGGACCGCTCACGGCGAGCGAGGGTACCGGCGTCGCCGCCATCCCGACGACCGCCTTCCCGGCCCCACGCCGCACCGTCCCACTGGTTCCGGTCAGTGGAGTGCACCCTGGAGGGGCGATTCCGCGACCAGAACGGGATCGTGCGGTCCCGGCGGGCGCTCGGCGCGGTGCGGGTCAGCTTCCTGGGTGCGCGGCGCGGTAGGCGGCCACGGCGGCCACGACCTTGTCGAAGCGCGTGCGGTCGAGCACCGCGCCCTCCCGTCGGACGTCGCCCACGCCGACCCGCAGGACCGTGTCGACCTTGGCGTAGCTGTCCCGCTGCGTGTGGTCCCAGCCGCCCGAGCCGACCGCGACCTCGTCGTCGCGCTCGGGGTGGGCCTTGGTGGTCAGCGGCACGACGACGAGGTCCTTCTCGTCCCAGCCGACGACGATGACTGGGCGGTCCTTGCCCTGCTGAGGGTCGTCCTCGTAGGGGATCCACGCCCACACGACCTCGCCGGGATCCGGGTCGCCGTCCAGCTCCGGCGCGTAGCGCGGGGTGAAGACGGTGACGGGTATGCGGGTGGTCGCGTGCCCGCGGGCCCGATGCAGCCACTGCTTCAGCATCGCTACTCGACCTCGCAGCGGAGGAGGTCCGCGTACGTCTCGCGCCGTACGACCAGCCGGGCCCAGCCGTCAGCCACGAAGACCACGGCCGGACGGGGGACCTTGTTGTAGTTGCTGCCCATCGAGTGCCCGTAGGCGCCGGTGACGGGAGTGGCCAGCAGGTCGCCGACGGCGATGTCGTGAGGCACCCAGCCCTCCCGAACGAGGAGGTCGCCGCTCTCGCAGTGCTTGCCGACGACGCGGACAGGCCGCGTGCGATCGGCCTCTACGGCGCGGGGGAGGAAGGTCTCGTAGCCACTGCCGTAGAGGACGGGTCGGGGGTTGTCGCTCATGCCGCCGTCGACGGCCACGTACGTGCGGATGCCGGGGATGTCCTTGATCGTCCCGACGGTGTACACCGTGATGGCGGCCGAGGCGACGATGGCCCGGCCGGGCTCGACCATCAGGCGCCCCTCGAACCCGGCCTCGTCGACGGCCTTGCGCAGCACCCTGGCCCACTCCGTGATGGTCGGTGCCGACTCACCTTCCACGTAGGCCACGCCGAGACCGCCGCCGACGGTCATGGTCGGGAGCCCGTAGGGCCGGGCGAAGTCGGCCATCAGCTCGGCCACCCGGGCGAAGCTCTCGACGGCGAAGACCTGCGAGCCGACGTGGGCGTGGAACCCGACCAGCTCGATGGCGGGCGAGGCCAGCGCCCGCTCGACCGCGGCGGCGGCGGTGCCGTTCGGCAAGCCGAAGCCGAACTTGGAGTCCTCCTGGCCTGTCCGCACGAACTCGTGGGTGTGCGCCTCGACGCCCGGCGTGATGCGCAGCTGGACCCGGGGACGGGACAGGCCCTCGGAATGCAGGGCGTCGAGCCGGTCGAGCTCGTCGAAGCTGTCGACGACGAGGAGGCCGACGCCGGCGGTCAGCGCAGTCCGCAGCTCCTCCATCGACTTGTTGTTGCCGTGGACGACCAGGCGGTGCGCCGGGACGCCGGCCGAGAGCGCGACGTGCAGCTCGCCCCCGGTGGCGACGTCGAGCAGCAGGCCCTCCTCATGGACGAGGCGGGCGATCGCCCGGCAGAGGAAGGCCTTCGTGGCGTAGACGACGTTGCCCTCGCCGAAGACGTCGACCGCCTCGCGGCAACGGGCGCGGATCTGGTCCTCGTCGTAGATGAACAGCGGCGTGCCGTGCTCCGCGGCCAGCTCCGCGACGTCCACACGGCCCAGGAGCAGCTGGCCTTCGGGTCCGACGGAGGCGTGGTCGGGGAGCAGGCCGGCCGGGATGCGGCTCACGCCGGGCTCACCCGAGCCTCGTGCCCTGGCTCACATCCGCTCCGGCGCCTCGATGCCGAGCAGGCCGAGCCCCGAGGCGAGGACGCGCGCCGTGAGGTCGGCCAGCGCCAACCGGCTGCTGCGCAAGGGTTCCTCGGAGCGCAGCACCGGACAGGCCTCGTAGAACTCCGTGAAGGTGCTGGCCAGGTCGAACAGGTAGGTGCAGAGTCGGTGGGGCGCCCAGCGCTCGAGGGTCTCCCGCACCGCCGCCTCGAACCCGAGGATCTCCAGGGCCAGCGCCCGCTCCTCCGGCGCCTCGAGGGTGGGCGTGACGCGCTGGATGCCGGCGCGGTCGACGCCCGCCCGACGGAAGATCGATCGGATGCGGGCGTGGGCGTACTGCAGGTAGGGGCCGGTGTTGCCGTCGAAGGACAGCATCCGGTCCCAGTCGAAGACGTAGTCCTTGATGCGGTCGGTCGAGAGATCCGCGTACTTGACCGCGCCGATGCCGACGGCGCGGGCGACGCTGGCCCGCTCGTCTGCCGGCAGGTCCGGGTTCTTCTCGGCCACCGCTCGCTCAGCCCGCTCGGCCGCCTCGTCCAGCAGCTCGATCAGCTTGACCGCGTGGCCACTCCGGCTCCTCAGCATCTTGTGGTCGGTGCCGAGCACGTTGCCGAAGGGCACGTGAACAGCCCGCGCCGGCGGCTGCAGCCAGCCCACCTCTTTGGCGACCGCGAACACCATCTGGAGGTGCTGCGCCTGCGGTGCACCGACGACGTAGAGGAGGAGGGTGGCCTTCACCCGTTCGACGCGATCGATCACGGTGGCCAGGTCGGTGGTCGCGTAGTTGAACCCACCGTCGGCCTTGCGCACGATGAGGGGCAGCGGCTGGCCGTCGCGGTTCGTGAACCCAGGCGGGAAGACGACCTCGGCGCCGTCGGACTCGACGAGCACGCCGGCCTCGTCCAGACGCCGGACGACCTCGGGCAGGAGGTCGTTGTACGCGCTCTCGCCCATCAGGTCGGTGTCCTCCAGGAGGACGCCGAGGCGTTCGTAGACCGCGTCGAAGTAGCGGGTGCTCTCGTCCACCAGGCGGGTCCAGAGGCGGATCGTGGCAGGATCGCGTCTCTGCAGGGCGACGACCCGCAGCCGGGCCCGCTCCCGGAACCCCTCATCGGTGTCGAACTTGGTGCGGGCCTGCTTGTAGAAGCCGTCGAGGTCGCCGACGGACAGCTCCCGTGCCGCCTCCGCCTCGCCCACGTCGACGAGATGCTCGATCAGCATCCCGAACGGGGTCCCCCAGTCGCCGATGTGGTTCTCCCGGATGACGCTGTGGCCGGCGTTCGTCAGCATGCGGGCCAGGGCGTCGCCGATCATGGTCGTGCGCAGGTGCCCGACGTGCATCTCCTTGGCGACGTTCGGGTGCGAGTAGTCGATGACGACGCGCTCGGGATCGTCGGCACGTGGGAGGCCCAACCGCGAGTCCGCGGCCACCGCGGCGACCGTGCGGGCGAGATATCCCTCGTCGAAGTTGAGGTTGATGAAGCCGGGGCCGGCGAGCTCGACGTCCCGGCAGATGCCGGTCAGGTCGGCGACATCGATCACCGCCTGGGCCAGCTCCCGGGGCGGCCGGCCCAGCTCCTTGGCCAGGGCGAGGGCGCCGTTGGCCTGGGCGTCGGCGCGGTCCGACGCCCGCACGACCGGGTCGACCGGCCGGCCGGCGACGGCGGCGAAGGCGGCCGACAACCGCTCCTCGAGGAGCAGGAGCGGATCGGCCATCGGCCCATTCTGGCCGGTCGGCGGGGCCGCGGCCCAAGGCGGTTCGCGAGGGTCGTCGGCTAACCTGACCCGACCCGCCCTCGTAGCTCAGGGGATAGAGCATCGGCCTCCGGAGCCGTGTGCGCAGGTTCGAATCCTGCCGAGGGCGCGTGCGCCGAGGGCGCGTGGCGCCGGGCGTGCTGGATCCCGAAGCTACGAGGCGGCTTCGCTCATGATCTCGGGCAGGTCGGCCCGGGGGAGCGTCCGCGCCCGGCCGCCTACGTCGAGCACGGTCTTGCCGTCGACGGTGCGGGCGTGGCGCGTCAGCCACTCCTGGCCGGCGGACGTTGCCGAGCTCACCGGGTTGGCGGACAGCGCGTCGAGGACGACGTTGTCGCCGGGCCCGCCGTCGATCGTGTCGGCACCCGGGCCGCCGATGAGGACGTCGTCGCCGGCACCGCCGAGGAGGACGTCGTTCCCCTGACCGCCGATCAGCACGTCGTCTCCGTCGCCGCCGTCCAGAGTCAGGAGCGTCGAGTCGGCCGACAGCTCCGACGCGTCGACCACGTCCGCTCCAGCGAGCCCGTTGACCGTGAGCCGGTCGCTGCCGGCGATCGTGCCGGACACCGAGACCAGCGCAGAGAGGCCGGCGACCTTCGCGGCTGGTCCAGTGCCGGTGATGACGGCGACGTCGTCCCCGTTGGTGCCGTTGACGACGACATCGTCAGGCTGCCCGTCGTCCCCTCCGCCGGCGGCGTTGAGGTCGGCCACGACGTTGACGATGTCGGTCCCGGAAAGATCGTTCACGACAAGATCGTCGGCGCCGCCGAGGGTCTTGGCCACGATGGACTCGACGTTGTCGAGGTCCATCGTGATGTTGGCGACGTCGCGAACGAACCGGACCCGCTGACCGTTCGCAGAGACGTTCATCTTCTCGTTGATGTTGGCGCCGTTGAACAGCATCGTGTCGGTGCCGTCCTGTCCTTCGATCGTGTCGTTCCCGTCGCCCGGGTCCCACTGGAAGGTGTCATCGCCAGCTCCGAGCGACGCGATGTCGTCACCCTGGTTGCCGTCGATGAAGTCGTTGCCGTCTCCCCCGAGCAGGACGTCGGCTCCGTTGGTGCCGCGGATGGTGTCGATGCCCGCACCGCCGTCGACTGTGACCGCGATGAGCGCCGACAGGTTCCCGGAAGCGGAGAAGGTGTCATCGCCGCCCTTGGCGGTGAGAGCCAGCCTCTCGGACGTCCCGACGTCGATGGCGAAGGGTGCCGGGTTGACCCGGTCGAACCGGACCCGCGAACTGTTCGCCGTAGCGGTGAACTCCTCGGC
>JBKPRL010000238.1:0-10501 GCA_046734535.1 bacterium | reverse complement strand
GGCGCGGTCGACGAGGCCGGGCAGGCGGCCTATGGGTTCCTCCGAGCGGGCGGCCGACGCGAGGAGCTCGTGGCGGCGCTCGGGCACGCGCTGGTCCAGGAGGATGCCGGGTTCCACTGGTTCCAGGTGGTCGAAGCTGGCTCCCGGCAGGCCATGGCGTGGCCGGAGGGGTCGGAGGAATCCGCGCTCATCCTCACCGGCGTGGCTCGGTTCCTGGCCGCCCACACACCGACGCGGAGAGAGCTGGCGACGGTGGTGCGGACGGCGGCGCGGCTGCGTCGAGGCGAGGCCCTCTACGCCGACGCGTGAACCAGCTCGGCCCGCCCGGCTCGGCCGGGCGAGGCCTCGCCGGCCGGCCGCGGCGAGATCCGGTACGCGCAGCGCAGGTCGCCCGCGAGCACGTGCTGCGTGCGGCTGACGGTGACATCGTCACCCAAGGCCTCCTGGAACAGCTCGAGCTCGGCCCGGCACAGCCCCTGGCAGACGGACGCGGCATCGCAGATCGGGCAGTGGTGCTCGAGGAGCAGCATGTCCGGGCCGTCGGCCACCGCCTCGGCCAGGTAGCCCTCGGCCGACCTCAGATCGGCCAGGCGCCGCACGCGCACCTTGACGCTGCTGCGGGCCGGGTCGGGCAGGGCCTTCTGGTACGCGGCCCGCTGGCGCCGCGCCCGGCTGGCGACGATCCGGTCGAGCCCCTCCTCGCCGACCGACTCACGGATCGCCGCGATGAGCTCGACCGTCAGGTCGGCATGGCGGTCCGGGAAGAGGTCGTGGGCCAGCGGCGTCAGGCGCCACCGCACCGGCGGCCGCCCGCGACCCTGTGGGAGCGCGGTGGTCCGCTCGACCAGCCCCGCCTGTTCGAGCGCCTCGAGGTGCTGGCGGACGGCGGTGTCGGTCAGCTCGAAGGCCGCCGCGACCTCGGGGGCGGTGAGCGTGTCGGCGCGCTTGAGCCGATCGAGGATGCGCCGCTTGGCGTCGCTGAGCTCGGGCACGAGTCCAGAGTAGCCGGAAATACCGAAGTCGAGACTTGACCTATCGCGGCGAGCGAGGTGTCGGGTACCGTCGGCTCCATGCCTGGCATCGCCCGCCTCAAGCTCACCGCCTTCGACAGCCGGGATCCGGTCGCGCTGGCAGAGTTCTACTCCGCCCTGACGGGCTGGCCGATCGAGCGGACCGACGAGGACTGGGTCCAGCTGCGGAGCGACGGCGGCGCCACCCTGGCCTTCCAGCTGGCGCCAGACCATCAGCCGCCCGTCTGGCCGAGTCCCGACAGCGCGCAGCAGGCACATGTCGACCTCGCGGTGCCCGACCTCGATGTGGGGGAGGAGCAGGTACTGGCCCTCGGCGCGAAGAAAGCCGACGTCCAGCCCGAGCCCGACGACTTCCGGGTCTTCCTCGACCCGGCCGGCCACCCGTTCTGCCTCGTCCTCGAGCACTGACAGCTCGACGAGGGCCCCGCCCATCGGCACCCCGTCGTACGGCCGCCGGCCCGGTCGGCCTTTGACAGACTGCCCGGCGTGCCCTCCGCCCCGTCTGCGCTCGAACCGGCCGCGCTGATCGACCAGCTCGGTCTGGCCGACGCGGTCGTCGACGAGGACAGCCGCGAGCGGGCGATCGGCCGCTTCCGCGAGCAGGGCATCGTGCTGCCGACGTTCGCCGAGCTGGCCGACCCGTCCCGCATCGACCGCGCCCGCACCGCCGGCGTCGACAAGGACGCGCCCGACGCCCGCAACCTGTTCCGCGTCCACTGGTACTGCGACCTCGCGGGCGACCCGGTCGCGGTACCCGACCACGTCGTGCTCCCCGCGTCCCTGACCGGCGTGGAGAGCCCGATCATCGTCGTCTTCGGCGACCGGTTCCCGATGATCACGGCGCACAAGGTGCTCGCCGCCTACGCCTGCCTGGCTCCCCGTGTCATCACGGGGCAGCTCGACCCCAGCCGCCATCGCGCGGTGTGGCCGTCCACCGGCAACTACGCGCGCGGTGGTGTCGCCATCAGCCGGATCATGGGGTGCCGGGGCGTGGCCGTGCTGCCGGCCGGCATGTCGAAGGAGCGCTTCGACTGGCTGGACCGGTGGGTGGCCGATCCGGCCGACGTCATCCGCACGCCGGGCACCGAGAGCAACGTCAAGGAGATCTACGACGCCTGCCACGAGCTGGCGGAGGATCCCGACAACTTCATCCTCAACCAGTTCGCAGAGCTCGGGAACCACCTGGCCCACTACGAGGTGACCGGCCGTGCGCTCGCGCACGTCTTCGAGCATGTCGTGGCCGGCCGGCCCCAGCTGCGGCTGGCCGCGTTCACGTCGGCGACCGGCTCCGCCGGCACCATCGCCGCGGGCGATCGGCTGAAGGAGCAGTACGGCGCGCGGATCGTGGCCGTGGAGGCCCTCGAGTGCCCGACGATGCTCGAGAACGGCTTCGGCGAGCACAACATCCAGGGCATCGGCGACAAGCACATCCCGCTGATCCACAACGTGATGAACACCGACGTCGTCTGCGCGGTGAGCGACCGGGCCACCGACCAGCTCGACGTGCTGTTCAACACGCCGGAAGGCCGCGGCTTCCTCACCCACCGGAAGGGCGTGCCGGCCGACGTCGTGGCCGCGCTCGAGCACTTCGGCCTCTCCTCCATCTGCAACGTCCTCGCGGCGATCAAGACGGTGAAGCTGCTCGACCTCGGGCCCGACGACGCGGTCGTCACCGTGGCGACCGACGGGGCCGCGCTGTACCCGAGCGAGCGGGCCAAGACGCTCCAGCGCCGGTTCGGCGGATCGTTCGGCGCGCTGGACGCGGCCGAGGTCTTCGCCGAGCATCTGGGCTCAGCCGGCACCGAGCACATGCTCGACTGCACCGAGCAGGACCGGACCCGCATCTTCAACCTCGGCTACTACACCTGGGTCGAGCAGCAGGGGACGCCCCTCGACGTGTTCGAGGCCCGCCGCTCGCAGTCGTTCTGGAGGGGCCTGCGCCGTCACCTCGGTGTGTGGGACGAGCTGATCGACGACTTCAACGCCCGGGTCGCCGACGAGCGGTGACGAGCGTCACCGGCTTCCGCTGCGCCGTCTGCGCGACCGAGGTCGACATCGGCGCCCCGTCGCCGTGGCGCTGTCCCAAGGCGACCGACGGGGACCGCCACCACGTGCTGCAGATCGTCCGCCGACCCGGCCCCCTGCAGTCGGTCGACGACGCCAACCCGTTCGTCGCCTTCGGCGCCGAGCTGGCGTGGCAGGCCTTCGCAGTCGACCGCGGCATGACCGTCGACGCGGCGGCTGCGCTGGTGCGCCAGGTGGACGAGCGGGTGGTGGCGGTGGCCGGCGCGGGCTTCTCGGTGACGCCGTTCGCTCGGGCCGACGCGCTGTCCGAGGTGCTCGGCTTCACCGACGAGGGCGGCGTCTGGGTGAAGGACGAGACCGGCGCGCCGGCCGGGAGCCACAAGGCGCGGCACCTGCTGTCGATCCTGCTCCACCTCAAGGCGGCGGAGCTGCTGGGCGTGGGCGGGCGCGAGGGTCGCCTGGCCATCGCGTCGTGCGGGAACGCCGCGCTGGCCGCGGCGACGCTGGCCGCGGCCGATCATCGCGAGCTCGAGGTGTTCGTGCCGCCGTGGGCTCACGCGTCCGTCGTCGACGCGCTGCACCGTCTGCGGGCCGAGGTCACGATCTGCCCCCGTCGCGACGACGACCCCCCGGGCGATCCGTGCGTCCACCGCTGGCGGGAGGCCGTGGCCGCGGGCGCGGTCCCCTTCGGCGTGCAGGGGCCGGAGAACGCGCTCGCGTTGGACGGCGGCCGCACACTCGGCTGGGAGATGGGGGAGACGCCCGGCGTGCGGCTGGACCGCGTGTTCGTGCAGGTCGGTGGCGGCGCGCTCGCCACGTGCGTGGGGCGAGCGCTGACCGAGTCCGGCGGACGTCCGCCAAAGCTGCACGCGGTCCAGGCCGCGGGCTGCGCGCCGCTGGCCCGGGCCTGGGAGCGGGCGAGCGGGTTCGGCGACGGCGGTGCCGCGGCCCACTGGGACGAGTGCATGTGGGCCTGGGAGGACGAGCCCCACTCGACCGCCGACGGCATCCTCGACGACGAGACCTACGACTGGCTGGGCGTTCTCGACGCCGTCGACGGCGGCGGAGGCTCAGTGGTCGTCGCACCGGAGGCCGCGATCGTGGAAGCGCACGTGCTCGGCCCGTCGGCGACCGGCATCCCGGCCAGCGCCACGGGCACCGCCGGCCTGGCCGGCCTCCTCACCATCCGGGACCAGGTGGCCGACGACGAACGGGTGGCCGTCGTCTTCAGCGGCGTGGAGCGCTGACGGGGGACCGCCCGCCCAGGGCTCCCCGCGCCCGCCCAGAGCGACCACCACCATCCACCGCTAGCCTCGCCGGCATGTCAGAGCTGATCCTGCCGGTCGGGTTCGAGCAGTCGGGGCCGAACGCCCAGGCCGAGATCTTCAACCGCCTGCTCAAGAGCCGCATCGTCATGCTCGGGACGGACGTCAACGACGACGTGGCCAACCAGATCTGCGCCCAGCTGCTCTTCCTCGACGCCGAGGAACCGGGCAAGGACATCTGGATGTACATCAACAGCCCGGGCGGTTCGGTGACCGCGGGGATGGCCATCTACGACACCATGCAGTTCGTCGGCTGCGACGTCGCCACGGTGTGCCTCGGCCTCGCCGCGTCGATGGGCCAGTTCCTCCTCTGCGCCGGCGCCTCCGGCAAGCGGTACACCCTGCCGAACGCCCGGATCATGATGCACCAGCCGTCGGCCGGCCTCCGGGGCCAGGCCGCGGACATCGCCATCCAGGCCGAGCAGCTCACCTACACCAAGCGGCGGATGGCCGAGCTCATCGCGTTCCACACCGGCCAGCCGGTCGATCAGATCACGGCCGACTCCGAGCGCGACCGCTGGTTCACCTCGGAGCAGGCCAAGGACTACGGGATGATCGACAACGTCATCGTCAAGCGCACGGAGACGGGTCAGCAGCAGTAGCGCCTCGACGCCGGTCGGACCGCGGCAACCACTGACGCTGTTCGATCAACCGCTCTGGCCGTAGACGCTCGCCGGCTGGAGCAGCACCGCGGTGCGGCGCTCGGCCGCCATCACGCGGTCGAACTCGTCCCAGTCCTCGTGGGTGCCGCCCGCGCCGGCGAACACGGTTCGGAGGAGCGCGGGCAGGTCGTCCGGCGAGAGTCCGAGCCCCTGGTCATCCGGCCCCACCAGCTCGACCGGCCCGCTCGCCGCGATCCAGCGCCATCCGGCCCGCCATGCGGCGGTCGCCCGGGGGTCGCGGCGGAGGTGGACCAGCTTGCGGCTGTCGCCCCGCGTGACGAAGGCGACGACGGGCGCGCCGGTCGTCGGGTGGTCGACCACGCCGGCGTTGACCAGAGAGGACGCCACGCCGCCCGAAGGGAGGCCCACGCTGACGATGGCCAGGCCGTGGTCGAGGGGAACGAACCGGCGGAGGTCGTCGATGCCGAGCGCCATGGGCGCAGGCTAGAGCGTCGCTCAGGGCACCGTCGGGGGGACCGTGCCGGGCGGCGTCGGCGGCGGCGTCGCCGGCGTGACCGTCGTGGGTGCGCCGGGCGTGGTCGACGCGGCCCCGGGGGTGACGGTCGTCGGGCTGACCGCGCCTGGGGTGGCCGCGAGCACGAGGTCGACGCCGCAGGTCGTCTTGGCGTAGGTCCGTACGTCGTCGACGGCCTTGGTGGCCGCGACCGCCTGGTCCCGCAGCCGGTCCGCGGTCGTGGGGTCGCTGAGATCGGAGGTGGCCACCGCCTTCACGAGGTCGGCGATGGTGTGCCACTGGTCGTCGATGGCCAACGGTGCGATCTTCGCGAGCTGCTGATAGCGGGAGACGAAGGCGTCCAGGTCATCGGGGTTCTGTGGGACGACGCCGAGCAGGCTCTGGTCATCGGTGAGCTTCTTGCAGAAGCGATCCTGCCGGCTGCCCTTGTCGCACGAGGCCAGCACGGTCACGGCGGCGGCCAGGGCCACGGCAGCGAGCGGCAGGTGGCGGCGCACGACCACTGAGTCTCACAGGCTGGGTCGCCGGTGGTCCGGCATGGCGAGGGCGGGACGCGTGAGGTCAGGCGGGCGGCGGTCCGAGCTGCTCCATCAGCCAGCGGGCGATGACGTCCGCTCCCTCGCCGGTGAAGTGGAGGCCGTCCGGCCGGAGCTCGATGCCGTCGATCTGCGTCGTGCAGGTCGCGGAGGTGGGGCAGATGAGCCCCCTCAGGTCGATGAGGGCGACGCCACCGACCGCACGCGCCGCGCCGGCGTAGATGTCGTTGAGGCAGTCGGTCTGATGGTCGGCCGCGGCTTGGGCGTCGGGCGCGGCCACGCTCTCGTGCCGGTTGTACGGCGCGAGAGCGATCCAGATGCGCGCGCCCTCGGCTTGGAGGGCTCGGAGGTCGGTCTCCATCGCGGCCTGGAACCACGCGTTGTACCCCGGGTCGCACGGCCGCAGCCATTGGTCGCCGAACTGGCGGTCGAGGCCCGATCCGCCGAACACCATGAGCACTCCGTCGTAGTGGCCCTCGGCCACGAGCGCCGGCCATTCGGTCACCGCGTCGGCACACGGGTCCTGGGCTTCGGCGCCGGTGTAGAAGCGCACCTGCGGTCGGTCGGGACCGGCGGGGGAGCAACCGACCTTCCCGACGTCCTTGACGGCCATGCCCGGCGGCACCTGGCGGCTGAACGAGCGGCTCAGGGTGTCGGCCACCGAGTCGCCCACCACGAGCAGGCGGCGGGGCGCGGCGAACACCGGAGGCGGCGCGGTCGTAGGCGGCACCGTCGTCGGCGGGAGGGTGGTCGTGGGCGGGTCGGTGGCGACCGTCGCCGGCTGGGTGGTCGCCGCCGTCGGGGCCGGCGTCGTCGCCGTGGTGGTCGCGGTGGTGGCGGCCGGTCCTCTCCGCGTCGCGCTCGTCTCGGTGGGGACGTTCACGGAGCGGCTCCGCTGGGTGAGCTTGGCGATCACGCTGTCGGCGCGGGCTGCGCTGACCGGGCCGACGCTCGGCCAGGCCAGCACGGCGGCGATCACCCCGACCACGCAGACGGCCGCACCGAGGAAGCGGATGTGGATCGACCCTCTCCGGAACCGGTACGGCCGCTCGACGAGGACGTAGGAGATCATCACCAGCACGGCCGTGATGGCCAGCCGGGTCATGAGGAGCTGCCAGCCACGCACGTGCAGCTGCTCCGGTCCGAGGAGGGAGAACACCGGCCAGTGCCACAGGTAGATGCCGTAGCTGACCTGGCCGATGAGCACGAGCGGCGCCCAGCCGAGCGCGCGGTTGAGCCGGCTCGGCGTCGGTGCCGCGCTGCTGGCCAGGATCAGGGCGGCGCCGATCGCCAGGAGCGGGAAGCCGCCGTGGTAGAGCCACTCGCCAGGCCGGCCGACGAACCACACGACCACGATGCCGACGAGCGCGACCGGTGCCAGCAGGTGGAGCCAGTGCCAGACCGTCGGTCTGACGCGGTGGCTACGGGTCCACAGGGCGATCGCGGCGGCGCAGCCCACGAGGATCGAGGCCGCCCGCGTGTCCGTGCCGAGGTAGGCGCGGGCGCCGTCTGTCCCCGGCGTGAAGAGCACCCACTGCGCGACGATCGACGCGGTGATGGCGACGACCGCCAGGGCGAGCAGCGCCCGCGCCGGTCGCTTGGCCACCTTCCACACGATCAGGGCGATGATCGGCCAGATCACGTAGAACTGCTCTTCGATGGCGAGGCTCCACGTGTGATTGAGTGGCGCCGGCGTCCCGAACGCCTGCCAGTAGGAACCCGGGCCGGAGAGCTGCCACCAGTTCGCGATGTAGATGGCCGTGGCCACCACCGAGCGGCGCAGGCTCACACCGGAGCTGCGCTCGACCAGCCACGGCGAGCAGAGGATCAGCACCGCCAGCAGCAGCCACAGCGCGGGGAGCAACCGGCGGGCCCGGCGGCCCCAGAACGAGCCGAGCCGGAAGCGTCGGCGGCTGAGGTCGTCGAGGATCAGCCGGGTGATCAGGAACCCCGAGACCGTGAAGAACAGGTCGACGCCCAGGTAGCCGCCCTGCAGGTGGCCGGCGTGGAACGCCACGACGGCGAGCACCGCGAGGCCGCGCAGGCCGTCGAGGGTGGGCACCCACGACAGGCGAGGGGGTACGGGCGGAGGCGGCGGAAGAGGAGTCGTCATCAGCGGTGGTGTGCAGTTGTGTGCGCAGCCCTGCAGAAACGCCCGTCCCCTGGAAGGCCGCAGACTAGTCACGACCAGGGACTTCCACCAGCGCGACGCGCCGCCCGGGTGAGCGGCCACCGCGGCTGGTGGTCGCCGACCACACTGGGTGTTCCGACCGGCGCTGCCGGTCACCGAGGCGGCGCCCCGGCGCTGTCGGACACCGAGGCGGCGGCCCCGGCGCTTCCCGATCGGGTCGAAGCGTGACACCTTCCGAGGCAGGCACGGATCTGCCCAGCAACCGGGTAGATCGGTGACACCATCGAGCGTCCGCTCGGCCGCCCACCCGTAGCACCGTGTCGGTCCGCCGAACCGCGACACATCCCCCTGCTACCGTCCGCCCCGGCTTCCCCGCCCCACCGCCGAGCCCGCCCTCCACCTCCCTGGTCCAGGGTCCGAGGGCGCTGCCGGCCAGCTGCAGGGAGGCCGCCATGCTGGCCATCGTCCCGTCCGCCACGTTGCTCGGTGCCGAGGGGCGCCCCGTCTCGGTCGAGGTCCACGTCGCCAACGGCCTGCCCTCCTTCAGCGTCGTCGGCCTGCCCGACGAGGCGTGCCGTGAGGCGCGCGACCGCGTCCGTGCGGCGCTGCTGTCGAGCGGCCTGCCGTGGCCTCTCACCCGTATCACGGTCAACCTGGCGCCATCCGGCGTCCGCAAGACCGGCGCCGGGCTGGATCTCGCCATCGCCGTCGGCGTGCTGGTGGCCGCCGAGGCGGTCCCGGCCGAAGCGGTGCACGGGCTGGCCTTCCTCGGTGAGCTCGGGCTCGACGGCTCGGTGCGCAGGGTCCCGGGGATCGTGCCGCTCGTCGCCGCGCTCGATGAGTCGACACCCGTCGTCCCGCCGGGGTGCGAAGCGGAGGCCGCGCTCGTGGCCCGCCGGGAGATCCGGTCCGCCCGGACCATTGCGGAGCTGGTCGAGGTGCTGGCGCGCGGCGCGCCGTGGCCGCCCCCAGCGCCGGGGTCGGACGTCGTGGCCGAAGGGGCTCTGCCGGATCTGGCCGACGTGCGGGGCCAGGTCATGGCCCGCCTGGCCATCGAGGCTGCGGCGGCGGGCGGTCACCATCTCTTGCTGCTCGGGCCGCCCGGTGCAGGCAAGACGATGCTGGCCCAACGCCTGCCTGGGCTGCTGCCGGCCCTCGGTCGGGAGATGGCGCTGGAGACCACCATGATCCACTCGGCGGCCGGCCTGCCCCTGCCGGGCGGGCTCGTACGGCGGCCACCGCTGCGCGCGCCCCACCACACGGCGTCGCTGGTGGCGATGGTCGGCGGAGGGACGGCCAGCATGCGCCCGGGCGAGGTGTCGTTGGCCAACGGCGGCGTGCTGTTCCTGGACGAGCTCGGCGAGTTCCAGCCCGCGGTCCTCGACGGGCTGCGCCAGCCGCTCGAGGAAGGTGTCGTGCGGGTGACACGGGCCCGGGCCTCGGTGCAGTTCGCGGCCCGCTTCCAGCTGGTCGCCGCGATGAACCCGTGCCCGTGCGGCGCCAGCGGTCAGCCCGGCGCGTGCCGGTGCGGAGAGGGGACGCGCTTCCGCTACCTCCGGCGGGTCTCTGGGCCGCTGCTGGACCGCTTCGACCTGCGGCTCGAGGTCGCCCGCCCCGGCGTCGAGGAGCTGCTCGGCGTGCCGATGGGTGAGTCCACGGCCGACGTCATGGTCAGGGTGCGCATCGCCCGCGAGGCGGCTGCGGCGCGCGGTCATGGTCCGAGCTCGGCGATCCCAGGACCGCTCCTGGACGACCTCGCCCCGCTCACGAAGGCCGCCCGCCTCGTGCTGCGGCGCGAGCTCGAGGCTGACCGCCTGAGTGGCCGCGGACTGCACCGTGTCCGCCGGGTCGCCCGTACCCTGGCCGATCTCCGCGGCTGCCACGGCGAGATCGACGAGGAGTGGGTGAGCACCGCGCTCAACCTCCGCATCGACCCGCTCGAGCACGCGCGGCGGGCCGCGTGAGCACGGTCGCGGTGGATATGTCAGGTTCCGTTGCTCGCCGGGGACGCGGTCGCGCGCTGCCGGAGGAGGCCTACGCGGCTGCGCTCGCCGCGCTCGAGAGCATGACACCCCGCCGACTGCTCCTGCTGGTGCGGTCCGGCCTCCCGCTGGAGGCGGTGTGGGAGGGCGTGCTCAGCGGACGGTCGGATGGGCTTCCCGCGCTCGACCGGCTGTGGGAGAGCACCGACAAGCTCCGAGCTCTCTGGCCCCGGGAAGCCGGCCGGGTGGACGTCGAGGCGCTGTGGGCTCGCTGTGTCGACCAGTCCGTCGTCGTGCTCGGACGGCCGGGCTTTCCCGAGGAGCTGACCGAGGA
>JBKPRL010000237.1:0-26832 GCA_046734535.1 bacterium | reverse complement strand
CGGAGGGCCGGCTGTTCGCGTGGTGCACCGAGGACTACTGGATCGACACCGGCCGCCCCGAGCTGTACCGCCAGGCCAACCTGGACGCCGTCAACGGCGGGCGGGCCGTGCACGAGACAGCCCTGGCGGCGGATGCGCGGGTGGACGGTGACGTCGATTCCAGTGTGCTCGGTGCGCGGGTCGTCGTGCAGGCGGGCGCCCAGGTCCGCGGCAGCGTGCTGCTGGCCGGCTGCGAGGTCGGCGAGGGAGCCACCGTGACGGACTCCATCCTCGGTCCGGGGTCCCGCGTGGGCGCCGGCGCCGTCCTCGACGACGTCGTGCTGGGCCGCGGTGCCGTCGTCGACGCCGGCGAACGGCTCTCCAACGCCCGCCGGCCCATCCCGGTATGAGGACGCTGGTCGTCGGCGGCGCCGGGTTCCTCGGCTCCCACGTCGTCGACCGGCTGCTCGCCGAGGGCCATGTGGTCGACGTCGTCGACGACCTGTCATCCGGGTCGCTGGCCAACCTCGCCGCGGCGCGGGCCGCCCACGTCGGCTCGCTCAAGTTCCACAACCTCGACGTCCGGGTGCCCGAGCTGTCGGACCTCCTGGCGCGGCTGAAGCCGGAGGTGGCCGTCCACCTCGCCGTGCCCACCGGAGGGGCCGGGCCCGACCTGCTCGGCACGGCGCTCGGCGGGACGGCCAACCTGCTCGACGCGGTCGTGGCCGCCGGCACCGCCAAGGTCGTGGTCGGCCTCGATGCCATCTCCTACTACGGCCCGGTCCCGCTCCGCGAGCTGCCGGTCAAGGAGGGCACGCTCGGGCCGCCCCACTCGATCGCCACCATCGCCCACCGCGCCGTGGCCGACCTCCTCGCGCTCTACCGGGATCGCCATGCCGTGGAGTTCACCGCCCTCGCCCTCGGCCACGTCTACGGCACCCGCCAGCGAGCGTCGGCGGGCGTGGTCGCCGCCTTTGCCGCCGCCCGCCGGTCCGGGGTCCCGGCCGAGGTCCATGGCACCGGCAAGCAGACCCGCGACCTCGTCGCCGTGGACGATGCGGTCGACGCGGTCGTGCGGGCGACGACGAGGGGGACCGGGCTGGTGATCAACGTCGGCACCGGCGTGCAGACCTCGATCAACGACCTGCACGAGCGGGTGATGGCTGCGCCCGCCACCGTCGCCACGCCCCGCCCGGCCCATCCGGGCGACGTCGAGCGCTTCGCCCTCTCGCCCGTCCGCGCCCGCATCCATCTGGCCTGGGCGCCCTGGACGGACGTGGCGACTGGTGTGGCCGAGCTCCTCGCGCAGCTGGCGGCCGAGGCGCCCCCGGCACCGGTCGCGCTGGTCGCGTCGGGCTCCGCCGGGCCCGACCCCTCAGGTGCTGAGCTTGGTGACGACGTCGCCGGTGCGGATGGCACCCGGCACGACGACGCGGGCGTTGACGCCCCTGAGGTGCAGCTCCCGACCGACGGGTGAGTTCACGAAGCGGAGCGCGTCGAGCCCGAAGCGGGCGCTGAACTTCTGGCATCCGCGGTGAGGCTGGTCGGTGATCTCGATGACCGCGGACCCGATCGACAGGCGCGTGCCGGGCGGCAGGTTGGACTCGCTGAGGTCGAGGTCGAGGTAGAGCTGATCACCGGCCAGTGCCCAGCGGTCACGCGCCGGACCGGCGAGCAGCTCGGTCACGCGAGCGTTGACGACGTTGAGCTGCATGTCCGGGTGGGAGGAGCCGTCGGCCGTCCTGGTGCTGCCGCGAACGCGCCACGTGTCCCCGACGAGGCCCTCCTCGAGGTCCAGCGTCCCCTCGTCGAGGAGCTCGCGCTCGTTCTTGGCCGGCCGGCGCACGATGAGCTCGACCCTGCCGTGGTCGGCCGGCGCGCGGCGGATCTCCTCCAGCCCGGCCTCCAGCGCCGGGGTCGACAGGTGCTCGGTCAGCATGGGTGCCATCGTAGGGCGACGGGCTCGGCTGCTGGCGGGGAGAATCGATCGTTGCATCCGGAACTATGGCGGCCAGGTTCCGGAAACCGGAGCTGGAGGTGCACACCTGAGCCGCTCAGCTAACGGAAGAGGTCTTCCCCTGTGTCCCGCACGAGCTCGCCGACGGTGGACTCCCGCAGCCATGTGGGGTCGACGCCGCGCACGACGGCGACCGGGAGCCCGCTCGACTTGCCCATCACCAGCTCGGCGGCGGACGCCAGCTCGTCCGCCGCGGCCACCTCGGTCACCTGCATGGTGCGGCCGAGCGCATCGGGCGTGCCCCGCAGGTCGACCACCGCCGCGATGCCGGCCACGCCGATGGCCACGTCGGTGAGGCCCTTGCGCCACGGCCGCCCGAACGTGTCCGACACGATCACGCCCACGTTCACCCCGAGGCGGGCCCGCACGATGTCTCTGATGCGCCGCGCCGACCGGTCGCTGTCGAGCGGGAGGAGCGCGGCCTGGCCCCGCTCGACGTTCGAGAGGTCGACGCCGCTGTTGGCGCACACGAAGCCGTGGCTCGTCTCGGTGATGACGAGGTCGCCGCGGCGCCGGAGCACCCGGACGGCCTCCTGCTCCACGACGGCTTTGTGGGAGAGCGGGTCGTCGGGATCGACGGCCACCAGCCGGCCCTCGGCCTTCGAGACGACCTTCTGGGTCACGACCAGCACGTCGCCGTCGGCCAGCGGGCCGTTCGGCGGTCCGCTGCAGGCATCGGCCACGAGCTGGCCGAGCTGGTCGCCGGGACGGATCTCGCCCATCCCCTCCACGCCCCACAACGCGAGGCGGCTCACGTCGAGCCCTGGCCGCGCGCAGCGCCGAGCACAGTCGCGCCCAGCGCCGCGGCGACGGCGGGTGTGCGCATGACGGTGTCGGTCACGACGCAGCGAACGCCGCGGGCTTCGACCTCCGGTGCGAGGGCGCGGTCGGCCTCGTCGACCACCATCGTCGCCGCGAGGTCGCGGTAGAGCGCCGCGACTCCGACCACGCTGACCGGGTGGCCAAGCTCGGCCAGCATCCGATCCGCGGGACCCTTGAGCGCGCGGCCGCCGACGATCGGCGAGACGGCGACCGTCCGGGCTCGCGCCCGCTCGACCCTCGGCGCCACGCCCGGCACGGCCAGCAGGGGACCGATGGAGACGATCGGGTTGGACGGCGCGATGACGATGGCCTCGGCGTCGTCCAACGTCGCGGCCGCGGCGCTCGTCAGGCGCGAGGCCTCCGCCCCGTCGAAGCGCACCCCGGTGATGGGGATGTCGTGGCGCCGCCCGACGAAGTACTCCTGGAACTCGATCTCGCCCTCGCCGGCCACCGTCAGCATGGTGTGGAGTGGATCGTCGGTGACCGGAAGGAGGCGCACCGCCACGCCGTAGGCGGTGGCGATCTCGGCGGTGATCTCCGTCAAGGAGCCGCCCTCGGCCAGGCGGTGGGTGCGGTAGAGGTGAGTGGCGAGATCCTGGTCGCCGAGCCCGAACCAGGTGGCACCGGCCCGCGAACCCGGCGGCCGGGCGGCAGCGAAGCGCTCCAGCGAGGCCATCACCCGCCAGGTCTCGCCGGCGAGACCCCAGCCCCGTTCGGGGTCGATGGCGCCGGCCAGCGTGTAGGTGATGGTGTCGAGGTCCGGGCTGATGGCCAGGCCGTGGAGCGTGGTGTCGTCGCCGACGTTCACGATGGCCGTGAGCGCGGCCGGGTCGACGACCTGCTGCAGCCCGGCGAGCAGGCGGGCCGCGCCGACGCCGCCCGAGAGCACCGCGATCACGTCGGTGCACCCTCCATGGCCAGGGCGCGGTAGAGGGCGTCCATCCCGGCCGCCGAGCGGGCGACGGAGAACACCTCGGTCCGCCCCCGACCGAGGGCGATCAGCTCGGCGCGGACCGTGCTGTCGGTGATGGCACGGTGGAG
Source organism: bacterium (assembly GCA_046734535.1). Taxonomy (GTDB): domain Bacteria; phylum Actinomycetota; class Acidimicrobiia; order Acidimicrobiales; family Ilumatobacteraceae; genus DASTFY01. The sequence continues at coordinate 22,973 of JBKPRL010000237.1, read as the reverse complement.
GCCGGCGGCCATCTCCGACGGGGTGAGGGGGTCGACCATGATCGCCGCGTCGCCGCAGATCTCCGGCAGCGAGCCGGCGTCGGCGGCCACGACGGGCACGCCGGCGGCCATCGCCTCCAGGGCTGGGAAGCCGAAGCCCTCGTCGAGCGAGGGGTAGGCGAGGGCGGCCGCGCCGTGGAGGATGGCGTTGCGGTCGGCGTCGCTCACGTAGTCGACGAGCAGGATGTGGTCGGCCGCGTCGCGGGGCTGGCGGCTGATGGCGTCGTCGATGGCGGGCCCGTCGGGACCGTCCGGCCCGAGGAGCACCAGGGCCAGCTCGGGCAGCTGACGTTGCAACAGCCCGAACGCGTCGATCAGCCGGGGCAGGTTCTTGCGCGGCTCCTTGGCGCCGAGCGCCAGCACATACGGCCGGCCGTCGAGCCCGGCCAGGTGCACGGGCGCTCCGGGCGGCAAGGAGGTCGGCGAGCCCAGCGGGACCACGGCCACCCGCTCGGCCCCGAGCAGCTCCCGTACCTGCCCGGCGGTGTGCTGCGAGGGCACGTGGACCGTCGCTCCTCGGGCGACGGCGCGCTGCAGGACGGCGCCGAAGTGCCGGACCGCACCCGTGACCTCGGCGGGCCGCTGCAGGAACCAGCAGTCGTGGACCGACACGATGGTCGGCAACGCGGTGGGCGGCACGATGTAGTTGGGTCCGTGCACGACCTGGCTGCCGGCGAGCTCCCGGTCGACGCGCGGCCGGTCGAACCGTCCCCAGGCCCGCAGCGCGGCGGTCGCCGGGTAGCGCAGCCGCCGGACGCCAGGACGCAGCCGGGCCCGGAAGGACAGCACGTAGGGCAGGACGTCGGGGGGCTCGTCCAGCCCGGCCAGCCCGTCGAGGAGGCGGGCGACGAACTGGCCGACCCCCGTCTGGGGACCGTGGAGCGACCCGACGTCGATGGCGACGCGAGGAATGGCCACCCTCGCCGTCCGGTCAGGGGGTTTCGAGCGGGTGGTCGGTGATGGCGTCGATGAAGGAGGCCGAGTCCGCCTGGGCGCCGTCGCGCAGCTTGACGTGCAGGGCGTAGGCGAACGTGGCCATGGCCATCAATGACCCCGACACGAGCCCGAGCTCCACCCGCAGCAGCAGGTCGTGGCTGGCCACCGCGGTGACGACCACGAACGTGCCGAGGCCGGCGATCCAGCCCACGGCCGCCCAGGCGTGGCCGTGCAGGGCGATGACCGCCTGCGCGATCCCGAGACCGATCATGTACATGCCGCTGCCCAGGGCGAGCAGCGTGAGCGTGCGCCGGCCGACCTCCGCGTTGAAGACGATCTCGAGGACGGTCGGGCCGATGGTGGCGGCGAGCAGGACCCCCACCAGGCCGACGAAGACGACGACCTGCATCAGCCGCCGGAACCCTTGGCGGAAGTCGTCGTAGGCGCCCTGGGCGGCCAGGCGCGCCAGCTTCGGCAGCAGCGCCGCCTGGACGGCCTGGAACATGAACAGCGGCACCCGGGCCACCAGCACCGCATAGCTGAACTCGGACACGATGACGCTCTGGGTGTCGTCGGCCAGGATCTTGGCGGCGAGCGGTCCCGCGTTGACCAGTGCGGCGGCGGCGACCGATCCGGCGACGAGCCAGCCCAGGTTCGGCGTGAGCTCGCCCCAGTCCGCCGGAGGCCCTTCGGTGGTGAGGTGGTAGTTGCCCCGCAGTGCGATCAGCACGGCGAGGAACGGCGGGACGCCGACCAAGAGGCCGTACGCGCCGAGGAACGTCACCCCCGTGACGGCGAGGACCGCGCAGGCGGTGAAGCGGATCAGCCCGTCCGAGGCCATGAACAGCCCGTACTGCTGGAACCGACCCGTGCCGGCGAACGTCCCGCGAAGGAAGTGGCCGAGCGCGTAGCCGGCGAAGGCCAGGAGCAGGCAGGCGAAGAGCACCCAGCTCCCGTCGAAGAGCTCGCGGGTGAGGAACGGGCTCATCGTCAGGAGGAAGATGCCGACGATGGCGAGGAGGCCGAGGGCGAGCAGCGCGGCCTTGCGCAGCACGGGCAGGCCGCCCTCGCCCAGCGCCCGCCGGTGGGCGAGGGCCCGGCCGACCTCCTGCTCGACCGGCAGGAAGAAGCCGGGAGCGAGGATGAAGGTGGCGAACCAGAGCTGGTTGACCGGGGTCGACGCGTCCGTTCCCAGCCCGTAGCGGGTGAGCGAGAGGAAGGCGTAGGCCGAGAGGCCCGTGATCACGAGCCCGATCGCGACCGGGACCGTGCCCTCCGGCACCAGAGCCCGGGCGTTCCGGGGCGCGACAGATGACTTCGACAAGACCCGCCAGGCTAGTGGGTGGAGCCCGCGATCACGGGTCCACCCACGAGCCTGACGGGGATCACCCGGCCGGGTCGCGCCGCTTCACACGGGCGCCGAGGGTGCTCGTCCGGTCGTCGGCGACGACCCACGTCGACCACGGAGGGCGTGCCCGGATCGGCGGGAGGTGAGCGGCTACCCTCGTCCAACCGTGGTGATCGAGGACCCCACCGCCGAGCACCCGCCACGCGGTGGGCCCGGCGGCGTCACTGGGAGCAACGGAGGCAACGGCGGCGGCGCGCCCCCCGTCGTCGCCGTGGTGGTCGTGCACGAGCCCGGCCCGTGGTTCGACGAGGTGCTCGAGTCGATCGCCCGCCAGGACTACCCGAACCTCCGCACGCTGTTCCTCGTCACGGGGACCCAGCCGGGCGTGATGGCCCACATCGGGCAGCGCCTGCCCGACGCGCTCGTGCGGGCGCTCGGCGACAACCCGGGGTTCGGCCCGGCCGCCAACCAGTCCCTGAAGCTGGTCGAGGGGGCCGGCTTCTTCTGCTTCCTGCACGACGACGTGGCACTCGACCCGTCGACCATCAGCGAGCTGGTGGCCGAGACGTACCGCTCCAACGCCGGCATCGTCGGGCCGAAGCTGGTCGACTGGGACCGCCCGGCCGTGCTGCAGCACGTCGGCCTCAGCGCCGACCGGGTGGGGGTGACGCTCGAGACGGCGGAGGCCGGGGAGCTGGATCAGGAGCAGCACGACGCCGTCCGCGACGTCTTCTGCGTGCCCACCGCCTGCTTGCTCGTCCGCATCGACCTCTTCCGGGCGCTCGGCGGCTTCGCGCCCGACATCGACTTCTACGGGGACGACCTCGACCTGTGCTGGCGGGCCCACCTCTCGGGCGCCCGAGTCCTCGTGGTGCCCGACGCCCGCGCCCGCCACCGGGAGCGGCTGCCCGAGCGCCGCCCCGACCTCGACGTGCTCGCCCTGTCCGAACGCCACCGGCTGCGGACCGCGCTGTCCGCGCCCACCGGGTTCCACCTGGTCGGCCTCTCGATCTTCCACGTGCTCTACACGATCTCGGGGGCGGTCGTCGGCCTCCTCACCGGACGGGCGCGACAGGTGAGGGCCATGCTCGGCGCCTGGCTGTGGCAGCTCATCCGGCTGCCGGCCCTCTTCAGCCGCCGGCGCCGCTTCCACAGCGTGCGGAGGGTCTCCGACGCCGAGGTGGCCAGCCTCCAGGGCGTTCGGGGCTCCGCCCGGCTGCGCGACCTGCGCCGGCAACGGATGGCCGACCGGGAGGGCCGGGGCGATCGACTGGCGGAGCTGGGCGGTGACCTTCGCCAGCAGCTCGGTGGGGAGGACGCCCGGGTCAACGTCGTGGTCTGGCTGGTGGCGCTGCTCGTGATCCTGATCGGCAGCCGCGAGCTACTGCTGAGCGGCGTCCCGCACGCCGGCGAGCTCCTCGCGTGGCCGGCGGGCCCGTTCGTGCTCGTGCGGGAGTACCTGGGCGGATGGTGGTCGCAAGGGCTCGGCGGCACCCGGCCGGTGCCGACCGGCATGGGCCTCTCGGCCGTTCTCGGCCTGATCACCTTCGGCGCCAACGGCCTGCCCCGCACGCTGCTCGTCGTCGGGCCGCTCTTCGCCGGCGCACTCGGGCTCTGGCGCCTCGCCCGCGCCATCGCGCCGAGCCGGGCCGCCGCGGCCGGGCTCGTCGTCTACGTCGCGGTCCCGCTGGCCGCCAACGCGGTGGGCACCGGCTCGCTCTCGGGTCTGCTGGTCTACGGCGCGCTGCCGTGGACGCTCCACGGCCTGGCCAGGGTCCACGCCGCGCCGCCGTTCGTCCGCCCGGCCGACCCCGCCCGGGCCCGGCGGCTGGTGTGTGCCGACGTCGTCGTGCTGGGCGTGTTGGCCGCGGTCGTCGGCGCCTTCGTCCCGGTGTACCCCGCCGTCATGGTGGGCGCCGCGCTGGCCTTCGCCGTTGGGTCGCTGATCGTCGGTGACCGGGCCGGGAGCGGCCGGATGCTCCTCGGGTCCATCGTCGCCGCAGTGATCGCCCTCGTGCTCAACCTGCCCTGGGCCCTCGGCGTGCTGCCCAGCGACGCGCCCCGCTGGACGGTCCTCGGCGTGCCGGCCCGCCAGGTGGTCGACCACGGCTTCGCCGCGCTCGCCTCCTTCGACGTCGGGCCGAACCGGTTCACCGTGCTGGCCCTCGGCCTGACGCTGCCGCTCGTGGCCGCCCTCCTCGCCGCCCGTTCCTACCGCTTCGCCTGGGCGGGGCGGGCCACGCTCCTGGCCGCGGGAGGGCTGGTGACCGCGTGGCTCGTCGACCGAGGGACACTGCCCGCCAGCCCGACGATGATCCCCGCCTTCCTCGCGCCCTACGCGGTCGCCCTGGCCATCGGCGCGGCCTGCTTCGTGGCGGGCTTCGCCGAGGACGTCCGTGGGACGACGTTCAGCTGGCGCCAGCCGCTCGGCGTCGTCGCCGTCCTCGGCGCGCTCGTGGGGCTGGTGCCACTCCTGCCCGCCATGGTGAGCGGGCGCTGGGAGCTCGTGGAGGACCATCGCGCGTCCCTGCTCGGGCTCCTCCCCGCGCCGCCCGAGGGGGCGCAGAGCCGCGTGCTCTGGGTGGGCCCGCCGGAGGGCGTGCCCGTGCCCGGGTGGCCGCTGGCGGACGGGCTCGTCTACTCGCTGGCCGACGAGGACGCGGCGACGATGCGCGAGCGCTGGCACGAGGAGCCGACCCGGGCCGAGCGGCTCGTCGCCCAGGACATCGACCTGGCCGCCAGCTCGGCCACCGATCGGTTCGGCCGGCTCGTCGGATCGATGGGCATCCGGTTCATCCTCGTGCCCGTCGCCCCCGCGGCGTCCGCCGGGGCGCCGGTGTCACCCCCCGCCCTGCTCGACTCGCTCGACCGGCAGCTGGACCTCCGCCGGGTGGAGCTGGGCGACGACTCCCTGGTGGCCTACGAGAACATGGCCTGGCTACCCGTCCGGGCCACCGCATCCGGCGCCACGGCCGTGGCGAGCCGGCAGGCCGGACCCGAGGCGCTGATCCGGTCGGACTTCAGCGAGGCCGAGCCGGCGCTGCCCGGCGCCCTCCCGACCGCCGGCGCGGGTCCAGTACAGGGCGAGTCGGTGCTGCTGGCCGAGTCCGTCGATCGTCGATGGGAGCTGACCGTCGACGGCCAGCCGGTGTCCCATCGCACCGCGTTCGGCTGGGCCACGGCCTGGGACCTCGCCGCCCCCGGGCAGGGCTCGTTCCGCTACCGGACCGCGCCCTCCCGCTACGCCATCGTGCTGATCCAGATCCTGCTCGGAGTGCTGGCGCTGGTGCTCATCCGGACATGGCGCCACGGCCCGCCGTTCGGGCGCTACCTGGCCCGACGTCGTGTCGCGGCCAGCCCGGCCACGACCGTCATCGACCTGACCGCCGAACCGCCCGGCCGTGCCCAGAATGCCGTGCTGGAGCGGAACGGACGAGCGCCGTGATCGCCCGCCGCCTACCCTTCGTCGTCGTCGGCGCGGCGTTGGTGGCGCTGCTCTTCGCCGACCGCGCCGCTCCGGAGCCGCTCCCGCCGTCCACCTACGGCGAAGACCCGCTGGCCCAGAGCACCCCCGCGGTCTTCGAGGGCGACCTCCTCTCGACCAGCTGGTTCTGCCCCGGCGGCCCGACCGTGGACGGCCGCACCACCTCGCTGACGATCTTCAACAGCACGAACGACCCTCGCGAGGTCACGGTGTCGGCCGTGAACGATGCCGGAAACCGCAACGCGACGCCCGTGACCCTGCCGCCCCGCAACCGAGCCGTCGTCAACCTCGGCGACCTCGCGCCGGGCGCGCAGACCTCGGCGACGGTCGCGGTCTACGGCGGCGGTGTCGCGGTGGAGCAGACGGTCGTCGGCCGGACCGGCGTGTCGACCAGCCCCTGCGCCGACCGCGCCTCCAGCACGTGGTACCTCGCGGACGGCACGACCACGGCGGACGCTTCCCTGACGCTGGTCCTCTACAACCCGTTCCCTGACGACGCCGTGGTCGACGTCTCGCTGACCACCGTCGAGCGCACGCTGCAGCCGCCCAGCCTGCAGGGCGCCGTCATCCCGGGCCAGTCGGTCCGGATCGTCGACCTCGGGCAGCAGGCGCAGCGGGAGGAGGTGGTGTCGACCGCGGTGAAGGGTCGGGGTTCGCGACTGGTCGTGGGCCGCATCCAGTCCGCCGACAACCCGACCCGTCACGGCTTCACGGCCGGCCTCGCCGCCGCGCAGGCCCAGCAGACGTGGTGGCTGCCTGACGGCGACAAGGGTGACGGCCTCGGCGAGCGCCTCGTCGTCTTCAACCCGGGCGATCTGGAGGCCTCGGTCGAGCTGTCCTTCCTACCCGCCGCAGGTGGCGGTCCGGCGCAGTCCAACCTCGTCGTGCCGCCGTCGAGCTTCTCCGTCGTCGACGTCAACGCGCTGACCGAGGTGCCGCCCGGCCCCCACAGCGTGCTCGTCAACGTCGTGGGCGATCAGACCCCCGTCGTGGTCGAGCGCGTGCTGACCCGGCCTCTCGACGACGCCCCGGCCACGACCGTGCTGCTGGGCTCGCAGATCACTGTCCCGGGCTGGTACGTGATCGACCCCTCGGTCAGCCCCGGCGGCGTGCTCGTGGTGATGAACTCCGCCGGCATCCCCACCACCGCGGCGATAAAGGCCATCGGCCCGGCGGGCGCCGTCGCCGTCCCCGGGCTGGAGGAGGTCCCGGTCCCAGCGGGGGGCTCCGTCACCGTGACCCTACCCGACAACGTCGGCCCGTTCCCCCTCCTCGTGGAGGGCGGCCAACCTGTGGTCGTCGAGTGGCGGGCCCGAGTCACCGCCGGTGACCGGGCCAGCCGCGTGAACGCGCTGGCCTTCCCGATCCTCGGCGGCTGATCGTGCAGCAGCTGCTGCTGGCCGTCGTGCTCGCCGTGGCCGCGGTGGCAGTCGCCGCGGTCCTCCGGCGCCGCCAGCGGCCGGCCGCCCCGACCCAGCCCCGCTACCGTGCGCCGCGCCAGCTCGACCGGTCGGACTTCTCCCGGCCGGAGGCCCCCTTCCTGGTGGCCGTGTTCACCTCCGACACCTGCCAGTCGTGCGCCGCCATGGCCGGCAAGGCCGCGGTGCTGGCCAGCGCCCAGGTTGCCGTCGAGGTGCTCGAGGTCACGGAGCAGCCCGCGCTGCACCGCAAGTACGCGATCGACGCCGTGCCTCTGGTGGTCGTGGCCGACGCCCGCGGCGTCGTCGGAGCGAGCTTCATGGGGCCGGCCTCGGCCACCGACCTGTGGGCGGCGGTGGCTGAGCTCCGCCAACCCGGCTCGTCGCCCGAACCCGGCCTGGGTCGGTGAACCGTTTCTTCGTCGCCATCCTCCGCGGAGCTTCGGCTGGCTCCTACTCGCTTCGCTCGGCAATCCGTCCGGCGCTGTTGCGGTGCGCCGGCGGAGCCGGACGCACCGGGTCAGTCCGAGCGGATCTTCGTCGCCATCCTCCGCGGAGCTTCGGCTGGCTCCTACTCGCTCCGCTCGGCCATCCGTCCGGCGCTGTTGCGGTGCGCCGGCGGAGCCGGACGCACCGGGTCAGTCCGAGCGGATCGCTGACACGCTCCGAGGGTGTCAGGGATCTACCCGCTGAACGGGTAGTCGGCTGACAACCTTCCCCGGGACGAGACCTGGACCTGCGGCGGTCAGGCGGACGGCGTGGGGACCGGCGGGACCGGCTCGGGCGTGAGGCCCTCCTGGACCAGGGCGGCAACGTCAGAGCCCTCGATGGTCTCCTTCTCGAGCAGCGCCTTGGCCACGAGGTCGAGGCCGCGGCGGTGCTTGGTCAGGAGCGCCCGGGCCCGGTCCTCCTGCTCGCGCAGGATGCGGGCCACCTCCTCGTCGATGAGGCGGGCGGTGTCGTCGGAGTACTCCCGTTGGCCGGTCATGAGGTCCTCGCCCAGGAACACCTGGCCTTGGCTCTCCCATGCCATCGGGCCGATGCGGTCGCTCATGCCCCACTCGCGGACCATGCGCTTGGCCACCCGCGTCGCGACCTCGAGGTCGTTGGCGGCGCCGGTCGTGCGCTGGTTGAAGACCAGCTCCTCGGCGACGCGGCCGCCCATGGTCATGCAGATGCGGTCGAGGAGGTGGTCACGGGAGTAGGCGTGGCGCTCCTCCGGCATCGTCTGGGTCACGCCGAGGGCCATCCCGGTCGGGAGGATGGTCACCTTGTGGACCTCGTCCGCGTGCTGCAGCACGGTGGCCAGCAGCGCGTGGCCGCCCTCGTGGTAGGCGGTCGCCCGCTTCTCCTCGCCGGTGAGGATCAGGCTCTCCCGACGAGCGCCCATCATGATCCGGTCACGGGCGGACTCGAAGTCGATGCGCTCGATCTCCTTCGCGCCGCGACGCACGGCGAACAGCGCGGCCTCGTTGACCAGGTTGGCCAGGTCGGCGCCGCTCATCCCCGGCGTGCCCTTGGCCATGGTCTCGAGGGTCACGTTCGACGACAGCCGCTTGTCCCGACAGTGGACCTGGAGGATGGCCAACCGCTCGGTGTACTCGGGCAGGGGCACGACGATCTGGCGATCGAACCGGCCCGGGCGGAGCAACGCGGGATCGAGGATGTCAGGCCGGTTGGTGGCCGCGATGATCACGACGCCTTCCGAGGTCTCGAAGCCGTCCATCTCGGAGAGCATCTGGTTGAGCGTCTGCTCCCGCTCGTCGTGGCCGCCGCCGAGGCCGGCGCCCCGCTTGCGGCCGATCGAGTCGATCTCGTCGATGAAGATGATGGCGCGGCCGAGCTTGCGGGCCTGCTGGAACAGATCCCGCACGCGGCTGGCGCCGACGCCGACGAACATCTCCATGAAGTCCGAGCCGGTCCCGGAGAGGAAGCCGACGCCGGCCTCACCCGCGACCGCTCGTGCGAAGAGTGTCTTGCCGGTACCGGGCGGGCCGACGAGCAGGATGCCCTTGGGCACGCGCGCGCCGATCTCCTTGAACTGGTCGGGCATCCGGAGGAAGTCGACGACCTCCCGGATCTCCTGCTTCACGCCTTCGTAGCCGGCGATGTCGGCGAACGTGGTCGACGGCTTGTCGGCCGTGTACGCCTTGGCGCGGCTGCGCCCGATGGACATCACGTTGCCCATCTGTCCCGCCGCCCGCCGTTGGAGCCACACGAAGAAGACGATGATCAGGATGAACGGCAGGAACAGGCCGATCGTGTCGAGCCAGCTGGACGAGGGACTCTTGAAGGTGGCGTCCGGCACCTTCTCGACGATCAGCTGCTGGTCGGCGTCGGGCAGTGGGGTCGGGCCCGAGGTCGTGAACTTCTCGCCGCTCGTCAGCTCGCCGGTGATCCGGCCGCTGGCGTTGTTGTAGTTGGACTTGGCCACGTCGCCGGCCTTGACCTGCGACAGGTAGCTCCCGTAGCTGATCTCCTTGCCGTTGTTCGTCGGGATCAGGCGCGAGCCGAAGAGGAGGAGGACGAGCAGGCCGAGCAGCACCCAGATGCTCCACCGGGGCAACCCCGGCCCGCGGCTGCCCTGGTTCTGACCGGGGCCCTGGCCGCCGCCCTGGGGGTTCGGCCGGTTGGGGGGGAGACGCCGGTTCGGCGGAGGCGTGGGCGACCCACCCGGGCCGCGGCCGCTCGGCGGCGGTGGGGGTGGCGGCGGCGGCAGGTTGGCCATGTCCTCAATGCTACGGGCTACGTGCGGCGGCGCGGCGCCCGAGAGCCGCGCATCCACGGGTGGATCGGCCGGGTATCCACCCGTCGATCGGAGCCGCGCCGGTAGGGTCCGCCGCCGTGAACCGCCAGTGCTCCCGGACCGGCTGTGCCGAGTCCGCGGTGGCCACGCTGACCTACCAGTACGCCCGCTCGATGGCCTGGCTCGACGAGCTCTCGGACGTCCGCGACCCACACGGCTACGACCTCTGCGAGCACCATGCGGAACGTCTGCGCGTCCCGCACGGGTGGCGGCTCGAGGAGCGGCGGCGGTTCTACGCGCTGGCCAGCAGCTCGTCGCAGCTTCTCGCTGGCTGACCCCTTCGCTGTGTAGCGTCGCCCCGCGTGCGTCCAGCGCCCGGTGAGCCGCGTTTCCAGGCCGGGCACGCATTCGCGGCGTGGCTGATCGCGGCGCTCGTGGCGCTCAGCGGCCAGATCGCCATCCTCGCCGCGACCGGCTACGTCGACGTCACGGCCGACGACCGCCCGTTGTGGCTGGACGCCGTCCTGCTCATCCCCCTGTGGGTCAGCCTGCTCGCGGCGACCATCATCATCAGCCGCCAGTGGGGCACCGGCAGCCTCCGCGACGACTACGGCCTGCGCTTCCGGACCTTCGACCTGCTCGGTGTCCCGATCGGGATCGCGTCCCAGGCGGTCCTGATCCCGGCCATCTACTGGGTGCTGCGCGTCAGCTCGGAGGACGTGAGCAGCCAGGCCCGCACGCTCACGGACCGCGCGGGGAGCGACGCGGAGGTGGTCCTCCTCGTGCTCATGGTCGTGGTGGGCGCGCCGATCATCGAGGAGCTGTTCTTCCGCGGGCTCCTCATGCGGGCCATCCAGGCCCGCTGGAACGACAGCCTCGCCCTGGTGGCGTCGGCGCTGTTCTTCGCGCTCGTCCACTTCCAGCCCCTGCAGATCCCGGGGCTCTTCGCCTTCGGCCTCATCCTGGGGGCGTGCGCCCAGCGGACCGGGCGCCTGGGGATGGGGATCCTGGCCCACTCCGCGTTCAATGCGACGGCCGTCGTCATGCTGCTCACCACCTGACGGCGAACCTCACGGACAGGTGACAGCTGGTTTGGTGACCGCGCATGCGTTGCTGCGGAGTGGGAGGATGGACGAGCGATGACGGACGTGCTGGACACGCCCCCGGCACCGACCGAGGGTGAGGCGGGCCCTGTCGAGGGCGACACCGGACTCCTCGACGCGCCCCTGTCGCCGTTCGACTACGCGGTCGACGACGAGGAGGTCGCCGAGGCCCCCGAGCTCGAGCGCCGTCGGTGGTGGCAGAGCGAGTCGAACCGGTCGCTCGTGCAGCTGGCGCTGTCCATCGCGGTCGTCGGTGGCTGCGTCGTGTACGTCCTCGTCAACATCCACGCCAACCTCATCCTGAAGGTCAACACGCCGACCGGTGGCGACTTCGGCGCGCACGTGTGGGGTCCGGCCTACCTCCGGGACCACATCCTCCCGCACTGGAGGCTCTCGGGCTGGGCCCCCGACTGGTACGGCGGGTTCCCCATGTACAAGTTCTACATGGTGGTGCCGGGACTGCTCACGGTGCTGCTCGACGTCGTCCTGCCCTACGGCGTGGCGCTCAAGATGGTCAGCGCGCTGGGGCTGGTCGCCCTGCCGGTGTGCTGCTGGGCCTTCGGAAAGCTGGCCGGCCTGCCCTTCCCGATCCCGCCGCTGTTCGCGATCGCGGCGACGTTCTTCCTGTTCGACTGGTCCTTCACCATCTACGGCGGCAACGTCGCGTCGACGATGGCGGGGGAGTTCTCCTTCAGCATCGCCCTGTGCCTGTCGATGCTGTACCTCGGCGTGCTCGCCCGGGGCATGAGGACGGGGAAGGGGCGCGCCCTCGCGGCCGGGCTCTTCGCGCTGACCGTCCTCTGCCACCTGATCGTCGGGATCTTCGCCACCGTGGCGACGCTCTTGATGTTCGTGCTCTGGGCGGACCGCAAGCGCACCCGCTACCTGGTCACGATGCTCCCGGTCGCCGGCCTGCTCACCGCCTTCTGGACGCTGCCGTTCCTGTTCGGCGGCGCCTACATGACGGACATGACGTACGAGCGCCGGCCGGTCGGCAACGCGCCGAACGGGCTGCCGGACTCGTACTGGCAGATGCTGTTCCCGTACGCGGCCTGGATCGACATCCTCGTCTTCGCACTGGCCGCGATCGGCCTCGTCGGCTGTGTCATCCGGGGCCGGCGGGCGGGGGTCTTCCTCGGGCTCGTGGCCGTGGTCTTCGGGACCTGGGCCTGCATCTGGCCGCAGAGCCACCTGTGGAACGCCCGGCTGCTGCCGTTCATGTACCTGGCCCGCGGGATGCTGGCCTTCATCGGCGTCTACGAGGTCGTCTCCCTCGTCGTCCGCCACCTCCGGCTGGAGCTGCGCGACGGCGCGGCCCGCACCGCCAGCGAGGACCGGCGGCGGCGCTGGGGTCGCCGCGCCGACGGGCTGGCCTCACCCACCGCGCAGTGGGGCGTCGGCTCCGGCGTGCTGGTCGGCGTGGTGCTGGCCTCGCTGATCTACGGCGGGATCCACTTCCAGCGGGGGTTGCCCTTCGCCAGCTTCGGCGTCCACAACGGCAAGACCACCTACGACTGGCTGTTCTTCCAGGGCACCAAGGCCGCATTCGTGGACGACTGGGCCCGCTGGAACTACTCCGGCTACGAGGGCAAGCCGACCTGGAACGAGTACCGCTCGATCATGAGCACGATGCAGGACATCGGCAAGGAGCAGGGGTGCGGGCGCGCCTTGTGGGAGCACCAGACCGGCACTGACGTCTCGAGCTACGGCACACCGATGGCCCTCATGCTCCTGCCGTTCTTCACCGACGGGTGCATCGGCTCGATGGAGGGGCTGTACTTCGAGGCGTCCGGCACGACGCCGTACCACTTCCTCACCGCGGCGGCCGGGTCGAAGCAGGCCTCCAACCCGGTCCGGCGCCTGAGCTACGACAACGACAACGTCGACCTCGCCGTGCGCTACATGCAGGACCTGGGCATCCGGTACTACATGGCCTTCCGGCCCGACGTGGTCGCGCAGGCCAACGCCAACCCGGACCTGACGCCGCTCCGGCAGGTCGGCCCGTGGACGATCTACCAGGTGGCGGACAGCGACCTGGTCGTGCCCCTCACGACCAACCCCGTCGTCGTCAAGGGTGTGAAGCCGAGCGAGCTGCCGCTGCACCTCGGGGAGATGCGGGACCGCTGGCTCGAGCTCGGCACCAGCTGGTTCCAGCACCCGGACGACTGGGCGGCGGTCCCGGCCGACAGCGGCCCGTCGGACTGGCAGCGCATCACGGTGAAGCCCGACGGGCAGAAGACCGACGACCGGCACCTGGCTCGGGTCAAGCCGGTCGAGGCCATCAAGGCCTCGACGCTTGCTCCCGTCGAGGTGTCGAACGTCCAGACGGCGGACGACTCGCTCTCGTTCTCGGTCGACAAGGTCGGCGTGCCGGTGCTCGTGAAGGTCAGCTACTTCCCGAACTGGAAGGTCGACGGCGCCAAGGGTCCGTACCGTGTGGCGCCCAACTACATGGTGGTCGTCCCGACCTCCAACCGGGTCACGCTGACCTACGGGACGAGCCGCATCGAGTACCTGGGCTACGCACTGACGCTCCTCGGGATCGTGCTCCTTTTCGTGCTGTGGCGGAAGGGCCCGGTCAAGTACGAGCCCGTCATCGAGGGGCCGGTCGTCTGGCAGGACGGCGAGCTGCGCTGGCACGAGGAGCCCGCGCTCGATCTCCCGCAGGAGCCCGACCCGCCCGACGACCCCACGGCCGACCACGACCGCTTCGAGGTGCTGGCCGATCAGGTCTTCGGGCCTTCGCAGGGCGATCGCGCGCCCTCCCTCGGTGACGTCGAGCCCTCGGCGTCGCCTCCTCCTCCGCCGCCCCCGCCGCCTCCGCCTCCTCCCCCCTAGGGGGCGCGCCTAGGGTGCCAGGCCGGATGACCGAGCGGAGCGAGGTCCATGTCACGGTCGCCGGTTCGCCGCGGAGCAGCGAACCGGTCTTCGGTGCCCACTGCATCGGCGGCCACCGGATCCGCTTCCATGACGGGATGGTGCACCAGTGACCTCTCTCGAGCAGATCGTCAAGGCCTACGACATCCGCGGGACCGTCCCGGACCAGCTGGACCCGCAGATCGCCCACGCCTTCGGGGTCGCCTTCGCCGAGCTCACCCGAGCTCCCCGGGTCCTCGTCGGCCGGGACATGCGCCCTTCGGGCGTCGAGCTGGTGGCCGCCTTCGCCGAGGGTCTCATGGTGCAGGGGATCGATGTCGTCGACGTCGGCCTGGTCTCCACCGACCTCATCTACTTCGCCGCCGGCCGCTACGACGCCCCTGGCGCGATGTTCACCGCCTCCCACAACCCCGCGCAGTACAACGGCATCAAGCTGTGCCTGGCCGGCGCCCGCCCGGTCGGCGCGGACACCGGCTTGGCCGACGTGCGCCGGGTGGCGGAGGCGGTCCTCATCGGCCGCCGGCCCGTGCCGGCGTCGACGCCGGGCCACCTCACGAAGGTCGACCTGCTCGACGAGTTCGCCGACCACGTCGTGTCCTTCATCGACCCGACCGCCGTCGCCCCCTTGCGGGTCGTGGCCGACACCGCGAACGGGATGGGTGGTCTGGTCGTGCCCAAGGTGTTCGAGCGCTTTCCCCAGGTGAAGCTCGAGGTCATGTACGGCGAGCTCGACGGGACGTTCCCCAACCACCCCGCCGATCCGATCCAGCCCGCCAACCAGCTCGACCTCCAAGCGCGGGTGGTCGCCGGCGGGTTCGACCTCGGACTCGCGTTCGACGGCGACGCGGACCGCGTCTTCGTCGTCGATGAGAGCGGTCGCGGCCTGTCGGGCTCGACCACCACGGCGATGCTGGCTGCCGGGTTGCTGGACAAGCACCCTGGTGGCACCGTCCTCCACAACCTGATCTGCTCCCGAGCCGTCCCCGAGGTCGTCCGCGAGCACGGCGGCATCCCGATCCGGACGAAGGTCGGACACAGCTACATCAAGCAGATCATGGCCGAGACCGGTGCCGTGTTCGGCGGCGAGCACTCGGCCCACTACTACTTCCGTGACAACTACCGGGCCGACTCGGGCATCATCGCCACCATGCTCGTGCTCGAGCAGCTGAGCCAGGCCGGCGCGGCGCTCTCGACGGTGCGCAAGCCCTTCGAGCGCTACGCCGCATCGGGCGAGATCAACACGGCCGTCGCTGACCCGTTGGTGGTGATGGAGCGGGTGGCCGAGGCGTACTCGTCCACGCCTCAGGACCGCCTGGACGGGCTCACGGTGGACAGCGGCCCGTGGTGGTTCAACCTCCGCCCGTCCAACACCGAGCCGCTCCTGAGGCTCAACCTCGAGGCCGGCGACCGCGAGTCGTGCGACCAGCGCGTCGCCGAGGTGCTGGCTCTGATCACCGAGCCCTGACAGCATCGCCGGATGACGCTCAGCCCCCAGCTGCTCCAGATCCTGGTCTGCCCGGTCGACAAGGGCGGGCTCTACTACCTCGCCGACGAAGACGCCCTCTACAACCCCCGACTCCACCGTCGCTACGCGGTCCGGGAGGGGATCCCCGTGATGCTGGTCGACGAGGCCGAGGACGTCGACGACGCGGAGCACGAGCGGCTGTTGACCAAGGTCGCGGAGCTCGGTCTGACGCTCACCGTCGAGGAGTGACGCCGGTGACGAGCCAAGAGATCAATCCTCACGACATCGACCGTCACGACATCGATCGTGTCGACACCCTCCGGATGTGGGACGTCACGTTCGGTCTGGGCGACCAGCTGGCCGCGGCCGCGGCGATGGTGGCGGGAGGGATCCGCGGCCTGCCGGAGCGAAGCGCGATCGACCACCTCGTCATGCTCGGGATGGGAGGGAGCGGGATCGCCGGTGACGTGCTGGCCGCGGTCGCCGGCCCGTCGAGCCCGGTGCCGATCTCCGTCGTCAAGGACAGCGTGCTGCCGGGGTATGTCGGCCGTCGGTCGTTGGTCATCGCGCTGTCGTTCTCGGGCCAGACCTCGGAGACCGTGGCCGGGGCTACGGCCGCGCTCGAGCGCGGCGCCTCGGTCGTCTCGGTGTCGGCGGGCGGCGCCTTGGCCGCGCTCGTGGAGGACGCCGGCGGCGTGGCGCTGGGCCTGGACGGGGCCATCCCGATGCCCCGTGCCGCGCTCGGCGCACTCGTGGCGCCGGTCGTGGCCGTGACCGAGGACGTGGGCCTTCTGCCCGGCGCCCGCGCTCAGGTGGCCGCCGCAGTCGACCAGGTGCGGCGCCGGGCGGAGCTCCTCGCCCGGCCGGGGAGCGCCGCGGCAGTGCTGGCGCGGACCATCGGCCGCACGTGGCCGGTGATCTACGGAGCGGGCGCGCTCGGCGGCGCGGCCGCCGTGCGCTGGAAGAACCAGGTCAACGAGAACGCCAAGGCGCCGGCCTTCTGCCACACCCTGCCCGAGGTCTGTCACAACGAGCTGTGCGGCTGGGGACAGCACGGCGACGTGACCCGCCAGGTGCTGACGCTGGTCGAGCTCCGCCACGGCTTCGAGACACCGGACGTCGGGCGACGGTTCTCGCTGATGGACGACCAGATGCTCGAGGTGGTCGCCGACATCTGCACCGTCGAGGCCGACGGCGACGGGCCGCTGGCCCAGCTGTTCGATCTCGTTCTCGTCGGCGATGTGACCTCGCTGCACCTCGCCGCGGACGCGGGCGTGGACCCCGGGCCGATCCCTGCGCTGGACGCGATGAAGGCCGGGCTGCAGGCGCCGTCCGGTTAGGATTGGGGTCCCGCGGGCTGTCTGACCCGGTGCCTGTTGGCCCCAGCCCACGATCCATCCAGTCCTGATCGTGGAGGCTCCCATGCCATCGTCCCTCGCCGCCCGCCGCGACTTCCGCGTCGCCGACCTCTCCATGGCTCCCTTCGGGCGCCGGGAGATCCATCTCGCCGAGCACGAGATGCCAGGCCTCCGCTCGCTGCGCAAGGAGCTCGGCCCACTCAAGCCGCTGGCCGGTGCCCGCATCTCGGGCTCGCTGCACATGACCATCCAGACCGCGGTGCTCATCGAGACCCTGACCGAGCTCGGCGCCGAGGTCCGGTGGGCGAGCTGCAACATCTTCTCGACCCAGGACCAGGCCGCGGCGGCCGTCGTCGTCGGGCCGGAGGGCACGCCCGAGGACCCTCAAGGGGTGCCGGTCTTCGCCTGGAAGGGTGAGACCCTCGAGGAGTACTGGTGGTGCACCGAGCAGGCGCTCACCTGGGACGGCTACGACGGGCCCAACATGATCCTCGACGACGGCGGTGACGCCACGCTCCTCGTCCACAAGGGGGTCGAGTACGAGAAGGCGGGCGAGGTCCCTGATCCGACCACCGCGTCGAATCCCGAGCTGGCCATCGTCCTCGGCCTGCTGCAGCGCACCCTCAAGTCCGACCCGTCCAAGTGGACCCGGATGGCCGCCGGCCTCAAGGGCGTCACCGAGGAGACGACGACCGGCGTCCATCGCCTGTACCAGATGTTCGAGCGGGGCGAGCTGCTCTTCCCGGCGATCAACGTCAACGACTCCGTCACGAAGTCGAAGTTCGACAACCTCTACGGCTGCCGTCACAGCCTGGTCGACGCGCTCAACCGGGCGACCGACGTGATGATCGGCGGCAAGACCGCGGTCGTCCTCGGCTACGGCGACGTCGGCAAGGGCTGCGCGCAGAGCCTGCGGGGCCAGGGTGCCCGGGTCATCGTCACCGAGATCGACCCGATCAACGCGCTGCAGGCGGCGATGGAGGGCTACCAGGTGACCACGCTGGACGAGGTCGTCAGCACCGCGGACATCTTCGTCTCGGCCACCGGGAACATGGGCGTGCTCCCGGTCGATTCGATGGAGCACATGAAGCACAACGCCATCGTCTGCAACATCGGCCACTTCGACACCGAGGTCGACATGGCCGGCCTGGCCCGCAGCGGCGCCACCAAGGTGGAGATCAAGCCTCAGGTCGACCTGTGGACGTTCCCCGACGGCCATAGCGTCATCGTCCTCGCCGAGGGCCGGCTCGTGAACCTCGGCTGCGCGACCGGCCACCCGAGCTTCGTCATGAGCTGCTCGTTCTCCAACCAGGTCCTGGCACAGGTGGAGCTCTTCACCCGCACCGCCGAGTACCCCATCGGCGTCTACGTCCTGCCCAAGCAGCTGGACGAGAAGGTGGCACGGGCCCACCTCGACGCACTCGGCGTAAAGCTCACCCGACTGACGGACGAGCAGGCCGAGTACCTCGACGTCGACCCGGCCGGCCCGTTCAAGGCCGAGCACTACCGCTACTAGATCTTCGTCGCCGCTCTCCGCTGGCGCTTCGACCGGCTCCTACTCGCTTCGCTCGGCACTGCCTCGGGCGGCGCTGCGGTGCGCCGGCGGAGCCGGGCGCACCGGGTCGCTCTGGCTGCCACCGCTCCGCCGCCCGCATCGGGTTCTGGCGCGGGATCGTCTCACTCTCGAGAGGATCCCGCGCCAGAAGGCTTCCGCCGCCCGACCGACCGATCGCTGACTGGGAAGGTTGGCTGCCATCGTCTCGGTTTCCGAGACAATTGGTGACAACCTTCCCCAGGAAGTGATCCGGGGGGCGGCATCCACTTGCGGATCACCGGGCTGCTCGACGGCCGAGGCCTCGGAACCCTGACGCACCCCTTCGCTAGACCGGCGGCGTGCTCCTGCCCGCCCAGTGCCCCGTGTGCCGCCGAGACGGTCCGGCGCCGTGCTCGCGCTGCGCCGCCGCGGTCGCGCCCGCGCCACGCGCAGCGGCCGTGCCCGCGGTGCTCGCGTTCAGCGGGCCGGGCCGGCGGCTGCTCTTGGCGCTGAAGTACGGGAACGCCAAGCCCGTGGTGCGATCGCTGGCGGGCGCCATGGCCCGGCGGGCTCGACGGCACGAGGTGGACGTCGTGACCTGGGCGCCCACCTCGGCCAGCCGGCGGCGCCACCGGGGCTACGACCAGGCGGAGGTGCTGGCCCGGGCCGTCGCCCGGCGGCTGGGCGTGCCGTGCCGCGGCTTGCTCCGGCGGGTCGACGACGGGCCACCCCAGACGGGGCGCTCGCGCCACGAGCGCCTGGCCGGTCCCGCCTTCGTCGCCCGCCGAAGGGTCCGTGGTGCAGTGCTGGTCGTGGATGACGTCGTCACGACCGGCGCCACGCTCCGAGCGGCCGAGGCCGCGCTCCACCGGGCCGGCGCCAGCGCCGTCCATTGCCTCGCCGCGGCGGCGACACCATGACCTCAGCTCAGGCCGGCCAGCTCCCGCACGTGGGCGATGGCCTCGGCGCCGTCGCCTTCGACCAGCACGCCGACCATGCCCTCGGCCTGCGCCGCGGCGACGTTGCTGGCAATGTCGTCCAGGAAGGCCGTGCGGGCTGCCCGCGCGCCGAGCCGTTCCAGGGCCAACCGGTAGATCGCGGGGTTGGGCTTGCGCATGCCGACCTCGTGGCTGTCGAGCACGTCGTCGAACAGCTCGTCGAACGGGAGCAGTCCCCACCAGCGCTCGCGCAGCTCGCGGGCGTTGTTGGTGAGGAGGCCCGTCCGCAGGCCGGCGTGGCGCAGGTCTCGGACCAGCTCGACCATGTCCTCGTTCGTCTCGAAGGCCATCTCCATGGGCGGCGGCAGCGGGCCCACCCCCGCGGCCTCGAGCGCGGCGAGGTTGGCCGCCCGTACCTCGGCCAGGGTCACCTCACCCCGCTCCAGACGGTGCCACGGGTGGTCGGTGTCCTCGTGGTACGGGCCCATGAGGATGGGCAGGACCACCGCGGGGTCGAGGCCGGGAAATCGGCGGGCGACGTCGGCCGGGCTGCCGTTGCGCATGATCACCCCACCGAGGTCGAAGATCGCCGTGTCGATGGTGCGGGCCACGACGTGGCAGTCTGGCGGTCGAGCTCGAGGCCGGGCCAGCCAGTCACCGAGCGTTCACCTGGAGCACGAGCTCGCGGCCCCTCCGAGCGGCTCCCCGGTAGCATCGGACCCCGCATGGGCATCCTCGATCGCATCCTCCGCGCCGGTGAAGGCAAGAAGCTCAAGGCGCTCGCCGGCCTCGTGCCCGACATCAACGCCATCGAGGCCGAGATGAAAGCCCTCACGGACGACCAGCTGCAGGCCAAGACCCCCGAGTTCCGCCACCGCCTGGAGAACGGCGAGGACCTGGACGACCTGCTCATCGAGGCCTTCGCGGCCATGCGGGAGGCGGCCTTCCGGGTCATCGGCCAGCGCCACTTCGACGTGCAGCTGATGGGCGGCGCGGCGCTCCACTTCGGCTGGATCGCCGAGATGAAGACCGGTGAGGGCAAGACCCTCGTGTCGACGCTGCCGGCGTACCTCAACGGCCTCACGGGCAAGGGTGTCCACCTGGTCACGGTCAACGACTACCTGGCCCGGCGGGACGCGGAGTGGATGGGCCAGATCCACCGGTGGATGGGGCTCGAGGTCGGTCTCGTGATCCCCGGCTATCGCGAGACCCCGGCGGAGAAGCGGCTCGACTACGCCTGCGACATCACGTACGGCACGAACAACGAGGTCGGCTTCGACTACCTGCGCGACAACATGGCGACCTCGGCCCTCGAGAAGGTGCAGCGGGGTCACGTCTACGCCATCGTCGACGAGGTCGACTCCATCCTGATCGACGAGGCCCGCACTCCGCTGATCATCTCCGGTCGCGTCGCCGACGCCGCCAAGCTCTACTACCGCTTCGCCTCGGTCGCCCGCTCGCTGAAGCGCGACCACGATTACGAGGTCGACGAGGAGAAGCGCAGCGTCTTCCCGACCGAGGCCGGCATCGAGCGGGTCGAGCGGGAGATCGGCGTCGACAACCTGTACGACGCCGTGCAGCAGAACCTGGTCCACCAGCTCCAGGCCGCCCTTCGGGCCAAGGAGCTCTACAAGCGGGACAAGGACTACATCATCCAGAACGGCGAGGTGAAGATCGTCGACGAGTTCACCGGCCGGATCCTGGAGGGCCGCCGCTGGAGCGAGGGTCTCCATCAGGCCGTCGAGGCCAAGGAGGGGGTGAAGATCAAGGAGGAGAACCAGACCCTCGCCACGGTCACCCTCCAGAACTACTTCCGCATGTACGAGAAGCTGGCAGGGATGACGGGCACGGCGACGACGGAGTCGGCCGAGCTCATGAACACCTACGACCTGCAGGTCGTGCCCATCCCGACCAACCAGCCCGTCGTCCGCGACGACGGCGCCGACCTGATCTACAAGTCCGAGCTGGGCAAGTTCGATGCGGTGGTCGAGGATCTGGCCGGCCGCTACGAGACGGGGCAGCCGGTCCTGGTCGGCACCGTGAGCGTCGCCAAGAGCGAGTACCTGGCGTCGCTGCTGGCCAAGCGGGGCATCCCGCACGAGGTCCTCAACGCCAAGCAGCACACTCGGGAGGCCGGTGTGGTTGCACAGGCCGGGCGCCTGGGCGCGGTGACGGTGGCGACCAACATGGCCGGTCGGGGCGTGGACATCGTCCTCGGCGGCAACCCGGAGGGCCTGGCCCGCCAGGAGGTGCTGCGGGAGGGTCACGCCCCCGAGACCCTGGTCGAGGAGTACAACCTGCCGGCGCCGCTCGAGGAGATGCCCGATGAGTACCGGGAGGCGCGGCGAGCCGCGCAGGCCCGCTACGTCGAGCTGCTCCAGCAGTTCAAGGACGAGTGCGGCGCCGAGGGTGACAAGGTGCGCGAGCTCGGTGGGCTCTACGTGCTGGGCACGGAGCGCCACGAGAGCCGCCGCATCGACAACCAGCTGCGGGGCCGGTCCGGGCGCCAGGGAGATCCGGGCGAGAGCCGGTTCTACCTCAGCCTGGACGACGAGCTGATGCGGCTCTTCGCCACCGGCGCGCTGCAGTGGGTGATGGGCAAGACCCTGCCAGACGACGCGCCGATCGAGGCTCGGATGGTGACCAAGGCCATCGAGCGGGCGCAGAACACGGTGGAGCAGCGCAACGGCGAGATCCGCAAGAACGTCCTCAAGTACGACGAGGTGATGAACGAGCAGCGCAAGGTCATCTACCGTCGGCGGGACCAGATCCTGGCCGGCGCCGACCTGCGCACCGAGGCGCTCGAGTACCTGGACGACGCGGTCCGGACCACGATCGAGGCGCACTGTGTGGCCGAGGTGCCCGAGGAGTGGGACCTCGAGGGCCTGCAGGCCGAGCTCCTGACCTTCTACCCGTCGATGGTGACCGCCGAACAGCTCGGCGAGTGCCGGAACACGGACGAGATGCAGGCGCTCGTGATGGAGGAGGCCGACGCCTTCTACGAGCGGCGCGAGGAGGAGCTCACGCCGGAGGTGATGCGCGAGGTCGAGCGCCAGGTCATGCTCCAGATCATCGACCAGCGCTGGCGGGAGCACCTGCAGGAGATGGACTACCTGCAGGAGGGCATCAACCTGCGGGCCATGGGCCAGCGGGACCCGCTGGTCGAGTGGCAGCGTGAGGGCTACGAGATGTTCGGGCAGCTGATGCACGGCATCGCGCAGGACTTCGTGCGCTACGTCATGCACGTGCAGGTCGTGCAGCAGCCGACCGAGGACGCGGTGGCGGTGCAGCAGCCGAGCCTGCTCGACGTGGCGACCCACTCCTCGGAGGACGTCACCACCACCGCGCTGCAGGCCGCTGCGCAACAGGCGCTCGCCGAGGGCGAGATGTCACCGGAGGAGCTGGCACCCGGGGCAGGTGCCGCGCCCGCCGGTGCGCCGGCGGCGACGCGCACCAAGCAGCAGACCGTCGTCAAGGACGAGTGGTCCAAGACAGGTCGCAACGAGCCGTGCCCGTGCGGCTCGGGCAAGAAGTACAAGATGTGCCACGGTCGTTGACCGATGCGCGACTTCACCGACGACCTGCGCGCGCTCCGCGACCGGGTGGCTGAGTCCCACAGGTACCTGCGGATCGATGCCGCACGGGCGCGGTTGGCGGAGCTCGAGGTCGCGGTGGCCGCGCCCGACCTCTGGGACGACCAGGACCGGGCCAAGCAGCTGACCAGCGA
>JBKPRL010000236.1:0-8345 GCA_046734535.1 bacterium | reverse complement strand
TCCGGAGCGGTGGTGGGCCCGGGCCGGATCGGGGTGCTGGAGGTGCGGGGCCCCAACGTCTTCGCCGGCTACTGGCGCCACCCGGAGAAGACCGCGGAGGACCTGCGGCCGGACGGCTTCTTTGTCACCGGCGACCTGGTCGAGATCGACGACGACGGCTATGTGCACATCGTCGGGCGGGCCAAGGACCTGATCATCTCCGGCGGCCTCAACGTCTACCCCAAAGAGGTCGAGGACCTCATCGACGCCCTGCCGGGGGTGGCCGAGTCGGCCGTGTTCGGCGTGCCCCATCCCGACTTCGGCGAGGCGGTGGTCGCCGCCGTCGTGCCCCGCGCCGACGGCGCGGTCGACGGCCCATCCGTCCTCGCCGGGCTGGACGGCCAGCTGGCCCGGTTCAAGCAACCGAAGGTGGTGTTCGTCGTCGACGAGCTGCCCCGCAACGCCATGGCCAAGGTCCAGAAGGCCGCGCTGCGCGACGAGTACGGCGCGACCTTCGCCCGGTGAGCTGGCGGCCGCGTCACGCGGTCAGTGTCACGGTGGTCCAGGCGATCGAGGCGGCGGTGACCCGGGCGGCTCGGCCACGCCCGGCGCGACGTCGGCCGGCGGGACGTCGGCCGGGGCGGGATCGGTGATCACCACCTGCTCGCCCGGCGCGAGCTTCACCTCGACCGGCTGCTCAGCGGCGGGGGCTGCGCGCCCCGTGCCGCGGCGGGACGACCGCTTCGGTATCAGGGCGAGGAGCAGGCCGAGGACGACGAGGCCGATGCCGCCGTAGCGCAACACGTTGGGGATGGTCGTCGTGGCCAGGTCCTTCAGCTTCTTCGCGTCCTTGACCGTCTTGGCGACGTCGGCCACGGAGGCCTCGGTCTGGGAGAACGAGTTCTGGAAGACCATGATCGGCTGCGCGGCGAGCTGGTCGAGCGCGGTGACGCCCTGTACCGCAGCGGGCACGTTCGGGTACCGGGCCAGGACCTCCCGCAGCTTGGGCAGGACGCTCGGGTCCGGCGCGACGTACAGCGTCTCGATGACGTCGTGCACCTCGACGATGCTCCCGGTCGACGGCTCCACGGAGTCCGCGCCGGAGAAGGTGAACAGGTACTGGAGCTTGATGGGCGCTGCGGCCAACCCCACCAGCGTGGTGGTGTCCTCAGGGGTGAGGTTGGGGAGGAGCTGGGGCAGGAGCGTGTCCACGTCGAGGCCCTTGGCCTTGAGCACGGGCTTGAGCTGGTCCAGCGTCAGCTCGCTCGGCAGCGGGTTGAACGTCGAGATGGCGTTCAGGTAGGCGGGGCTGGCCGGAACCGGGGTCGCCTGGTCCCCGGTGAAGTTGATGACGTGGAGGCCCCCCGCCTCCCCCTCGCCGGCTGGCTGGGCCATGTAGGTGGTGGCGATCTCGTTCTTGTAGATCAGGGTCGGCTCGGCCTTGGTGTCGAAGGGGAAGGCCAGCCGGAAGGCCGGGCTGCGATCGACCACGTTGTCCGGCGTGAACGCCCACGCCCGGTCGTCGGCCACGTTGTTGATGGTCTTCCGGTCCATGACGTACTGGGAGTCGAGCTCGCCGGTGAACTGCCCTTCCGCCGTCAGGTCGATCTTCTCGCTGAGCACGACCTTGCTGTCCGAGCTCTCGTCGCCGAGGGCCTTGAGGTGGCGGACGACGTGGAGCGGGACCTCGAGTGGCGGGTCCAGGGGCTGGTAGGTCTTCGGATCGAGGAAGATCTTGACCGTGCCCTCGTACGCGGGCGACTCGTCCACGTCGGTGGGGTACTTGACCAGCTTCGGTTCGGCGACGTGCTCCCATACGACGGAGCCGGCGATGCCGACCACTCCGATGGCGGCCAGCACGATCCCCACGGTTCGACGGCTCATGGGATCACCCCCTGCGGCCATCGTAGGCGGCACCGCCGCGGGACCCGGCTACTGCCCCGCTCGACCGGGGCTGCCGGACCTGATCGCGTCGGCGGCCCGCAGCACGGCCGGCCCGATGATCCGCTCGGCGATGGGGCCGAGCGTGACCACGCCCACGCACGCTTCGACGCCGTCGAGTCCGAGTGGCGCGGCGAGGCCGGTGGCGCCCGATTCCAGCTCGCCGCTCGTCAGGTACCAGCGCTTCGGTCGATCGCCGCGGGCGCCGAGGATGGCGCGACCGGCGGCGCCTCGCGCCAGGGGGTGCCGGCTGCCGGTGCGGTAGGCGACGTGGACGCTGGTGGCGGAAGGCTCGACGACGACGATGGCGATGCCGTCATCCCCCTCGGCCATCGTCAGATGGGCCGTCGCGCCGACGGCGTCGGCCAGCACACGGAGGTGGGGTTCGGCCGTGGCTCGCAACGTCGGCACCACCCGCCCCGTGAGGCGGGCGAGGCCGAGACCGGCTCGGTAGCGAGCGCCGTGGTCGGCCACCGCCAACCCGTGGTCCTCGAGTGTGGCCAGCAGGCGGTAGACGACGGGCCGGGACACGCCCAGGGCTTCGGCCAGGTCGGTCACGCTGACCGGGTCGTCGGCCGCGGCGAGCCGCTCGAGCAGCTGCAGGCCCCGGTCGAAGGTCTGGGAGGCCTCCCGGGCCATCAGGTGGCACGCACGCTCACGGCGCGGTGAGCAGGCCGAGCGCGAGCAGGTCGGCCACGGGCTCCTGGACATCGCAGGAGCCGTAGCTGACGAACAGCCTTCGCGTCGCCGCGGCCGTTGGAGGATCGATGACCGACGCCTCCGCGGCCAAGCGCTCCGGACGCTCCTCGATGAGGGCGTCTTCGACGTCGCCGCCGACGATCGCCCGCGCCGTCGCGACGACGATGTTCAGGAAGCCGTGGTGCACGAACCCGGTGGACGGATCGGTGTGGCGCACGGCGTGGTGGAGCCCGGCGGTGCACTTGAAGGACACCCCCCGCTCGGAGCAGGCCGTGATGAACGCGGCCACTTCGCCGGCGGACGGGAAGAGCTCGGCGCGGAGCCCGCCCGTGCGCAGCTTGGCCCCCCGGCCGGCCGCGCTGAGCTGCTCCACCGCCGCCCGCCAACCGGCCACCCGGGGCAGCTCGACGTAGAGCCGGACCTCGGCTGGGACCTGCTCGATCGCCTGCGCGACCCCGGTGGCCAGCTCGCCGTCCGGGGGCAGCGGCACCTCGACCATCTGCACCACGACACGGCCGTCATCGCGCGTGGCAGCAACCGCGTCGGCGACCGTGGTGAGCCCGGTGTCGACGATGAGCCCGACGGCGATCTGACCGTCCTCGGGCAGCTCCGACCGCAGCTCGGCGACGCGGCTGGCAGGACACAGGAACGGGCCGACGAGCGCGGCGAACGGCTCGCTCGGGCGCCGCAGGTGAGCTGGCACGGCGGCCGCCATCGTCGCGTTGCCGGGCGGGAAGAGTGCCGCGTCGTCGACCAGGCGCCGGAACAGGAGGGGGACGTCGCGCACGGGTGTAGGGTAGCCCGCGTCCGTTGAACGTACGTGACCGTCCGCTCACCGGACGTACCCCAACGGTTCGCCGGGCGGACAGGGGCAGGAGCGTCCGGCGAGCGGTTCGTCGGTTACGTTCGACAGCGAGACGACACAGCGCCGGAGGTGAGCGATGCCGTACTACCGCAGCGTCGGAGAGGTCCCGAGGAAGCGCCACACGCAGTTCCCCAAGCCGGATGGCGGTCTCTACGCCGAGGAGCTCATCGGCATCGAGGGCTTCTCGCAGGAGTCCTCCCTGCTGTACCACCGGCATCTGCCCACCGCGATCGTGGCTGCGGAGACGCTGCCGGATCCGCGCCAGCTCGAGCCCCTGCTGGCCAACGACCCACTGCTGCCCCGGCATTTCCGCACCGATGCCCTGCCCGTCGGCGGTGACGCCGTGAGCGCGCGAACAGTCCTCGTCGGCAACGACGACCTGACGATCTCCCTCGTCGCCGCCACCGAGCCGAGCGGCCTCTACCGGAACGCCACCGGCGACGAGCTGGTGTACGTGCGCTCCGGTCGCGCCCGGCTCGAGTCGGTCTACGGCGTGCTCGACGTCGACCCCGGCGACTACGTGGTCGTTTCGATGTCCACGACCCACCGCTGGGTGCCGCAGGGTGACGATCCGCTGCGCCTCCTGGTGATCGAGGCGGCGGGCCATGTGGCCTTCCCCGACCGCTACCTGTCGAACCGTGGCCAGCTGCTCGAGCACGCGCCGTTCTGTGAGCGGGATCTCCGGGCGCCCGAGGTCCCGCTGATCGTCGAAGCCGACGACGAGGACACGTCGGTCGTCGTGCGCCACCGCGGCGGTCTGACCCGCTACACGTATCGAAACCATCCCTTCGACGTCGTCGGCTGGGCCGGATGCCTCTACCCGTTCGCGCTGTCGATCCACGACTTCGAGCCGCTGACCGGTCGCATCCACCAGCCGCCGCCTGTCCACCAGACCTTCGCCGGGCCCTCGTTCGTCGTGTGCAGCTTCGTGCCCCGCTTGTTCGACTACCACCCCCTCGCCATCCCCGCCCCGTACAACCATGCCAACGTCGACTCCGACGAGCTGCTGTTCTACGTCGACGGCGACTTCATGAGCCGCAAGGGCTCCGGCGTCGGCGCCGGCTCGATCTCGCTCCACCCCGCCGGCTTCGTCCACGGACCGCAGCCGGGGAGCGTCGAGGCCTCGATCGGCGCGACGGCGACCGAGGAGCTCGCCGTCATGATCGACACGTTCGCCCCCGTGCGGCTGGGCCCGGCCGCCTTCGCCTGCGAGGACACCGAGTACGCCTGGTCCTGGCAGCGAGGCCTCGAGGCCGGGAGAGGCACGACCTTTTAGGTTTGGTCGCCACTCTCCGCCGTCATCCGACCTGCCCAGCTCCGAAGCAGGCCGGCCCCGTTGCGCTGAGCGTGATCTCGCCTGACAGCCTCTCGTGAGGACGCGGGACGAGCGGTGCGCCGGCGGACCCGGGCCGCTCAGGCGGACGGCTGCGAGGGGTCGGGCGGAGGCGGGACGGGCTCGGGTTCGTCCGGGATGGGCAGGGGAGGGGCCGGCGGGTGTCCCGGCAACGGCTCCGTCGGCGGGACCGGCGACGGCGGCTGACCGGGCACGGGCTCCGGCGCGGGCTGGGGGCCAGGGGCCGGCTGGGGGGCAGGGTTGGGCTCGGGAGACGGCACGTCGGGGAGCGGCTCCGTCGGGGGAACGGTGGTCATCGAAGCGTCCTCCGGTCGGTAGGACCGTCGAGGTGACGGATCAGACCAAGAAGGTGCCCGTGCCCGTCGGCGCTGAAACCGGACGCGGAAACGGGCCGGGCGGTCAGGACGCGGGCTCGGCGGCGACGGAGGAGGTCGCCGTCACCGGAGACGGCGCGAGGTCGCGAGGCTCGGCCCCCACCGGCGCGTGCGCGTCCTCGGCCGGTGCGGATGTGCTGCCGCTCTGGCGCAGGGCCTCGATCGGGCTCCAGCGCTGCGCGAACAGGGCCACGCCGAGCAGGACGCCGGCCACGATGCCGTCCAGCCAGAAGTGGTTGCCGGTGGCGACGACGACCAGGACCGTCACGATGGGATGCGCCAGCACGAGCCAGCGGGACCGGCTGCTGCTGACCATCACCGCGCCGAAGCCGACCAGCAGGGCCCAGGCCACGTGCACCGACGGCATGGCGGAGAGCTGCGAGGCGATCCCGGTGCCGATCCGGCCGTAGACCGACTGGTGGTAGAGGAGCGGCGTGTCCACGATGCCGAGGCCAGGCACGAGGCGGGGCGGTGCGACCGGGATCAGCTGGATGAGCAGGCAGGCGCCGGTCGTGAGCGCCATGGCGTTGCGGATCTTCGGGTAGCGCGGGCGGTGAAAGGTGAACAGCCAGACGAGGAACAGGATCATGGCCGGGACGTGAGCGACCGCGTAGTAGACGTTGGCCGCCTGGACGAGCAGCGGGTGGGGGAGCACGAGGCGCTGGACCGAGACCTCGCTCGGGAGGTGTACGGCCCGCTGGACGTCCCACAGCCAGCGGCCTCGCCACACCGCGCCGTCGACCTGCATCAGCGAGAGCTGGGCGGCGAGGCGCCAGACGGCGTAGAGCGTGAACATGACGGCCAGCTCACGAGCGAACGCCCCGACGACGTCGGCCCAGCGGGTGGCGACGGGGCGCAGCGCGATGACCGCGCCGACGAGCACGAACACGACCAGGGCTGCCGGTTCCCACTCCAGCCACACGGCCCGGTCCTCCTCCCAGCGTCCTTGTCCGAGTGCCACCTGACCGGCGCATCCCGTCCTCCGATGAGTGGCCGAGATCCTATGGCGAGGTGATCGCCGAGCCGTAGCGAACACCGGATGGTCGAGCGTGGGGCACGATGGACGCTGACCAGTCCGGCCGCCGGCCGACCCGTGGGCGGAGGTACCGACCGACGGGGAGCTTCACGAGGAGGCAGTCATGGGGGAGCGGAGCGCGCGGACGACCCGAGCGGATCGGAGCGGGGATCGATGAGTGCGACCGAGCAGCTCGACGTCGACGTCGTGGTGATCGGCGCGGGACCGGCGGGCGAGACCGCGGCCGGCCGTATCGGAGACGGCGGTCTCTCGGTGGCGCTGGTCGAGAAGGAGCTGGTCGGCGGGGAGTGCTCCTACTGGGGCTGCATCCCGTCCAAGGTCCTGATCCGTCCCGGCGCCGTCCTCGCTGCCGCTCGTTCGGTGCCGGGAGCGGCGGAAGCGATCACCGGCCCGCTCGACGTGGCCGCCGCGCTGGCCAAGCGGGACGAGGCCACCAGCTCGTGGCACGACGACGGCCAGCTTCCGTGGCTGGACGAGCACCACGTGCGGTTGGTCCGGGGGGTCGGCCGGCTGGCAGGCGAACGGGTGGTCGAGGTCGCCGGAGGAGACGGTCCCGCGACCCGGCTGGAAGCCCGGCGGGCCGTCGTCGTGGCGACCGGCACGCGTTCCGCCATGCCGCCCATCCCCGGCCTGGCCGACGCCGCGCCCTGGAACAACCGCGACGTGACCGCGATGCGAGAGGTCCCGCGTCGGCTCGTCGCCCTGGGCGGTGGCACGATCGGCGTGGAGATGGCGCAGGCCGTCAAACGCCTCGGCGCGGACGAGGTCACCGTGCTCGAGGGGCTCGACCGCCTGCTGTCGCGGGAGGAGCCCTTCGCCGGCGAGGAGGTGCGGGCCGGGCTGGAAGCCGACGGCATCGTGGTCGTCACCGGGGCGAAGGTGGTGGCCGTGGAGCGGCCGGCCGCCGGTGGTCCAGTGACGGTGACGGCGGAGGACGGCCGAGCCTTCGTGGGCGACGAGCTCCTCGTGGCCGTGGGACGTCGGCCGGCGACGACGGACCTCGGGCTGGACTCGGTCGGGCTTGCGCCGGGCCGCGCGGTGGAGGTCGACGACCGGCTGCGGGCGACGGGCGTGGCCGGCGACTGGCTGTACGCGGTCGGCGACGTCAATGGCGGGGCGCTCTTGACGCACATGGGGAAGTACCAGGCCAGGATCGCGGCCGACGTCATCCTGGGCCGTGACATCCGCGATCGGGCGACCGCCCGGGTCGTCCCCCGGGTCACCTTCTCCGATCCGCAGGTCGCGGCCGTCGGTTTGACGGAGGCGCAGGCACGCGAGGCGGGCATCAACGTCGCCACCACCCGGTACGGCACCAGTGACGTGCCCGGTGGGTACGTGGCCGGCCACCACGGTGGAACGAGCTTCCTGGTCGTGGACGCGGACCGCCGCGTGCTCGTCGGCGCCACCTTCACCGGCCCTGAGGTGCAGGAGCTGGTGCACGGCGCGACCATCGCCATCATCGGCGAGGTGACCCTGGACGACCTGTGGCACGCCGTGCCGTCCTTCCCGACGGTGACCGAGGTGTGGCTGCACATGCTCGAGGAGTACGGGCTCTGACTCTTCGTCGTCATCCTCCGCTGCGCTTCGGCTGGCTCCTACTCGCTTCGCTCGGCAATGCCTCGAGTCGCGCTGCGGTGCGCCGCCAAGCCGGACGCACCGGATCCGGGCCGCGGCTCGCTCGGCGGCCGGCGTCGATGGCGCCCGCCTCGGCGAAGTGTGACGCCAGCGCGCCACCAATGGCGCGTTGCTGGCGCAGTTCGGGCCGGCGGCTCCACTGGGTCAGCCTTCGAGGTGGCCCGAGTCGTTCCAGAGCGCAACCACGGGCACGCCGCGATCACGGCCCAGGATCGAGATGGTGCAAGGCGACAGCAACATCGCGCGGCCGACCAGCGGGCCGAGGCCGAGCCATCGTGCGGCCAGCACGCGCAGCAGGTGCCCGTGGGCGAACACCGCGACGTCGCCCTCGGGCGGGAACCGGGCGATGACCCGCTGGACCCGCGCCGCGACCTCCTCGAAGGTCTCGCCGTTCGGTGCGCCGTCGGTCATCAGGTCCCAGTCGGCCCGCTCCTGGCGGATGTCGAGGCTCCGGCGGCCCTC
>JBKPRL010000235.1:0-35674 GCA_046734535.1 bacterium | reverse complement strand
CTGGCCCGGACCATCGAGCACAACCCCACCCGCAGCGAGTCGTCGCTCCGACGGGGGATCCTCCACAACGCCCACCCCCTGCCGGACGGCTCGTGGGCCTGGAACTACGACCGGCGGGGGCGGTCGCAGCCGGATGCGGTGAGCCTGCCGGCCGACGACGAGGACTCGCCGCCCTCACCGCTCTGGGACGTCCTGTCGGAGATCGAGGTGCCGCTGCTCCTGGTGAGGGGCGGCGTGTCGCCGGTGGTCGAGGACGCTGACGTAGCCGAGCTCCTGCGCCGCCACCCGGCCGCCGAGGTGGTGGTCGTCGAGGGCGCCGGCCACAGCGTGCAGGGCGACCGCCCGCTCGAGCTGGCCGCGCTCATCGCCGACTTCGTGTCCCGCCCGTAGCGCCCAGCGGTCGGGACCGCTCCGGACGCGGCCGTTTTCGCCTCCGAGGTCCCGGGTCGATCCGTGACAACCTCGGAGGTGGTCACGGTTCTGCCCGCCGTGCGGGCAGATCGATGACATCCTCGGAGGCTGTCACGGAACGTGCCGGCGGCGCGGAGGGCGGTCAGCCAGGCGCGGCGCGGAGAACGACGGTACGGCCGACGACCTCCTCGAGCAGCTCCCGCCGTTGCTCGGCGGTGAACAGCTCCAGCTCGATGCCGGCGTCACCGGAGGGCACCACCTCGACCACGAGCACGTCGCCGTCGAGGTGACAGCGGGTGGCCGCGACCCGGCGGGCGTGGCTGCGGTCGAGGCCGATGGCCACCCTCAGGATGCCCGAGAGCGCCCGCACCAGCCGCTGGTCGGAGGCGGACAGCCGGGCGAACTCGGGGTGGCGGGCCTTGGGACTGCTCTTGCGGTGGTAGCGGGCCAGGAGGGCGATGATCTCGATCTCGTCGTCGGTCAGCCCGGTCAGGACCTCGCTGTTGCGCACGACGTAGTACGAGTGCAGGTGGTGGCGGCTGTGGGAGATGAACAGCCCCACGTTGGTGAGCAGTGCGCCGGCCTCGAGGTACTCCCGGGCCGGCTCGCCGAGGTCTGCGAGGGCCGTCAGCTCGGGGAGGGCGGTGAGCTGGTCGAACAGCTCGACCGCCAAGCGGGCGACGTAGGCCGAGTGCTCGGGTTCCTCGTCGCACAGCTCTGCTAGGTGCAGGACGCTGCGGCGGGAGACGTCGCGCAGGTGGTGGAGCGAGCCACCCCGCGACCGCTGGATGGTGTCGAGCAGCACGCCCTCCCGCAGCGCGTACTCCGACACCTGGAGCTCGTCGACGCCGAAGGTCTCGAACACGCCCTCCAGGATCAGCGCGCCGGCCAGGATGATGTCGGCGCGGTCGGCGTCGACGCCCGGGATGCGGCCCCGCTGCTTGATGCTCGAGGCGCCGGCGAGTGCCTTCACCACGGCCCGGACCTCGTCGCTCGAGAGGCGGAAGCGGTTGAAGGAGCGGGGGCGCTCGGCGCCCGTCGTGGCCTGCGCGATCGCGGCCACCGCCTGGATGGTGCCGGACGAGCCGACCGCCGCCTCGAAGCCGTGCGCCGCGACCTCCCTCCCGTAGGGCGAGAGGGTCGAGCGGATGAAGGTGCGACACGACGACACCGCGCTCGGGTGGAGCCGCTCGCCGGGGAAGAAGCGGTTCGTCAGGCGCACGGCGCCCAGCTTGAAGCTCCGGGCGGTGAGGACCTGGCCTTGCTGACCCACCAGCACCTCCGTCGAGCCGCCGCCGATGTCGCAGAGCAGCAGGCGGCGGTCGAAGACCGGCACGGCCTGCAGCACGCCGAGGTGGATGAGCCGGGCTTCCTCGATCCCGGAGATGACCTCGACCTCGACGCCCGCCTCCTCCCGGGCGCGCGTGACGAACTCGTCGTGGTTCTCGGCCTCTCGGACCGCGCTGGTGGCCACCGCCCGGACCGGGGCGCCGTCGATGTCGGCGATCTGCTTCATCCGCCGCAGGGTGTCGACGCCCCGCTGGATGGCCTCCGGGGTCAGCCGCTTCATGTCGCCGCTGCCGGTGCCCAGCCGGACCATCTCCTTCTCGCTGGTCACGACCTCGAAGCGATCTTCGCCCGTGACCCGGGCCACGACGAGGTGGAAGCTGTTGGTACCGACGTCGATGGCCGCCAGCGTCTCGACGGGGTCAGGCATGTGGGCGAGGCTAGGTGTCGGGTCGGCCGGATCAGAGGCCGCAGCTCGACAGGCCCGAGAAGATCCCTTCGCGGAACGAGCCGATGCGGGCCAGGGCCTCGTCAGCCGACTCGTTGGCATCCTGCGTGAAGACCAGGTACGTCTGGACGGCCTCGTCGAGGTCGCCCGGGGAGATGGCGAAGAACGTCGTCGGCCGGGTCGGCCGGGGGACGACGTCGCTCACCCACGCGCCCGTCAGGCAGTCGCGCTGGAGGGACGCCTGCTCGCCGTCGGTGCGCAGCCCGAGACGGTGCTGCAGCGCCTTGGCCCAGCTGTCGGCGAAGAGCACGCCGACCGAGAAGTCGCCGATGGTGTCGTGGAGCTGCGCGTTCTCGCCGCCGTCCTCGTAGGCGACGAACTCGGGGCTCGGGCAGTAGACGACACCGACCTTGAAGTCCGCCGCGCTCAGCCCGGCGCACGACGGGTACGGGCCGCCGTCGACGTAGCTCCTGACCGAGGCGCTCAGGCCCGGAAAGGTCCTTCCGGACTGCTGCAGCACCGACTCCCAGAACCGGTCGAGGTCCTTCGGCACGTCAACCACCAGTCGTTCCAGGGGCAGGTTGCCCTGGTTGTCGGCGTCGGCCTGGCTGTCGAAGGGCAGCTCCAGCACCACGGGCGCCGACACCGAGTAGGCGTCGCAGGCCGGCGGGCCGCCGTCCAGCCCGTCCTGGAAGCTGCCGAGCCGATCGAAGGCGCTGCCGTGCGCGCCCTGCTCCTGCGCCGAGGTGCCGGGGTCGTCGCGGAACTCGAGGATGCCCGTGATGGCCCGGCGCAGGTCGCCGTCGCTGAGCTGCAGCTGGGGCGCGCCGCCACTGCGCACGTGACCCATCCAGGCACCGCTGAAGCAGTCGGCCTGCAGCTCGGTCAGGACGCCGGACAGGGAGTAGCCGCGGCGGTGCTGGATGGCGTGGCCCCACTCGTGGGCCAGGACCGTGGCCACCGTGTAGCGGCCGAAGCGGGACTCGAGCTGGGGGAACAGCGCAGCGTCGTCGAAGGCGATGAAGTCGGCTTCCGGGCAGTAGAAGGCGTTGTCCTGCACCTCGCGGTAGTCGGTGTGCGGCTCGCCACAGCCGGGCACGTCCCGCGCCCGCGGTCCGACGGGCCACAGCCCGCCGTCGAGGTCCCGGTAGGGCTGCCCGCCGGCGATCGTCGGGTAGCTGGCCTTCCAGAAGGATTCGATGTCCGCCACCACCGACGCGACGAAGCCGTCGTAGTCCCGCGTGCGCCGTGGACCCGAGACGTGGATGCTCGGGGTATCGGTGATGCTCCCCTTGATGTTGGTCGACGAGCTGTCCGCGGTCGTCGTCGACGCCGAGCCGTTCGCGGTGATCGTGGCCGGCGTCGCGGGCGGCGCTGAGCCGGTGGGCGGCCCGACCGTGACGCGGTCGAGGCGCGATGAGCACGCCACGACCAGGATGGTGGCGCCCACCGCAGCGACGATCCGTCGGTGCACCCGATCACCCTACGGGCCGCGGGGCGCTGTTGCCGATGGCCGCGCCCCTCCCCGGGCTGGTCAGGCCGTGGAGCGGGCCAGTGCGTCCTGGAGGTCGACGATCTCGCCGCGCTGCGCGGTCGCCATGCCGGCGGCGAGGTTGCGCACGTCGGCGCGACGGGCGTGCTGCGCGGCGTACTCGGCCATGTGGATGCCGCCCTCGTGGTGAGCGACCATGAGGTCGACGAAGAGCTGGTCGGCCGTTGGCCCGGTGGCCGCCACCAGCTGCGCGAGGTCGTCCGCGCTGGCCATCCCCGGCATCCGATCGAGGGGCACGGGCTCGTCCATCCACGCCATCGCCTGACCCGTCTCGTTGGCCGGTGACTGGCCCATCTCGATGAGCAGGCCGGCCATGTAGCCGCTCTGGTACTGCTGCTCGGAGATGATCGTCTTGGCGATCGAGCGCAGCACCGCGTCCTGGTCGGCGGCCGGCTTCTCGAGGTAGTCGTAGGCCATGGTGACGGCCTGGTCGTGGTGCGCCCGCATGTCCTGCAGGAAGCCGATGTCGACCGCGCTGCCCGAGGGCCGGCTGCCGCCGTTGAACAGCGCGTAGCCGGCGGCCACACCGAGGAAGAGCACGGCAGCGCCCAGCACGAGGAGCCGCCACGGGCTGTGCCACCACGGCGAGACCGGCTCGGCCTCCGTCACCTCGAGGCGCCCGTCCCCACCGTCGACCGCGGCGCCGCCGGGAGTGCTCGGCGTCCGGTCATCGGCGTGCACGTCGCCAGGCGCGTCCGTCTGCACATCGCTCTCCATCCCCCACAGGCTGCCACCGCCGAGCGTGAATCCCACGTCCACGACCGTGTAGGAATCCGTCATGGAGATCCGAGACCGGGTGGCCCTCGTGACGGGGGCAGGGACAGGCATCGGCCGGGCCAGCGCCGTGGCGTTGGCGGCCGCGGGCGCAGCGGTCATGGTCGCCGACATGGACGACATCGGCGGGACAGCGACCGTGCGGCAGATCGAGGAGGAGCTGGGTGGTGCGGCGGCCTTCGTGAAGGTCGATGTCGCCTGGCCCCACGACGTCAGGACGATGTTCGCCGCTGCGGAGGCCACCTTCGGCGGCGTCGACATCGTGCACAACAACGCGGGCCTCATCGGCGGCGAGCCGATCTGGCCGGAGGCCGAGCTGGAGCGGATCATGAAGGTGATCACGGTCAACCTGGGCGGGGTCGCCATGGGGACCCAGGAGGGGATCAAGGCGCTGCGCAAGCGCGGTGGTGGTTGCATCGTCAACACCGCCTCGACCGCCGCGCTGCGGCCGATGCCGACCGACCCCGTCTACAGCGCGACCAAGGCGGGTGTCGTGCGCATCACCGAGTCGTGCGCCGGGCTGGCCGACGAGGGCATCCGGGTGAACGCCGTGTTGCCCGGGATCGTCGACACCGACATGACCAACCTGCACACCGGTGACGGCACCCGCCCCGCCCTCTGGCTGCAACCGGTCCTGGCGGAGGTGAAGATGCTCACCCCGGAGGACGTGGCGGCCGCCGTGCTCGAGCTCATCCGCGACGACACCGCCGTCGCCGAGGCCCGCGTGGTGGGCAACGCATGACCGCCGCGCCGTGGTGGGTCGACGGGGTCATCTACCAGATCTACCCGCGCTCCTTCGCGGACGGGAACGGCGACGGCATCGGCGACCTGCGGGGCGTCGTCCGCCACCTGGACCACCTCGAGTGGCTCGGCGTCGACGCCATCTGGCTCAACCCGATCACGGTCTCACCGAACAAGGACTGGGGCTACGACGTCGCCGACTACTGCGACGTGGACCCCGCCCTGGGCACGCTGGCCGACTTCGACGAGCTGGTCGCCGCCGCGGCCGAGCGGAACATCGGTGTGCTGATGGACCTGGTCCCGAACCACTCCAGCGATCAGCATCCGTGGTTCCTCGACTCCCGCTCGTCGCGCGACTCGGCTCACCGGGACTGGTACGTGTGGGCCGACGGCGACCCGCCCGGCGACCCGAACGGCGCCTTCCCCAACAACTGGCAGAGCTCCTTCGGCGGGCCGGCCTGGAGCTTCGACGAGGCGACGGGCCAGTGGTACCTGCACCACTTCGTGCCCGAGCAGCCCGACCTGAACTGGTGGAACCCTGACCTGGTCGAGGAGTTCGACCGCATCCAGCGCTTCTGGTTCGACCGCGGCGCGGCCGGCTTCCGCATCGACGTCTGCCACATGATCATCAAGGACAAGGAGCTGCGCGACAACCCGCCGGTCGACTTCTGGGTCGACCTCGAGGCCGAGCGGATGAACGCCGAGCGGCCCGAGCTGCACGACGTGCTCCGACGCTGGCGACGGCTGGCGGAGACCTACGACCCGCCTCGCCTCCTCCTCGGCGAGACCTACGTCGCCAGCCCGGCCCGCATGGCCCGCTTCTACGGGGAGGGCGACGAGCTCCAGCTGGCGTTCAACTTCCCGTTCTTCCGCGCGCCCTTCCACGCCGAGCCGCTGCGTCGCTTCGTCGAGGACACGGAGGCCGCGCTCCCGGCCGGCGCCTGGCCGGTCTGGACCGGGTCCAACCACGACCACAGCCGCTTCCCGACCCGGTGGGCGCAGAACGACCCCCGTCGCATCCGCCTCGGCATGCTCATGCTGCTCTGCCTGCGGGGCACGCCGGTCCTCTACTACGGCGACGAGATCGGCATGGTCGACACGCCGATCACGCGCGGTCAGCTGCAGGATCCGGTGGGCTTCCGGAGCTGGCCGGTGGCGGACGGGCGCGACGTCGCCCGGACGCCGATGCAGTGGCAGGCCGGGCCGGGGGCCGGCTTCACGGGACCCGACGTCCCCCCCTGGCTGCCGATCGGCGATGCCGACGGGTGCAACGTGGCCGACCAGCGCGACGCGCCCGACTCGGCACTGACCTTCTGCCGGACGGTGCTCGCTCTCCGTCGCGAGCGGGAGGACCTGCGTCGTGGCGACTACCGCCCGCTCGACGCGCCGGAGGGCGCCTGGGTCTTCGCCCGGGGCGACGCCACCACCGTCGCGCTGAACCTGTCCGCCGCGGCGACCGACGTCACGGTCCCGGCCGGCGTCGTGCTCCTCTCGACCAGCCGTCCCGCGGGTGACACGGTCGGGCCGACCGTCCGCCTGGCCCCGTGGGAGGGACTGGTGATCGGAGGCTGAGCCGGCTCAGCGGGCGGTGGTCTGGCGCTGGACCTCCGAGAAGGGCAGGTCCTTGTCGACCCTCGGCTCCGGAGGCAGGCCGAGCACCCGCTCGCCGATGATGTTGCGCTGGATCTCGTCGGAACCGCCGGCGATGCGGTAGCCCGGGGCGCCGAGCACGTGCTCGCCCCACGCAAAGGTGCCCCACTCGCCCGTGTCGGCCAGCAGGCGGGGGCCGAGCAGCAGCGACGCCGCGTCGCTCACCCGCGCCATGTTTGCTGTCCACATCAGCTTGCCGAGCGACGCTTCCGGCCCGGGGGTCTGGCCGGCCCGCAGCCGGCCTGCGGCGCGCCGGTTGGTCAGCAGGGCCACCCGGTGGAAGAGGTAGACGTCGACCAGCGCCCGGCGCACGACGGGCTCGTCGGTGCGGCCGAGGTGGCGGGCCAGGGCGATCAGCTGCCGGTAGCCGCCGCCGACCTGGCTGCCGCCGCTGCCGCCCGAGTGGTCGCGTTCGAAGCCGAGGCAGATCAGCGCCACCCGCCAGCCGTCGCCCACCGCACCGAGGCGGAGGTCGTCCGGGAGGCGGACGTCGCTGAGGAAGACCTCGTTGAAGCTGGTGCCGCCGCTCATCTGCTGGATGGGCCGGATCTCCACGCCGGGGGCGCCGAGGGGGACGAGGAAGGCGGTGAGCCCCTTGTGCTTGGGGACGCCGGGATCGGTCCGGGTGATGGCCAGGCCCCAGTCGGCGAAGCGGGCGCCGGAGGTCCACACCTTCTGGCCGTTGAGCACCCACTCGTCGCCATCGCGTACCGCCCGCGTCGTCAGCGAGGCCAGGTCGCTACCCGCCGACGGCTCGCTGAACAGCTGGCAGCCGAGCTCGTCCATCCGCATCAGCGGCCGCACGAAGCGCTCGGCCTGCTCGGGCGTCCCGCAGGTGGCGATGGTCGGGGCGATCAGACCCATGGATGTCGGCGGCAGCTCGCCCGCGGAGGGGATCGCGAACTGCGCCTCCTCGCCGTTGTACGCCCGCACGTAGCTGGTGGGTAGGCCTTGGCCGCCGAGCGCCTCGGGCCAGTTGATCATGGCGTAGCCGGCATCGAACTTGCGCTGCTGCCATGTCCGCGCCGCCTCGAGGCGCGCCCGCTCCTCCTCGTCGGTCAGGTCGTGGAACACCGCGACCGAGTCCGATCCCTCGCCCCAGACCTCCTCGGTCGCGGAGGCGTCGGGCAGCGGTTGGGCGGTCGCCTCCAGCCAGGCTCGGGCCTCCTTGCGGAAGCGGTCGAGGTCGGGGAGGAGAGGGTCCATCCGCAAACCCTATTGCCGGGCCTCCTCGCGGCGCAGATCGGTGATGGCCGGCCGCACGACCTCGGCCCGGTCCGTCCGGCGGGGATGCCGTAGCAGGACTGCTACGGTGCGCCCACCGCAGGAGCGCCAACGGTGTGTCCACCAGGGGGGTGGTTGATCCTTTGCCGGTTCTCGACGTTCGCGAGGTGAGCGTGCGCTTCGGCGGCATCGTGGCGCTGGACGAGCTGTCCTTCTCGGTCGAGGCCGGGGAGATCTGCGGGCTGATCGGGCCGAACGGCGCCGGCAAGACGACGCTCTTCAACGTCGTCTCCCGCATCTACCAGCCGACCAGCGGCGAGCTGCGCTTCGGCGGCGCCGATCTCCTGAAGGTCCCGGCTCACGGCATCGCTCGCCTCGGCATCGCCCGCACGTTCCAGAACCTCGCCCTCTTCCCCCGGCTCACC
This sequence comes from bacterium, assembly GCA_046734535.1. Lineage (GTDB taxonomy): Bacteria > Actinomycetota > Acidimicrobiia > Acidimicrobiales > Ilumatobacteraceae > DASTFY01. Next base: position 27,162 of record JBKPRL010000235.1, on the reverse strand, counting down.
GTGCTCGAGAACGTGATGGTCGGGGCTCACACCAACGGCCACGTCGGCTACGCACGGTCGCCGTTCCACCTCGGTGTGCAGCGGGAGGAGCGGGCGCTGACCGAGAAGTCCCTCCGGATCCTCTACGACCTCGGCCTCCAGGACCTCGCGCTGCGGCCGGCGGCCGGGTTGCCCTTCGGCACCCTCAAGCGCATCGAGATCGCCCGTGCCATGGCCGTTGAGCCGTCCCTGCTGTTGCTCGACGAGCCGGCGTCCGGCCTCACCCACGCGGAGGTGGACGAGCTGGCCGGGCTCATCAGGGCCCTGCGGGACCGCCATCGGCTGACGGTCCTGCTGGTCGAGCACCACATGCGGATGGTGATGGGGATCTCGGACAAGGTCGTCGTCATGGACTTCGGCCGCAAGATCGCGGAGGGGTCGCCGGCCGAGGTCCAGAACGATCCCAAGGTGATCGAGGCCTACCTGGGGGCCCCGGCCTGATGGCCCTGCTGGAGGCCACCGGCCTCTGCGCCGGCTACGGCCAGGTGCAGGTCCTGCGGGACGTCGACTTCACCGTCGACGAGGGCGAGATGGTCGTCCTCCTCGGAGCCAACGGCGCGGGCAAGACGACGACGCTGCGGGCCGTCTGCCAGATGATCGACACGTGGGGGAGCGTCCGCTTCGCCGGCGAGGAGCTGGTCGGCAAGAAGACCGAGCGAGTGGTGCGACGGGGCATCGGGCACGTACCCCAGGGTCGGGGCACGTTCCCCGAGCTGACGGTCGAGGAGAACCTCGAGGCCGGGGCCTACACCCGCAAGGACCGCGCCGCGGTGCGGGCCGACATCGACCGCTGGTTCACCACCTTTCCGCGGCTGCTCGAGCGGCGGACGCAGCAGGCCGGGAGCCTCTCGGGCGGCGAGCAGCAGATGCTGGCCGTCGCCAGGGCCCTCATGTCACGGCCGCGGCTGCTCTTGCTGGACGAGCCGTCCCTCGGCCTGGCCCCCCTTGTCATCCAAGGCCTGTTCCTGCAGTTCGCCCAGCTCAACCAGGAAGGCGTCACCATGTTCGTGGTCGAGCAGAACGCCAGCCTGGCGCTCGGTGTGGCGAACCGCGCCTACGTGCTCGAGGCGGGGCAGATCGTGCTCAGCGGCGCCGCCGAGGAGCTGAAGTCCGACGACTCGGTACGCCGGGCGTACCTCGGGTTCTGAGGAGGACGAGCCGATGATCCTGGCCTTTCCCGGCGTCGAGGAGAACTTCTTCCACCTCTCGCTGTTCCTCCAGAACCTGTCCAACGGCCTGGCCAACGGCGCGGTGTACGCGCTCATGGCCCTGACCGTCGTCATCATCTACAAGACCACGGGCCACCTGAACTTCGCGCAGGGCGAGATGGCGATGTTCTCGACCTTCCTCATCTTCGTGCTGACGGTCGAGCACCGGTGGAACGTCTGGCTCTCGCTGATGGCCATCGTCGGGGTGATGATGCTGACCGGCGCGGCGATCCACCGCGGTCTCATCCGCCCGCTCGAGAAGCGCAGCGTCCTCGGCCCCGTCATCCTGACCCTCGGCCTGTTCTTCATCCTCAACGGGCTGGCCGCCAAGATCTGGGGGACGCAACCGCGCAACCCGATCCCGCAGCCGTTCCCCGGGGCGCTGAACGACAAGATCGACATCCTCGACGGGCCACCCAAGTTCTTCATCACGTACAAGGCGATCGGGGTCTGGGCGACGGTGGCGATCCTCGTCATCCTCGTCAACCTCCTCCTCAAGAAGACGAAGCTCGGGCTGGCCTACCGGGCGGTCGCGGCGAACGCAGAGTCGAGCCTCCTCGCAGGCATCCCGGTCCAGCGGATGCTGATGCTCGGATGGGCGCTGGCGGCCGGGATCGGCACCATCGCCGGGGCGATCGTCGCCGAGTACCGCGGGGTGCTCGACTTCAACTTCATGGGGGCGATCCTGCTGTACGGCTTCGCCGCCGCGGCCCTCGGCGGTTTCGACTCCATCGCCGGCGCGGTCGTCGGCGGCCTCCTCGTCGGGCTGATCGAGACCTTCGTGCCCGCGTTCTTCACGCTCATCGGTACCGAGCTCAGCCTCGTGATGGTGCTGGCGGTGATCATGATCGTCCTCTACTTCCGGCCCCAGGGCCTCTTCGGATCGAAGCGGGTGGAACGGGTGTGAAGCCGCACGTCATCATCCGAGGGTCGGTCGAGCACCGCATCTGGCAGGTGATCGGCTGGCTCTGCATCCTCGGCGTCGCCGTCTACGTGCTCGGGCCGGGCAAGGACTACCTGGTGCTGCGCTGGGCCCAGGCCGTCACCCTGGCCATTGCCATCCTCGGCCTCAACCTGGTCACCGGCTACTCGGGGCAGGTCTCCCTCGGGCACTCGGCCTTCTTCGGCATCGGCGCCTACACCAGCATGATCCTGGTCGCCGACCACGGTTGGCCGTTCCTGGCCACCCTGCCGGTCGCCGGTGCCATCGGCTTCGGCGTCGGCGTGCTCGTCGGGCTGCCCGCGCTGCGCATACGGGACCTGTACCTGACCCTCGTGACGCTGGGCATCGCCCTCGCGTTCCCGTCGATCGTGAAGAAGATGGAGAGCCTCACCGGCGGTGGCAACGGCAAGACCATCACCGTCGGCAAGGGCGACGTGCCCAACGGCTTCAAGTGGAGGGCGCCGTCGTGGGTGCCCGGCCATCTGAACGAGAGCTCGTGGATCTTCGTGACCGTGTTCCTCATCGCCGTCGTCATGTACCTGCTCGCCTCCAACCTGGTGCGCAGCCGGGTCGGGCGGGCGACCGTGGCGGTGCGCGACAACGAGATCGGCGCCATCTCGTCCGGCGTCAACAGCTCGCGCGTGAAGGTGATGGCGTTCGCCGTCAGCGCGCTGTGGACGGCGGTCGGCGGCGGCTGCTTCGCCCTCGCCGGCCAGACCATCGCCCCTGACAGCTTCGGGCTCCAGCGCTCCATCGAGCTGATCGCCGGCCTGGTGATCGGCGGCATCGCCACGATCATCGGTCCCGCGCTCGGCGGCGTGATCGTCGAGTTCCTGCCCTACCTCTCGTTCATCGCGTTCCCGGGTCCCGAGGCCTACGTGCTGTACGGGCTGATCCTGGTGGTGCTCGTCTTCTTCATGCCCGGCGGCATCGTGGCCGGCGTCCGGACGCTCAAGGCCAGGTTCGTGCGCGTGACGCCGCGGCTGCCCGACGTCAGCGCGCCCTCGCCGATCTTGGAGCCCACGCCTGAGGACACGGCGCCGGTTGGCTAAGGTCCTGCTCGGACCGTCGCTCGGGGGGAGCCCTGTCCAGCCGCCGGGGTCGGCCGCCCGCCGTCAGGGGCGGGCTCGCACCGCCACATCCAAACGTCCAGCAAGGGGGAGCATCTTGACGACACGATCCTGGGGCCTGCGGGCCTCCCTGCCCATCACCGCCGTCCTGGCCGTCGTCGCGGCCTCGTGCGGGAGCGACTCGAACTCGGCCTCCACCACGGCGGCCCCGGCCGCCACCGAAGCGGCGGCCACGACCGCGGCGGCCGCCGCCACGACCGAGGCCCCGTCCTCGTCTGCCGCGGCCAGCTCCGCGGCCGCGGCGCCCGCCTTCCAAGTGCCGACGACCAACTGCCCGGCGGACGCCACGACGCCGCTGGCTGACGGTGCGCCCATCAAGATCGGCTTCATCGGCCCCCAGACCGGCCCGCTGGCCGCCTTCGGCCAGATCGGCCCGGGCATGAAGGTCGTGTTCGAGAAGGTCAACGCCGCCGGCGGCATCGACGGGCACAAGATCGAGCTCGTGGCCAAAGACGACGCCTATGACCCGGCCAAGAGCAAGCCCGCGGTGCAGGAGGCCATCCAGGGCGACAAGATCTTCGCCTCCGCCATCCAGATCGGCACGCCGAACGTGGGCGGCACCCGCGGTGACTACGAAGCGGCCTGCGTGCCCCAAGCGTGGGTCGGCACCGGCTTCCCGGCCTGGGGTGACCCGGCCAACCACCCGTGGACCGTCGGCGGCATCATGGCCTACCCGACCGAGGCGATCGCGTGGACCGAGTTCCTGAAGAGCAAGTACCCTGACGGGGCGAAGGTCGCGCAGCTCGTCTACAACAACGACTTCGGCAAGTCGTACCAGAAGCAGTTCGAGAAGACCGCGGCCGAGAACAAGCTCGACGTCGTGGCCACCGCGACACACGAGCCGACGTCGGACCTGAGCAACGAGGTCACGCAGCTCCTCGCCGCCAACCCGGACGTGATCCTCGGTGAGACGACGGCGACGTTCTGCACGAACCTCATGAAGCTGGCCCGGCAGGGCGGCTTCACGGGTCCGATCATCATCTCGGCCACCTGTCAGTCGGCGCAGAACTTCGTGGCGCCGGCCGGGGAGGCGGCGGCCGAGGTCTACACCATCGTCGTGCAAAAGGATCCGTCCGATCCCGCGTACGCCGACGACCCGGGCATGAAGCAGTACATGGACGATGTCGCCCAGTTCGGCGGCGGCGCCGACCCGAAGCTCGGCAACACCGCGACCGGCTACACGATCGGCCTGCTCCTCGAGGACAACCTCAAGCGGGCCGCAGCGATGGAGGGCGGGCTGACGAGGGCCAACATGATGAACGCCATCTGGAGCACGGACCTCGAGCTCCCGCTGTCCATCGGGGGCACGGCGAAGGTCGACGGCACCACGGACGCCTACGTGGCCGAGTACGGCAAGATCCAGAAGTTCGACCCCGCCGCCGGCGGTTACAAGGACGCGGACTTCACGATCGACCTCGAGGGCAAGACCGGGGTCTTCCAGGGCTGATCCCCTCGCAAAGGGGGGAAGGGAGACCTTCCCCCCTTTGGAACTCCCATGGCTCCTGGCTCGCCGACCAGGCACGTCGGATCGACTCGCCGCGACGCTGCCCGTCTCGCTGGTGTGCCGTCCCAACTCGTTCCGGTCAGCGGATCGCACCGCTTCGGGTGCATCTCGCTGACCAGACTCGGTCGGCGGGCGGCGCGCGTCGAAGTGATCGAGCGGTTAGATTCGCGTCGGACAAGGGGACGCGATGGCTCACCGCGACACAACCGACGACGTCGAGGCGCTCGTGCTCGTCGACGAGCCCGCGCCCTCCGTCCGCCGCCTGACGCTCAACCGCCCGGCGAAGCGCAACGCGCTCTCGAACGCTCTGCGGGGCGAGCTGTTCGCCGCGCTCCGTGCCGCCGACGCCGACCCTGCGGTCCGGGTGGTCGTCGTCCGGGGCGGCGGACCGTGCTTCTCTGCCGGCTACGACCTGGCGCAGGACCCCGGTGAGCCGCCACCGTGGCCGATCACCGCGGCCGATGGTGGCTGGGCCCGCCATGTCCTCTCGGGCTGGTTCGAGATGATGGACATGGCGACCCCGCTGATCGCCCAGGTGCACGGCTACTGCCTGGCCGGCGGCACCGAGCTGGCCACCGCCTGCGACCTGGTCTACGTGGCCGAGGACGCGCAGATCGGCTACCCGCCGGTACGGCTCATGAGCTCGCCGGACATGGCCTGGCACCCGTGGCTCCTCGGCTGGCGGCGAGCGATGGAGGCCATGCTGACCGGGGATTCGATGTCTGGGGCCGAGGCCGTCGCCGCCGGCTTCGCCAACCGTGCCTTCCCGGCGCCCGCGCTGGACGAGGCGGTCCTCGCGATCGCCGAGCGGGTGGCCAAGGTGCCGCCCGACCTCCAAGCCCTCAACAAGCGGGTCGTCCACCGCGCCATGGAGGGGATGGGGATGCGCGACGCCATGCGGGCCACCGCCGACATCAACGCACTCGGCTTCCACCAGCGCTCCAGTCGCGCCTACTTCGCCCAGCTCCGAGACAACGTCACCGAGGCGCTCGACGCGCGGGACGGCCAGTTCGGCGACTACCGGACAGGCGCCGCCGCGGGCGCGCCCGGGGCGAGCGAGGCGACGTGACCGAGGACTTCCAGACCATCCGGTACGACGTGCTCGAGCCGGGTGACCACGGCATCGCCACCGTGACGCTCGACCGGCCGGCGAGCCGCAACGCGCAGAACAAGCGCATGACCTACGAGCTCAACGCCGCCTTCGACGACGCCAGCCGGCGCAGCGACGTGAAGGTGATCGTGCTCCAGGCCGACGGACCCCACTTCTCGTCCGGGCACGACATGCGGGACACGGAGAGCATGAAGCAGTTCGACGTGATCGGTCCGTACGGCGGCTTCGGGCGCGAGGGCCAGGAGGGGCAGATGGCCTGGGAGGAGGAGGTCTACTTCCAGATGTGCTGGCGGTGGCGCAACCTCCCCAAGCCCGTGATCGCCGCCGCTCAGGGCAAGACGATCGCCGGCGGCCTCATGCTCCTCTGGGTGGCGGACGTGATCATCGCCGCGGACGATGCGCTGTTCTCGGACCCGGTCGTGGCGATGGGCGTCAACGGCGTGGAGTACTTCGGCCATCCGTGGGAGCTCGGGGCGCGGAAGGCCAAGGAGCTGCTCTTCACCGGCGACTGGGTGACCGCGGCCGAGGCCCACCAGCTGGGCATGGTGAACCACGTCGTGCCGGCGGACGAGCTGCGTCCGTTCACCATGGAGATGGCTCGCCGCATCGCAGAGCGGCCGAGCTTTGCGCTCAAGCTGGCGAAGGAGAGCGTCAACCAGGCGCTCGAGGCGCAAGGCCAGCTGGCGGCGCTCAAGGCCGCGTTCTCGCTCCAGCACCTGGCGCACGCGCACAACCGGATCCGCTTCGGGATCCCTGTCGACCCGGGCCCCTCGGCCTCGTGATGGTCGGTGGCGACGTGACCCCCGCGGGGTGAGCATGGCGACGAGAGCACAGCCACGCCGCCTGGGCCGACCGCCGGCCGTCGACTCGACGGTGACCAGGGGCCGGATCCTGGCCGCGGCGCGGCGGTCGTTCGCCACGCGCGGCTACGACGCCACGACCAACCGCGACATCGCCGCCGAGGCCGGCGTCACGACCGGCGCGCTGTACCACTACACCAGCTCGAAGGCCGACCTGTACGGCGAGGTCTACGCCGAGGTGCAGGACCTGGTCTACGGCGAGTTCGAGAAGGCGTTCGCGCACGACACCTTCCGGGCTCGCTTCGGCGCGGTGCTCGACGCCGCGGTGGCGCTCAACCGGCGCGACCCGTCGTTGGCCGGCTTCGTGATCGGCGTGTCGCCCGAGGTGCACCGTCACCCGGAGCTGCGGGACAAGCTCCGCCCGATGGCCCGCCGCACCACCGCGTTCCTGCACCGGCTGGTGGGCGACGCGGTCGCCGCCGGTGAGCTGGCACCCGACGTGGCGCCGACCGCCGTCGAGGACCTCCTCAACGCGGTGCTCGCGGGTCTGGCCCGGTTCTCGAACGTCACCGGCGACGCCGACCGCCATGCCGCCGCCGCGGCGGTGCTCCACCGCCTGGTCGACGGGACCCTCCTCGTGGAGCCGACCGACGCCTGATGCCATGATGCAGGACATGCCCGACACCCAGACCCAGGTACCCGTGGCCGAGGGCCTGTTCACCTGGCCGGACGAGGCGCCACAGCTCATCGGCAGCCGCTTCCCCGAGAGCGGCGTCGTCACCTTTCCCCGCCAGTCCTCCTGCCCGCGGACGTCGTCGACGGTCGTGGAGGACGTGCTCCTGCCCCGGCGGGGGCGCCTCTGGAGCTGGACCGTCCAGGGGTTCCTCCCGAAGTCGCCGCCGTACGCCGGGCGGGAGACCCCGCAGACGTTCGTGCCCTACGGAGTCGGGTACGTGGAGCTGGCCGTCGGGGACGGCGGCGTGATCGTGGAGTCCCGCTTGACCGAGAACGACCCGGACCGGCTGCGCATCGGGATGCCTGTCGAGCTCGTGATCATCCCGTTCACGACCGACGACGAGGGGCGGCAGGTCCTCACCTTCGCCTTCGCCCCGGCCGCCGACGCCGCCTCCGCTGACGAATCCCCCACCGACGCAGAAGGAGCAGCATGAGCGACGTCGCCATCGTCGGGATCGGCATCCACCCTTTCGGCCGCCACGATCTCACCGGCATGGAGCAGGGTGCCGTCGCAGTGCGCGGCGCGCTGGCCGACGCCGGCATCGGGTGGTCCGACGTGCAGTACGCGTTCGGCGGCTCGGACGCCGCCGGCAAGGCCGACACCATGGTGAGCACGCTCGGGCTCACGGGCGTGCCCTTCATCAATGTCGCCAACGGCTGCGCCACGGGCGGGAGCGCGCTGATCAGCGCCTACAACGCCATCAACGCCGGCGCCGCCGACGTCGTGATGGCCCTCGGGTTCGACAAGCACCCGCGCGGCGCGTTCGACCCCAACCCCGCCGACTGGGGCCTCGGTCAGTGGTACGGCGACAGCGGCCTGATGCTCACGACGCAGTTCTTCGGGCTGAAGATCCAGCGCTACATGCACGACCACGGGATCTCGTCCAGCACGCTGGCCAAGGTCGCGGTGAAGGCCTTCCGCAACGGCTCGCTCAACGAGAACGCCTGGCGGCGCAAGCCCCTCTCGGAAGAGGAGGTGCTCGGCGGCCCGATGCTGTCGCACCCGCTGACGCAGTACATGTTCTGCTCGCCCGGCGAAGGTGGCGTCGCCCTGGTGCTCTGCCGGGGCGAGGTGGCCTCCCGCTTCGCGACTGATCCGGTGTTCCTCCGGGCCGCCGTGCTGCGCAGCCGACCCTTCGGCAGCTTCGAGGTCTTTTCCCCGTGGTTGGCGCCCGAGCGTGGCCCGAGCCCCACCGTGGGCGCGGCGAGCGCGGCCTTCGCGATGGCCGGGGTCGGCCCGGACGAGATGGACCTGGTGCAGGTGCAGGACACGGAGTCGGGCGCGGAGGTCATGCACATGGCCGAGTGCGGCCTCTGCGAGGACGGCGCGCAGGAGGAGATGATCCAGCTCGGCGAGACCGAGATCGGCGGCCGGCTGCCGGTCAACACCGACGGCGGCTGCCTCGCGAACGGCGAGCCGATCGGGGCTTCAGGGCTCCGCCAGGTCTACGAGTCGGTGCTCCAGCTGCGCGGCCAGGCCGGGGCGCGGCAGGTGCCCGACGAGCCCCGGACGGCGTTCACGCACGTGTACGGCGCGCCCGGGATCAGCGCCTGCACGGTCCTCTCGACCTGACCGCGGCGGCGCGCCGCGAGGCCCGTTGGGCGCGGCGAAGGTCGAACCCCTGCCGGCCCCCCGTCAGGCCCGTGGGGAGTCGGCCACCTCGACGTTGAGCTGGGTCGGCTTGGAGAGATCGTCCAGCGTGATGGCGGTGTCGTAGACGACCGTCGGGTTCGACGGGTCGCTCAGCGCGCACGTGAAGGGCTCCCCGGCGGCGGCCACGATGGCCTGCTGGCCGCAGTCGATGGCCTCGGCGGGAAGGTCCTGGCCGACCTTCTCGCTCAGGATCCGGGCGGCCTCCCGCTCGATCTCGGTGAGGTTGTCCGCCGTGAGGACGTTGGTCGTCTGGACGAAGACCTTCTTGCCCTTCTGGATCTCCGCCGTGAGCGTGATGGTGTCGCCGTTGGCGGTGTCGGCCGTGCAGTCGAAGGTGGTGCCGACGTCCTTCGAGGTCGGCTCCTCGCAGCTGGCCGTGAGCTCACCCATGGCCAGCTCGTCTTGGAGCTGACCCTCGATGACCTTCGTCGCGGCGTCCTTGTAGTTCGTGGTGCTCGCGGAACAGGAAGCGACGAGGAGCATCGCCGCCGCGCCCAGTCCGCCAAACAGGGTGCGTGTCACGACACGACGGTAGCGGCCTCGAGCGGGCTCGGCTCGGTGCGGCCGGCCCGGACCCCGTCCACCGTGAAGATGGCCAGACCGACCCAGACGAGGGCGAAGCCGAAGAGCTGGCTGGCGTCGATGGCCTCGTCGTATACGAGTGTGCCGAGCAGGAAGTTGATGCTGGGCACGATGTACATCATCGGCCCGAGGAGCGTGAAGGGCACCCTCCTGGCCGCGCCGGCGAACATGACCAGCGGGACGGTGGTGGCGACGCCGGTCAGCGCGACGAGCACCATCTGCGCGCCGGTGGCCTGGGAGGCCAGGCCGTTGCCGTGCGCCGCGGGCACCAGCAGCACGAGCAGCGCGGGCAGGAGCAGGACGAGCGTCTCGCCGGTCAGGCTCTCGAAGGGGGCGAGGGGGACCTGGCGCTTGCACAGTCCGTACAACGACCACGACGCGGCGATGACGAGCGCGATCCATGGGATGCGGCCGTAGGAGATCGTCAGCTCGACGACGGCCACCGCGGCCAGCCCCAGCGCGACCCGCTGGGCCGGGCGGACCCGCTCGCCGAGCACCACCACGCCGATCAGCACCGTGCCGAGCGGCGCGATGAAGTAGCCGAGCGCGGTCTGGAGGATGTCGTCGTGGGCGACGGCCCAGACGTAGGCCGTCCAGTTGCCGGTGAGGAGGACGGCGGCGATGGCCACCCGGCCGAGCAGCGTCCGATCGCGCGCCAGCGGCGCGAGGTGCCGCCAACGGTGGGTGAGGGCGAGGATCACCGACAGGAGGACGAGCGAGCTGATGATCCGCGCCCCGATGAGCTGGAACGGCCCGAGGTCGTGGAGAGCCTTCCAGTAGATCGTCAGGAAGCCCCAGATCGTGTAGGCGAGGAGGCCGAGAAGGATGCCCGTCCGTCGCTCGTCCACGACGCTCAACCCTACGGGGCGGGGACGCCGTTCCGGTCATCGACAGGGCGGGCACTAGCCTGCGCAGCGAGCTCCAGGGAGGTTGCGGATGTACGTGCAGAGCATCCTGGCCGGCAAAGGTGACGACGTAGCCACGATCAGGCCCGACGCCACCGTGCGGGAGGCGGTCGCTCTGCTGAACGAGCGGCGCGTTGGCGCGCTCGTGGTGTCGACCGATGGCCGCCGCATCGACGGGATCCTCTCCGAGCGCGACGTCGTCCGCAGCATGGCCGCGCACGCGTCGGACGTGCTCGACCAGTCCGTGTCCGACCTGATGACGAAGCAGGTGACGACCTGCGCGCCGAAGGACACCATCGAGCAGCTGATGTGGCTGATGACCGACCAGCGCATCCGCCACGTGCCCGTCGCCGACGAGACCGGGGGCTTGGCCGGCATCGTCTCCATCGGCGACGTCGTCAAGCACCGCCTCGGGCAGCTGGAGAGCGAGAACCAGGCGCTCTACGAGTACATCACGCAGGGCCGCTGACGCACCCGCTCGGCGGCCCGCCCGCTTCTGCCCGCCGCGGCGTCAGATGGGCTGCTTCCACCGGTTCCGGTAGGTGATCTCCTCGACCGGGCGGCGGCTGGCGGGCTGGAAGGTCTCGCCCGTGTAGAAGGCCGTCGGGATGAGGGCGACCTGGCTGACGGTCTCAGGGATCCCGAGCAGCTCGCCGGCCTCGGCCTCGTAGCCGAGGTGCAACGTCGTCCACGCGGTGCCCAGCCCGCGCGCCCGCGCCGCCAGCATGAAGCTCCAGACGGCAGGGAGGATCGAGCCGTAGAAGCCCGCCAGCATGCCCTGCGTCATCGACGGCTCTGGACGCCCGAGCTGGCAGGGGATCACCAGGAGCGGCACGTCCCGCAGGTGCTCGGTCAGGTGGTCGGAGCTGGCCATGATGCGGTCGGCGTCCTCCCGCCCGGACGTGGCCACGGCGGCCCGCTGCTCGGCCATGTACGGCGCGTAGGAGCGGGCATAGAGCTCGGCCAGCCCGGCCTTGAGCTGCGGGTCGTCGATCAGGAGCCATCGCCACCGCTGGATGTTCCCGCCGGCCGGCGCCTGGACGGCCACCCGCAGGCACTCGAGCACCAGGTCGGTCGGCACCGGGCGGGTGAGGTCGAGGCGCTTGCGCACCGCCCGGGTCGTCGTCAGCAGGCGGTCGGTCGCGGCCAGGTCGATGTCAACCACGCACCCACAGTAACTGCGCGCTCGACTCTCGACGGCCGGGCGAGCGACAGGTAGGGGGGAGCGCCACGGACGATCCGAGTGCCGCCCGAGGCCGCCTACCGCCCGGATGTCACTGGGGTCCGTCGGGTCGACGCTCTCCTGGGTCCTGGTCGCGGAGTCGCCGCTCGGCCCGGCACAACCCTGACCAGAACGCGATGGCGGGCCGCCAAAGTACCCGGGCTCGCCGCCCGCCCGCCGCTCCGGCACCACGGAGTAGAACGGGGAGATGAGCGAGCCGACCGTGGCCGGACCGATGATCGAGGTGTCCGGCGTCCGCAAGGCGTTCGGTGAGACGCAGGCCCTCGACGGGGTGGACCTGGAGGTGCCGGCCGCCACCGTCCTCGGCCTGCTCGGACCCAACGGAGCCGGCAAGACCACCCTCGTCAAGGTGCTGGCCACCCTGCTCCGCCCCGACGCCGGCTGGGCGAAGGTCGACGGCTTGGACGTCGTCCGCCAGCCGGTGGCCGTCCGTTCGGTGATCGGGCTGGCCGGGCAGTACGCCGCGGTCGACGAGGTGCTCACCGGCCGCGAGAACCTGGAGATGGTGGGCCGGCTCTACCGCCTGAGCCCGAAGGAGGCGAAGGTGCGGGCCGAGGAGGCGCTGGAGCGCCTGAACCTGGCCGATGCCGCCGACCGCTCCGTCCGGACGTACTCCGGCGGGATGCGGCGGCGCCTCGACCTGGGGGCGAGTCTCGTCGGCCGGCCTCGTGTCCTGATCCTCGACGAACCGACGACCGGCCTCGACCCTCGCACCCGCATGGAGCTGTGGACCTTCATCCAGCAGCTCGTGCGCGACGGCACGACCGTGCTCCTGACGACGCAGTACCTGGAGGAGGCTGACGCGCTGGCCCGGTCCATCGTCGTCATCGACCACGGCAAGGTCATCGCCCGGGGCACGTCCGACGAGCTGAAGTCGCAGCTCGGCGGCGACGTCCTCGAGGTGGGCATCCAGCGGGCCGCCGACATGGGGCGCGTCCTGTCCGCGCTCGGACCGCTGGGCGCGGAGCCCTCGCAGGTCGACGGCGAAGGGCGTCACCTCGCCATCCCCACCTCGGCCGGTGCGTCGGCCCTGGTCGACGCGGTCCGGGCCCTGGATGACGCCGAGGTCGAGATCGCCGACCTCTCCCTGCGACGCCCCTCCCTCGACGACGTCTTCCTGGCGCTGACCGGCCACAAGAGCACGGCCGTCCAGGAGGACGGCGACGTCGGGGAGCCCGCGGGCGGACGCCGGGCCGGCCGCCACGCCAAGGAGAGGAGCAGCGCATGAGCACGACGACCGCCCCCGTCTCGTCCCCCGAGGCGGCGCGCCTGATCTCGACCCTGCCGCGAGGCGCGGCGCTGACGGACGGGTTGACGATCGCCCGCCGCAACCTGCTGCGCATCCTGCGCACGCCGCAGCTGGTCTTCTTCTCGACGATCCAGCCGATCATGTTCGTGCTGCTGTTCAACTACGTCTTCGGCGGCGCGATCAACCAGACCGGTGGGAAGTACATCGACTACCTGCTCCCCGGGATCATGGTGCAGACCGTCGCCTTCGGAGCCACGTCGACGGCGCTCGGCCTCGCCACCGACCTGGGCACCGGCATCATCGACCGCTTCCGCTCCCTGCCCATGGCCCGCTCGGCCGTGCTGTCCGGCCGCACCGCGGCCGACGCGGTGCGCAACCTGTTCGTGGTCCTCCTGATGGTCGCGGTCGGCACCCTCATCGGCTTCCGCTTCCACAACGGCTTCCTGATGGCGGTGGCGTCGGTCCTCCTCGCCGTGCTCTTCGGCTTCGCCCTCTCGTGGGTGTTCGCCTTCATCGGGCTCAAGACCGGCGACGCCGAGACCGCGCAGCTCGCTGGCTTCGTCATCATCTTCCCGCTCGTGTTCGCCAGCTCGGCGTTCGTGCCGACCACGAGCATGCCCGGGTGGCTGCAGGCCTTCGCCGACCACCAGCCCGTCACGCAGACCGCCAACGCCATCCGGGCGCTGAGCCAGGGCGGTGACGTCGGAGGACCGGTCCTACGTTCGCTGCTGTGGATCGCCGCCATCATCGCGGTCTTCGCCCCACTGGCCGTGGCCCGCTATCGCAAGGGGTGAGCCTCGGCCTGTCCTGGTCGTTGACGTCGATATTGACTGACTGGTTGAATCCCTCTGCCTCGGCCTCACCGCCGTCACAGGGTGAGGTGCGCCACCTAGGCTCCCGGCCACAGCGAAGGGACGGGACCGGTGGTCGGGCCCGGGCCATCCACGACAAGGGGGATCGACAGTGAGAAAGAGCTTCAGGCTCGCGGCCGGCGTGGTCGCGCTCGGCCTCGTGGCCGCCGCCTGCTCGGAGGACAGCGGGACGTCCTCGGGCACGACGGCGGGCGAGGCGGCGACGACCGCAGCCTCGGCGACCACCACGGCGACGTCCGCGGCGACAGGGTCCAGCGAGGCCCCGACCACCGCGGCCAGCTCCAACGCCGAGCGCGACAAGGTGGCCCTCGACTACGTCGGCGCGACCGAAGCCAAGAAGGCGGAGGGTGACCCCATCACGATCGGCTACGTGAACCAGGAGGGCGGCACGCCGGCCTTCCCGGAGGCCACGGTCGGTCTCGAGGCCGCGGTCGACTACATCAACTCCACCCTCGGCGGCGTGCAAGGCCGACCGGTCCAGATCAAGAAGTGCGTCGTCCAGAAGGAGGAGGACGGGCAGAAGTGCGGCCAGGAGATGCTGGCCGACTCGTCAGTGCAGTTCGTCTTGACCGGCACGCTGGCGAACGGCAACCAGCCGCTGTTCGACACGCTCGCAGGGCAGAAGCCCGTCTTCATCGGCAACCCGGTCGCCACCCCTGACTTCCTGGCCAAGGATGCGTTCGCGTTCACGCCCGGCGCGCCGGGGGTCGTCCAGGGCATGGCGATCTTCGCGGCGACGATGCTGCCGGAGGGCAAGCCGACCAAGGCGGCGGTCGTCTACTCGGACAACCCGGCGGGCCAGGCTGGCTACAACCTGCTGACCAAGCCGGTGCTGGAGAAGTACGGCATCCAGGTCACGGGCGTGCCCATCCCGGACACGGCCGGACCGCAGGACTTCGCTCCGGCGATCCAGGCCGCGGGCGCGCAGGATGCCGGGGTGTTCATCCCGCTCGTCACCATCCAGGGCTGCATCGGCACGTATGACGCGCTCAAGCAACTTGGCATCACCACGCCGGTCGTCACCACCGGTCTCTGTTACGCAACCGGGATGAAGGATCATCTCAAGCAGGTTGGCGACTCGGGCGACTTCCCGGAGTGGTACTACGGCGGCTACGGCTACTCGTACTTCATCCCAGGGCAGCCCGAGCTGGACAACTACCTCTCGGTCGTTCAGGACTATGCCACGGCCAACAACATCAAGGACATCGAGTACACAGGCTTCGCGGGCCCGATGTACGGCAACGCCCTCACGCTCGTGAAGTTCATGAACGCCATCGGCGCCGACAACGTGACGCCCGACGCCATGCGCCAGGCGGCCAAGGGCTTCACCGGCCCGATGTGGGGCGTCGTCGGTCCGATGGCCTGCGGCAAGAACCCGATCTTCCCGTCCCTGTGCGGCATCCAGATGGGCATCCAGCAGTACAAGGATGGGCAATGGATCTCGGTCGCCGACGGCCTCAACGGCAAGCCGATCGATCCGACCAACCCACCTCCTGCGTGATGGCAGGCTGAGCGTCGCGGGGGAGGACAACCGCCTCCCCCGCGACGACCAACGAGGACCGAACAGGGGAGAACGGGGGGTTCGTCATCAAGGCTCGCGCTCGCACCATCTGGCTGGTGATCGGAGCCGTCGTCGCGGTGCTGATCATCGTCCGGCTGGTCTCGGACAACGTCCTCATCAGCCAGATGGCGCTCGGTCTCGGGACGGGCTCCCTCATCGCCGGCATCGCGCTCGGGGTCGTGCTGACCTACCGCGGCGCGGGCGTGGTCGACTTCTCCAAGGGCGCGGTCGCCATCTACATCGGCTACGTCTTCCACGAGCTGCGCACCAGGGGGCGCATCGTGATCCCGCCCTTGCCCAACCCGCTCGCCCTCATCGAGGGCGTCGTCAACAACGGGCGATCCAAGCCGGACTGGATCGACCTGCCCAACTGGCCGACCTTCATCGACCTGCCCGGCGCCCGCCAGACGTTCGCGTCCGCGCTCGTCATCTCGATCGTCTACGCCGCGCTTCTCGGCCTGCTGCTCCACTTCGTGGTGTTCCGGCCGCTGCGCTTCGCCCCACCGCTGGCCAAGGTGGTGGCCTCGGTCGGACTGTTCATCGTCTTCCAGGCCGTCGTCCAGCTGCGCTTCGGCGGGACCACCCAGCTGCCCACCAAGATCCTGGACGATCAACCCCGCCGGTTCTTCGGCGACATCGTCATCCCCCAGAACCAGCTCGTCTTGGCGCTGCTCGTCATCGTCCTCGCCGCGATCCTCTACGCGCTGTTCCGCTTCACCCGCTTCGGCCTGGCGACGCGGGCCGCGGCGGAGAACGAGAAGGGCGCCATCGTCCTCGGCTTCTCGCCGGACTTCCTGGCTGGCGCCAACTGGGTGCTGGCCACGGTGATCGTCGGGCTGTTCGGCATCATCGTCTCGCCCATCACCACGCTCGACCCCATCACCGTCCCGCTGATCATCGTGCCCGCCCTCGGCGCGGCGCTGCTCGGCGGCTTCACCTCGTTCGGCGTCACGGTGGCCGCCGGACTCGGCATCGGGATGCTCCAGGCCCTGGCCGTCTACTACAGCGCCAAGAACTGGTTCCCAGTCGAGTCGATCCCGCCCGCCGGCCTGGCCAAGTCGCTCCCGTTCGTCGTGATCGTCATCGCGATGTTCGTCCGGGGCAAGAGCCTGCCCGAGCGGGGCACCATCGGCGGGGGCCGGCTCCCGGCCGCGCCGGCACCCCGGTTCGTGCCGTTGCTCGCCGTCCTCGCGACCGCGGCCACGCTGCTCGGGTTGTTCCGCCTCGGCTTCGACTGGCGGCAGGCGATCATCAACACCCTCGTCTTCGCGGTGATCGCGCTCTCCTTGGTGGTGCTGACCGGCTTCGTCGGTCAGATCTCGCTGGCCCAGGGCGCCATCGCCGGAACGGCCGGCTTCGCGCTGTCCAAGTACTTCAGTGACTGGCCCTTCCCGCTCGGACCACTGGTCGCCGCGCTCGTCGCGGCGCTCTTCGGCCTCGCCATCGCCGTCCCGGCCCTGCGCGTCCGAGGCGTCAACCTGGCCGTCGTGACCCTGGCGGCCGCCGTGGCCATCGAGGAGCTGGTGTTCAAGAACCCGAAGCTGGCCGGCACCAGCGGCGCGCTGCCCGTCGAGGCGCCGAAGATCGGCGGGAAGGACTTCGGCCCCAACAACGTCAAGCTGAAGGTGTTCGGTCTCCGAGCCGTCGACCGTGTGCCCCCGAACGTCTGGTTCGGCGTGCTCTGTCTGATCTTCGTGATCCTGCTGGCGCTGGTCGTCGTGAACGTGCGGCGCTCCGGGACCGGCCGGCGGTTCCTCACCGTGCGAGGCAACGAGCGGGCGGCCGCAGCAGCCGGCGTCAGCGTGGCCGGCACGAAGATGCTCGCCTTCGGCCTGTCGGCCTTCATCGCCGGTCTTGGCGGCGTGCTCTCCGGCTACCGGTTCGGGTCAGTCACGCCGCTCTACTTCGGCGCCCTCAACTCGCTGCTCTTCCTGGCGTTCGCCTACCTGGGCGGCATCTCGACCGTGATGGGCGCCATCCTCGCCGGGACCCTGGCACCCAACGGCGTCACGTTCACCGCGCTCGAGAAGTGGTTCAACCTCGACCCGAACTACGTGCCGCTGATCGGCGGCATCGGCCTCATCTTCAACGCCATCAAGAACCCGGAGGGCCTGGCGGGCGCATTCAGCCTGGCCGCGGCCCAGATCCGTCACCTGATCGGCCGGCGATCGGCGAAGGCGCCGCCCGACGCCGGCGTGCCCGTGACCGCGGCGAGCGCGGGAGGCAGCTGATGGCCCTGCTCCAGACCCGCGACATGTCCGTCACCTTCGGCGGCCTCCGCGCCGTGAACGAGGTCAACCTCAGCGTCGAGCAGGGCAAGCTGGTCGGGCTCATCGGGCCGAACGGCGCCGGCAAGACGACGTTCATCGACGGGATCACCGGCTTCGTCCCGACGACCGGCCGGATCGAGCTCGACGGCCGGGAGATCAGCGGCCTGGGCGCCAACCGGCGGGCCGGCCTCGGGCTGGGGCGCACGTGGCAGTCGCTCGAGCTCTTCGACGACCTGACCGTGGCCGAGAACCTGCAGGTGGCGGCCGAGCGCGAGTCGCCCGGGAGCTTCCTGGCCGACCTCGTCCACCCCCGGCGGTCCCGGGACGAGAGTGGCGTCGAGTACGCGCTCGACGTGCTCGACCTGCGGGACCTGGCCGGCCGGATGCCGAACGAGCTCTCCCAGGGTCAGCGGAAGCTGGTGAGCGCGGCCCGCGCCCTCGCGGCACGGCCGAAGCTCGTCTGCATGGACGAGCCGGCGGCCGGTCTCGACACCGCCGAGTCCCTGGCCCTCGGAGACCGGCTGCGCCAGATCATCGATGCCGACATCACGATCTTCCTCGTCGACCACGACATGGGTCTGGTCCTCAACGTGTGTGACTACATCTACGTGATCGAGTTCGGGCTCCTCATCGCGGAGGGCACGCCGAGCGAGATCCGCTCCGACGCACGAGTGATCGAGGCCTACCTCGGCGAGTCGGCCACGAAGGCCGGGGGCGCCTGATGGCCGCGCTGCTCGAGGTCGAAGAGATGAGCACCGGCTACGCCGGTGTGCCCGTGGTCCGGGACCTCGACCTCCGGGTCGACGAAGGCGAGGTGGTCGCGCTGCTCGGACCCAACGGCGCCGGCAAGACCACGACGCTCCTGACCACCTCGGCCCTGTTGCCCATCCTGGCCGGCGACATCAAGGTCTTCGGCCGGTCGGTCAAGGGTCGGCGTCCCCACCTCGTCGCCCGCGACGGCCTGGCCCACGTGCCGGAGGACCGCTCGCTGTTCTTCGGCCTGACCGTCAAGGAGAACCTCCGTCTCGGCGCGGCCAAGGGCTCGGCCGACATCGACCAGGCCCTCGACTACTTCCCGGCCCTCAAGCCCATCCTCACCCGCCGGGCCGGCCTGCTGTCGGGCGGCGAGCAGCAGATGCTCGCCATGGGGCGGGCGCTGACCGTCCGGCCCCGCCTCCTGATGGTCGACGAGATGAGCCTGGGTCTGGCGCCGATCATCGTGGAGCGGCTGCTGCCCGTGCTGCGGACCATCGCTGACCAGACCGGCGCCGGGGTGCTCGTGGTGGAGCAGCACGTCCACCTGGCCCTGGAGGTGGCCGACCGGGCCTACGTGCTGTCCCACGGCAACCTGGCCCTCGAAGGCTCCGCCGCCGAGCTGTCGGAGAACCGCCACCTGCTGGAATCGAGCTACATGGGCCAGTCCGAGATCGCGGCGGCCGAGGAGGAGCAGGAGGAGATCGAGCAGGGCCTCGAGGCTCCCGCCGCGCCGGCTGGGGCCGAGGGCCCTCCTCCGCCCGCGCCAGCCGGCTGACCGCGGCATGCACCTGGAGCTCCGGTAACCGGAGCCTGGAGGTGCATGCTTCGCGCGCACGTCGTCGTCGGGTATCTGGCTGGGGCCGGCCGGACTCTGTCACGTCAGGAGGTGCAGCATGTCCGTCACCGAGGAGATGAAGGCTGGTGCGGCCATGCCGCTCGCGCCCGGTCGGACCGAGGACGGGGTCGACGACGACGAGGCCTTGGCGAGCGGTTGGCGGCTCGATGACCTGGCCGCGGCGCTGGACCGTTCCGTGGTCAGGGTGATGGTCGACAGCATCCGCCCCGCCGAGCGCGAGCAGGTCGAGCTCATCGCCGCAGAGCTGGGGTACGCGATGTCCGTCCAGGCCGGCTCCGACCCCGACTGGCTGGCGGTCGCCTTCACCCGCTCGGCCGGGGAGGGCTGACCTCCTCGCGTGCGTCGAGGGTTGCGCCGCGACCCCGACGGTGGGTCAAGATCGGCAGGTGGAGGACTGGGTGATGGCGCGGCTGGCCGCCGCGCCGGTCGGCCGGCTGGCCACCACCAGCCGTGAGTGCATCGTCCGCCTCGTGCCGGTGTGCTTCGCGCTGCTGGGCGGTCGCGCCGTGAGCGCCGTCGACCACAAGCCCAAGCGGACAGTGCGGCTCGCCCGCCTGCAGGACATGCGCGACACCGGACGTGCGGTCCTGCTGGTCGACCACTACAGCGACGACTGGTCGGAGCTGTGGTGGATCCGGGTGACCGGCGTCGCGACCGTCCACGATCCTGCCGATGCCGTCGACGGTCCGGCCCGGGCGGCGTTGGCGGCGAAGTACCACCAGTACCGGGAGACCCCGCCGTCCGGGCCCGTGTGGTCGGTGTCCCTCGACGAGGTCAGGGCGTGGAGCGCGACCCCGGACACCCCCGAGGCGCCCCGCTGATCGGCCGGGCGCCTCGAAGCCGAGGAACGCCGCGGGCGCGGCGCCCGTCCGCCGCGGACGACGGCCGAGGTTCAGCCGTCGAGCGGCCGGAGAAGGGCTCGGGCGGGCGCGCCGTCGCTGTCGTGCAGCTTGACCGGCAGGCAGATCATCTCGTATCGGCCGGCACCGACGGCCGACAGGTCGAGGCCTTCGATGAGCCAGATGCCCGCCTCGAGGAGGATGCGGTGGATCTTGACGCCGTCGTCGTGGAAGCCGGCGACCGACAGGTAATCGACCCCGACGGTGCGGACAGCCGCCTCGGCGAGGTGGAGGGCCGCCGACTCCGAGATCGCCACGAAGTCCTCGACGAACGCGTTGGTCTGCCAGCAGCGCGTGGAGTTCGTGGTGCGGAACAGCACCCGCTCCCCGGCGGCGAGTGCGTGTCGCCGCAGCTCGTCAGCGGTGATCTGGCGCGGGTCGGCGATCTCGATGACCCGGGCCTCCCCGATGGTGGCCGAGAACGGCATGTCGTCCAGCCCCGGCGCGCCGTGGATGAAGTGAACCGGTCCGTCCATGTGGGTCCCGCTGTGGACGCCCATGGCCAGGTGGGAGACGTTGCAGGTGTCACCCCGCCCGATGTCCATGGCCCGCTCGACGATGACGGGCGGATCGGTCGGCCAGTGCGGCATGCCGTCGCGGAGGGTGACGGACACGTCGATCCACCCTGCGGCGGTCACGCTGGCCATCGCGGCACGGTACCCCGACCGGCCGCTGATCGTTCCCGCCGACTCTGCCGACGACCGCGAGAGCTCGGGCCCGACTCAGCGCGTAGCGTTCGTCGGATGGAGGTCGCGCGCGAAGAGCTGAGGGATGACCCGACGGTCGACATCACCACCACCGGTCGACGTTCGGGCCAACCGCGCCGGATCGAGATCTGGATGCTCGAGGTTGACGGTCGGTTCTTCATCACCGGGACGCCCGGCCGGCGTGACTGGTTGGCGAACCTGAAGGCCGACCCGGACCTGGTCGTGCACCTGAAGCGGCACGCCCACGTGGACCTGCCGGCCCGGGCCGAGGTCGTCTCGGACCCCGTCACCCGCCGTCGCGTCCTCGACCACCTGAGCGCGAGCTGGTACCGGGGGCAGGCGCCGGTCGACGAGCTGATGGCCGGCTCGCCGATGGTCGAGGTGACCTTCTCCGCCGATCGTCAGGCCTGAGCTCGCACCGATCAGGGCACCACGCGGGCCACGACGATGGCCACGTCGTCGTTGCGGCGAGCGACCGGGAGCAGCTCGTGGAGGGAGCGGCCGAGCCGGTCGGCGACGTCTTCGGCGCTGGTCGCGCCCTCGGCGGCCCGCCGGACCAGCATGGCGAGGGTCTCGGCGTCGACGTCGTGGGGTGGGGGCACGTCGGTCACGCCGTCGGTGTAGAGGATCAGGGTGTCACCAGCGGTGAGCTCGACCGATGCCGTGACCAGCTCCAGGTTGGGTAGGACGCCCAGCAGCGAGCCGAGCTCGCCGATCGTGCTCACCTCCCCGTCCTTGCGCACCAGGAGCGGCAGCGGGTGGCCGGCCGCGGTCGACGTGAAGCGCCAGCCGCCGGCGGCCCGCTCCAACGTCGAGAAGACCGCGGTGCAGAACAGCTCGCGGTTGCCGGCGTGGAGCGCCAGGTTGGTCCACTCGAGCGACTCCGCCCCGTCGGCGCCGTGCATGGCTGCGGCCCGCATCGTGTGGCGGGCGATCGCCGTGACCGCGGCCGCGTTCGGCCCGCTCCCGCACACGTCGCCGATCACGATGGCCCACCGCTCGTCGCCGAGGGGGAAGACGTCGTAGAAGTCCCCGCCCACGATGGTGACGGCGCCGGCCGGCCAGTAGCGCACGGCCAGTCCGATCCCCTCGATCTCCGGCAGGCGCGGTGGGAGCAGGGCGGTCTGGAGGGTGGCCGCGATCTCCCGGTGCTGCTCCATGAGCCAGGTCGTGGCCAGCGCCTCGGCCACCCGGCCGGCGGCGACGACGGCCAGGGCCACGTCCGCGTCGTCGTACCGGCGGCGGGACTCCGCGGTCACGAACTGCATCGCGCCGACGATCCCGGTCTTCGTCCGCAGCGGCGCGGTGATGACGCTGGTCAGGTGCAGCTCGTCGAGGACCGTCCGCAGCTCGTCGACGGGAGCGACCTCGCCGGCCTGCTCGATGAGCGCGTCGACGACCGCGTCGACGTCGGGGATGAACTCGAGCTCGCCGCTGCGGATGACCGCGGGGACGCCGGTGCGGCCTTCAGGATCGTAGGGGAAGCGCTCTTGCAGGTCTCGGGCCCACTGCACCCGAGAGGGGTCGCGGTGGGCGATCTCCACCTCGGGCGGCGTGCCGGGGTTGGGACAGAAGTGGATCGTGCACCAGTCCCCGAGGCGGGGCACGGCGGCCTCCGTGACCTTCCGCATGAGCGTCAGGTGGTCGTTGGTGCCCAGGGTGGCGTCGTTCAACCGGCTCAGGAACTCCAGCCGCTCGCGCTCTCGCCGCTCCCGCGCGGCGGCGCGCTCGGCCTCCCGTCGCCGGCGCTCGGTCTCGACCTCGAGCTGCTTGGTCGCGGTGATGTCGACGGTGCAGCCGATGGTGCCGGTGGCCTGACCGCGCCCATCGGCCACCACGAGACCGCGGCCCTGGAGCCAGTGCACGGTGCCGTCCGGCCAGATGACCCGGTGCTCGACCTCGTAGGGCTGCTTCGTGGCCATGGCCCGGCGCAGGACCTCGAGCGTCGCCTCGCGGTCCTCCGGGTGCAGCAGTGAGACCCAGGCGTCGTAGGTGCCGTCGAAGGTCCCGGGCTCCAGGCCGAAGAGCCGCTCCATCCCGGCGTCCCAGACCGTGACGCCGGTCCCGGCGTCCGAGCGCCATGTGCCCAGGCGGCCGGCCGACAGCGCCAGCCCCAGGTGGTCCTGGAGCCTCGTGG
The DNA here is from genome assembly GCA_046734535.1 of bacterium. GTDB lineage: Bacteria > Actinomycetota > Acidimicrobiia > Acidimicrobiales > Ilumatobacteraceae > DASTFY01. The sequence goes on along the minus strand of JBKPRL010000235.1, from coordinate 4,001 downwards.
CCCGGAGGGCCAGCCGCCGAGCCTCGGTCACGTCGTCGGCGGAGCTGATCAGGCCGACGACGTCGCCCTCGCCGTCGCGCAGCGGTCCGAGGAACAGCTGCGAGGTCGCCTCGGTGCCGTCCGGCCGGACCACGACGACCTCGCCCATCCAGGCGTCGCCGCCCCGAACCTGCTCGAGCACCTCGCGGGCCGGCTCGGCGCCGATCGAGGCGAGGGACACGTCGACCACGGACTGTCCCTTCAGCCCCTCGGAGGACCTCCCGTAGAGGACCTCGGCCGACCCGTTCCAGGTCAAGATGGTCCCGTCCCAATCCGTGATGAGCACGGCGCGCGGCAAGGCGTTGAGGAGGACCTCGATCGAGTCGAGCACAGACGCCGCGTTCCGTTCGCTGTCTGACCTCTTCACGCTCGCCCCGCTCTCACCACGTGAACCCTATGACCCCGGCGCACCGTACGGGATCCCACAGGCAGCCGCGTCCACGCTCGCGGACCGGCTCGCTCAAAGGGACAGACTCGGCGACATGGGCCTGCGCATGACGTCCGTCGTCACCGACCGTCTCGAGCTGCGACCCCTCGTGCCCGAGGACGCCGACGAGATGGCGCCCGTGCTGGCCGACGAGCGGCTGCACGACTTCACCGGAGGACATCCCATCGCGCCGGAGCAGCTCCGCACCCGGTACGTGCACTTGGCCGACGGCTGGTCGGCCGACGGTGCTGAGCAGTGGTGCAACTGGATCGTGCGGGTCCAGGCGAGTGGTGACGCGGTCGGCTTCGTGCAGGCGACGGTCACCGACGCGGGTCGCGCGGCGACCGTCGCGTGGGTGGTCGGCGTCCGATGGCAAGGCCAGGGCTACGCCTCCGAAGCCGCGATCGCCGTCGTCGGCTGGCTGACCGCCGCCGGCGTCCGGACCATCGAAGCCCACATCCACCCCGACCACGACGCGTCGGCTCGCGTCGCCGGGCGCGCCGGGCTCGTGCCGTCCACGGACACCGTCGACGGCGAGGTGGTGTGGCGCCGACCGGCCGATCCCTGACCGCACCGGGCCAGGCCGTCGTCCGGAGGTCAGTCGTCGAGGAGGTCCAGGTCGACGCCGTCCAGGCTGTCGGAGGCGGCCAGCATGTCGATGTGGACGATCTGGCCCTCGCGGATGACGAAGTCCCAGGCCACCCTGGGGTGGCCGCCGACAGCCCAGACCACGCCCACCGCGCCGTCGATGACCGCAGCCTGCGCGGCGAGCGCCCGCCCCGCGAACATGCTCGCGACGGACCGGGCGCCGCGCAGCTCCGCCGGTGAGCCCATGTCGACGGCGGCGGTGTCGGCGGTGAGCACGACGTCGGGGTGGAGCAGGCTGACGAGCGTGTCGAAGTCACCCGACCGTGAGGCGGCGAGGAAGGCGTCCACGATCTCCCGCTGCCGGACGACGTCGGTCTCCGGCGTGCGGCCACCCGACCCCTGCACCTTGTGACGGGCGCGGCTGGCCAGCATCTTGGTGGCTGGGGTCGAGCGGCCGAGGACCGAGGCGATGTCGTCGAACGGCACGTCGAACATGTCGTGGAGCACGAACGCCAGGCGCTCGGCCGGGGTCAGCGCATCGAGCACGACGAGCAGGGCGGCGCCGACCGAGTCGGCCAGCACCATCTCGTCCTCCGGCGTCTGGATGGCCGGCGGCGGGGCGACGCGGTGGTGGCGGGCGACCACCGCCTCGCGGCGACCGCGGGCCCGCAGCATGTCCAGCGCGACCCGGGCGACGACCGTCGTCAGCCATCCCCCCAGGTTGTCCACGCGGTCACGGGGGGTCCGGGACAGCCGCATCCAGGCCTCCTGGACGGCGTCGTCGGCATCGCCCGTCGTGCCCAGCATCCGGTAGGCGACCGCCTGCAGGCGGGCTCGGTGGGCATCGAACTGCTCAGCCAGCCACTCGTCGGCCACGCGCGTTACCTCCAGGGATCGAGCATCGTCATCCCGTTGACGATCCACGCCCGGGTCGAGGTAACACCTACGAAGGAGCCCACCATGGCCGCACGCATGAACACCATCATCTACCCGGTCAAGGACCTGGCCGCGGCGAAGCCCCTCTACAGCCAGCTGCTGGGGGTCGCCCCGGTGATGGACCAGCCGTACTACGTCGGGTTCGACGTCGAGGGGCAGGACGTCGGGCTCGACCCCAACGGCCACGCCAAGGGGATGTCGGGCCCGGTCACCTACTGGCACGTCGACGACGTGGCCAGCCACGTGGACGCGCTCGTCGCCGCAGGCGCCACCGCGCAGCAGCCGCCCACCGACGTCGGCGGCGGCAAGCTCATCGCGACGGTCATCGATGCCGACGGCAACGTCGTCGGTCTCATCCAGCCTCCCGCCGGCTGAGCCGCCCGCGAACGCGCTCGCGGAGCGCTACTGCATGGCCAGGAGCGGACCGACCAGCTCGTGCAGCCGGGCCAGCTGGCGGTCCGCCGGCCAACCGGCGGGGTCGAACAGCGCCTGGACCGCGATGCCGTCGGCGACGGCGATGAGCCGCTCGGCCAGCGCCTCGGCCTCCTCGGCGGGGGTCGCGGTGCAGGCCGTGGTCAGGCTGACGACTCGGGCCCGGAAGGCGCGGTACGCGTCGCGCTGGACCGCCGAGAGCTCCTCGTCTCCGACCGCCTGGGCGCACAGCGCGATCGTGACCATCCAGTGGCGGCGCCGGTCGTCGTCCAGCGGCAGGGCGCCCTCGAGGGAGTCCATGAGCTGCTGGCGCGGCGTCTGGTCGCCGCTCGCGGCGTGAGCGGCGTGCCGCTCGGCCAACGAGGAGGCGAACGTGAAGCGGAGCAGCTCGCGCTTGTCGGCGAAGTAGTGGGTGAGGGCCCCCGTGGTCCATCCCGCTTCTGCCGCGACCTCGCGTAAGGTCGCGGCACCGACTCCGGAGCGAGCGATCAGCTGGGCTGCGGCCGCGGCCAGCTCGCTCCTCCGCTCCGCGATGTCCACGACCTTGGGCATTTGACGGCACCATATCACAGGTGTTACATATAACGAGCGTTACGTGATCGCCGGCCAGGGGCCGTCGGTCGGGAAGGAGCGTCCGATGGTGCACGTGCCGACCAGGGGTGGGGTGCCGGTCCGTCTTGGCCCGGGAGTGCCGATCACACCCGGCTACGGCCCCAGCACCATGAGCCGCCAGCCCTACACGGACCCCATGCAGTTCGAGCTGGAGCGGGAGAAGGTGTTGGGGACGACGTGGCTCCTGGCCGCCAGGTCGTCGCAGATCTCCGGCGCCGGCGATTGGATCAGCTTCGAGAGCCACGGTGAGACCGTGGTCATCACCCGCCAGCCCGACGGCGGCCTCGCTGCGTTCCACAACGTCTGCCGTCACCGCGGGCCCTCGTTCGTCACCGAGTGGCAGGGCTGTGGGGCTCGCAAGTTCACCTGCCCGTACCACGGCTGGATGTACGACACCACCGGCAAGGTCATCGGCGTGCCGGAGAAGGTCGACTTCGACGAGGAGCAGCTGCGCGACCTGCGGGCTCCGGCGGTCGCCGCGGATGAGTGGGCAGGCTGGATCTGGGTCAACCTGGCCGGTCCGGACGTGGCCTCGCCCCTCCGGGAGTGGATCGGCGAGGACATCATGGTCGACCTCGGCCAGTACCGGATGGAGGACATGGAGCTGCTCGAGGTGCTCGAGTGGGAGGTCCCGGTCAGCTACAAGGCCATCGTCGACGGCTTCAACGAGATCTACCACACCGCCTCGCTCCACCACGTCGGCCCGGAGTGGACCCGGTCGGCCAAGGGCACGACGTTCCACATCGTCAACGACCACAACTACATGTGCTTCGTGCCGAGGAAGCAGTACCAGGAGGAGCTGGCGCAGGACTGGGACCACCACCGCTACGCCATCTGTCATTACGTCGTGTTCCCCAACACGGTGTTCAACTGCAACCCCGAGCACATCCAGGTCTTCAACCCGATCCCGATCGACGTCGACCGGACGAAGTTCCTGTGCTGGCAGATCTACTACGCGGGCGACGAC